>NZ_JAKGUG010000001.1 GCF_021568855.1 Dethiosulfovibrio russensis | reverse complement strand
GAAGGCCGCTATGGAGCTGGGGAAGAAGAAGGAGCAGTTCTCCTGACGGGCGACCTCCAGGGCATTGTAGAGACCGTTCATGTTCACCGACCAGGCCAGTTGGGGGTTCTTCTCCGCGTTGGCCGAGAGTATGCCGGCTAGGTGGAGCACCGTGTCGGCCCTGTGTCTCTTCACCAGCTCGCTCAGCTTGCTTCCGTCAGTCACGTCCAGAAGCTCGAAGGGCCCCTCGCCAAGACGATCCGATCCCTCTTCCTTCACGTCCGTTGCCAATACGCAGTCGTTGCCGTATTCCTTCCTGAGTCGGCGGATCAGCTCCGTCCCTATCTGTCCCAGTCCTCCGGTTACCACTATTCGTTTCACAGATAAACCCCCCTCAATTAGGCTCGAAAAACAATCTAATCGACAACCCAGTTCATTATATGCATTCCGTGACAGCATAACAAGAAAAAAGAGAGAGGGAATATTCCCTCTCTCCGAAAAAACGAACCAAGTTAGGCCTGAGCCCACCAATCCTTGAACGCCGCTTCCGCCGAATCGACGAAACCGGAACACTCGTCGGTTATATCGTCGCTAAAGTCGAAGGAAACGCCGGTCACAGATATCAAAAGAGTCTTCGGTTTCCTATAACCTAGATCGTCCATAAGGGACAACAACCAACTCGGCCCCATGGAGTGTATGTTCAACCCCTCCAAAGAGGGGTCCGGTACTATCTCGTCGAAAGAGAATCCCCCGGGCAGCTCCACCGTACTCGCGTCAACGAAAACCGCCAGATCCACCGACGTCATGTCGTCGGCCAACTCGGGTAGTAACTGGGCTCCAAGCCATAGCTCCGTATCCACTCCCTGACCACCGAGCCACTCGGCGATCCTCGGAGCCAGGACGTGACCTACTCGATCGTCCTGACGAAACTCGTTGCCGTACCCTACAAGAAGAACCTTCATCTAACCCTTTAAGATCTCTCGGATCTCCCTGCCCTCTCCGTCCACTATAGAGACCTTCAAAGGCATCTTGCCGACAGCGTGGGTAGAACAGGAGAGGCAGGGATCATAACAACGTATGACATGCTCCATCCTGTTTAGGACACCTTCCTTGACGTCTGCACCGTGTATAAACTCCTTGGCGACCATCTCGACGCCCTTGTTCATTGCGTAATTGTTATGACCGGTGGCCACGATGAGATTGACCGCCTTGACCGACCCCATCTCGTCCACCTGGTAGTGGTGTATGAGAGTTCCTCTGGGAGCCTCTATGACCCCGATACCCTCCGGCTGAAGTCCCTTGGAGGAAACCCTGAGATCGCTGCCAGTGATGTCTTCGTCTAAAAGCAGCTCTTCCATACGCTCCAGAGCGTACAGGACCTCCATCAACCTGGCATAGTGAGTATACATGGTGTAGTGGACCATGCCGTCCTCTCCAAGCTCCCGGAATCTCTTGAGCTCTTTGGATGCCTCCGGGGTGGCGAAATCGTCGCAGGCGTTGACCCTTCCAAGAGGACCGACCCTGTAGCTTCCCTGAGGGAAGCCGAGGGAACGGTAGAAGGGGAACTTCAGATAACTCCAGGGCTCGACATGCTCTCCAATGCGATCCAGATACTCCACGTCGGGGAACTCGTCGGTGATCCGCCCTCTGGGACCGCGAAGACGAATGTCGCCGTCGAAAAGCTCCAGTTTTCCGCCCTTCACCAACCCGAGGTAGGAGCTCTCGAGGGTGGCGAACTTCTTGGCTTCCTCTCCGTTATCCTCGAGATATTTCCTGATCAGCTCGATGGTGTCCTTTATGGCCTCTTTCTGCTCGGGAAGGCCCTTGAGGAACAGATCCCTTTCCTCTACCTTGATACTCCTGTTGACCCCACCGGGAATGCTGTGCCAGGGATGAATTTTCTTGCCGCCCAAGGTTTTTATGAGCTCCTGGCCGAACTTTCTCATAAAGATTCCTCTCTTGGCCAGTTCTGGGAAATCCCTTGCGACTCCTCCGACGTGTCTCACCGCAGGATCGGCGTCGAATCCGAACAGCAGATCGGGACTGGAGAGGTGGAAGAAGCTTAGAGCGTGGGACTGAACTATCTGTCCCATGTGCATCAGCTCCCTGAGCTTGTGGGCCGTAGGGGTTATCGTAACCCCCAGTATGGCGTCGCAGGCCTTGGCGGAGGCCAGATGATGACTAACCGGACATATTCCGCATATTCTGGGAGTTATCACCGGCATCTCCCTGAAATCCCTGCCCTTGCAGAACGCCTCGAAGCCTCTGAACTGGGTAACGTGAAAACGAGTCTCGTCCACGTTACCAGATTCGTCGAGATATACGGTTATCTTGCCGTGCCCCTCTATTCTGGTTATGGGGTTTACGACGATGGTCTTTCTCTCTTTGGGCATGATTCTCCCCTCCTCAATCGTACCGCATCATGTCCACAGGTACCGTGGGGATGCGCCCCTCCAGTATCTCCTGGAAAACGTAAAGAATGGTGTCCGCATCGGGAGGACATCCCGGTATATAGACGTCCACCTTAACCTCGTCGTCTATCGGGATAGCCATGGGAAGCAACTTGGGAAGATCTTCCCCTGGAATGACGCCGTCGGGGTTTACCGTGCTGAGGGTATCCTTGTACCCCACCTCCAGCGCCTCCTCTGGCTTCATGAAATTCCTCATGGAGTTGATACCACCCATAACCGCACAATCTCCCCAGGCTATCAGGATATCGCACTTCTCCCTCATCTCCCGGGCGATGTGGACCTCTTCATCGTTGCCCAAAGCTCCGGAGATAACCCCCACCGTTACCTTGGGAATTTCCTTTATATCGGTTATAGGACAGGAGGTCAGTTCGACCTTGTCCAGAAG
Source organism: Dethiosulfovibrio russensis (assembly GCF_021568855.1). NCBI lineage: Bacteria > Thermotogati > Synergistota > Synergistia > Synergistales > Dethiosulfovibrionaceae > Dethiosulfovibrio > Dethiosulfovibrio russensis. The sequence continues at coordinate 356,329 of NZ_JAKGUG010000001.1, read as the reverse complement.
ATCGACGATCCTCTCGTCGATATCGAGAAAAGACATATGGCATCCGGCACAGGCCTCGAGCCATACTGTGGCGACCTTTGGTTTCGACATGATCCAGCCCCCCTACAGTTCCACGGTCTTAGCCTTGTCCGGAGCTACATCGGACAGGAAGACGCTCTCGCAGGGCCCGACGGAACAAGACCTGTCGAGGGTCACGCCAAGCCTTTCGGCCAATCCGCTTACGACCTCGTCTACCCCGAGCCTCTCGTCGCCGGGCTTCACTATGACCTCGGCCTTTCTGCTCTCTCCCTCGAGACTGCAGTAATGCCCTCCGACCTCGAACCAAGCCTGTGCCGGCAGGATGACATCGGCCATGTTCACCAGAGGATGAACCATGAAAGGAGTGTGAACTACGGTAAAACGACTCTTGGTCATGGCATCCAGCGTATCCGGGTCTTCGTCGACCAGTCCGGTCGACGATACGAACAGGACGTCCAGGTCCCCTTCTCCCAGCCAGGACTCCTGCCCCAGCATGGAGTGAAGGGTTCCGAGACTGTTGCCGCTGGTCATCAGAGGAACCACCGCCAGCCCGTCGTCGAAGGTCCCGCCGGAGACTATGGCCACGTTGGTCACAGCGGTAACGGCCTTGGGGAACTTGGCCGCTTTTCTACCGACCACGAAAACCGGTTTTTTCGCACCGGCCAGAAGCTTGACCGCCTCGCACACCGAAGCCGCGTCGAGATCGAAACGATCGGCCAGTTTCGAGGTATCTATGTCCTTGCCGGACTTCACATCGGCCACCATCGCACAGAGGCCGCCGAGGAAAGACTCCATATCCGACTCGTCTACCCTGAGATCGGAATCGGTTACTCCGGGGAAAGGCGCTCCGTCGCCGGAGACGTTGATCACGGAAGCCCCGTTCTTTATGGCACCTACTCTCACGTAACTGGCCACGACGGGAGCCTCTTTCTGAGGATCGGCACCTACAGTCATTATGACATCGGACTCGAGAATGTTGTGAGCTGCTGTAAAGGGACGAACCTTCTGCATGGCCACCGGCTCCATACCCTTTAGGAAGCCTCTGGATACGTCGCCGTTGAAGACGTCGAATTTACCAAGCCTGAGGCCGTACCTGAATAGAGCCGCATAGCTGGAGAGATCCTCGTTGGAGCTGAGATCGGACACGAGGGCCCCAACCTTGTCCTTGGCAGAACCCTTTATCTTGGTCGCGACCAGATCGAGTGCTTCCTCCCAGGATGCCTCTCTGAAGGACGACCCCTCCCTTATCATGGGAACCGCGACCCTGTCTCGCTCGGTGGACTTGGGAAGCTCCCAGCGCCCCTTGAAACAGAGCTGACCTCCGTCGGGAGACGAGGTTTCGGTACCTTCGACCCTGGTGACGCTTCCGGTTCTCACGTAGGCCTTGATCTTGCATCCCATGGAACAGAGGGGACATACACTCTCCACCACGTCGTCGCAGTCGTTTCTTCTGCCTCTGTAGACGAAGTCCCTTATAGTTATAGCACCGGTGGGACAGACCTGAGCACAGGCGCCGCAATCTACGCAGCTCTCGCTCTGTCCCAGAAGCTGGCCGAGATCGGCGACGACGTTGGTATTCCAACCTCTCTTCTCCAGGTCGAGGGTATGGGCACCGACCTTTTCAGCACAGACCCTGATACAACGAAGGCAAAGGATGCACCGGTTATGGTCCATCTGAATGGTCTCTTTGCTGGTATCGTTGTGAAAGGGAGCGTACAGGAAGGGATAGCGGACGCTGTCCATTCCGTGCTCTATGGCAAGACGCTGAAGCTCGCAGTCGCCGCTCTGGGAACAGAACATGCAGAAATGGTTTCTGCCGGCGAACATGAGCTCCAGAATCTCCTTACGGTACGCCTTCAGCTTATCCGTCGCGGTATGGACCACCATCCCGTCGTTGGCGGGAGTGGTACAGGACGTGAGAAGCTTCGCGTTCCCCTCCACCTCTACGACGCACATACGGCAGGCTCCTATAGGAGAGAGCCCCTCTAGGTAGCAGAGGGTGGGGATATATATATCGTTGGCCCGGGCAACCTCTAGGATGGTCTGCCCCGCCGACCCATTACAGATTTTTCCGTCTATGGTCAGGGTAATTTGACTCATCTGTTCGAACCTCCCGGGACTAGAGCTTGAGGATCGCGTCGAAGGGGCACTTGTCGTAACAGGTACCGCAACGGACGCAAGCATCCTCGTCTATGACGAACTGGGTCTTCCGATCTCCGTCTATACAGTTGACCGGACAGTTTTTGGCGCAAAGACCACACTTCTTACACTTATCCTGATCTATCCTGTAGCGAATGAGAGCCTGACAGGCCCCGGCAGGACAGCTTCTATCCTTTATATGGGCCTCGTACTCGTGACGGAAGTAACGCAAAGTCGTCAAAACCGGGTTCGGAGCGGTCTGTCCAAGCCCACACAGCGACATATCCTTGACCATATGGGCCAGTTCCTCGAGCTGAACAAGGTCCTCCATGGTCCCTTCACCGTCGCAGATCTTCTTGAGAAGCAGGAGCATCTGCTTGGTTCCCTCTCGACAGGGAACGCATTTTCCGCAGGACTCCCTCTGGGTGAACTCCAGGAAGAACTTGGCGACATCGACCATGCAGTTGTCCTCGTCCATGACGACCATCCCGCCCGATCCCATTATAGCTCCGGCCTTGGCCAGATCCTCGTAGCTGACGGGAAGATCCAGATGCTCTTCGGTAAGACATCCTCCGGAGGGGCCGCCTATCTGGACCGCCTTGAACTTCTTATCCCCGAGGATCCCTCCGCCTATGTCGAAGATAATCTCCCGAAGAGTTATCCCCATGGGCACCTCTACGAGACCGGTATGCTTGACCTTTCCGGTCAGGGCGAAAACCTTGGTTCCCTTTGACTTCTCCGTCCCCATAGAGGCGAACCAGGCTCCACCTCTGCGGATGATGGACGGCACGTTGGCCCAGGTTTCGACGTTGTTTATGTTGGTAGGCTTACCCCAGAGACCGCTTACCGCCGGGAAAGGAGGCCTAGGTCTCGGCATGCCTCTCCTACCCTCTATCGATCCCATCAGGGCCGTCTCCTCACCGCAGACGAAGGCTCCCGCACCTTCCTTCACGTGGAGAGAGAAGGAGAAATCGGTTCCCAGAACGTTCTCTCCGAGAAGACCGTACTCCTCCGCCTGATCTATGGCCCTCTTCAGACGTTTTATCGCCAGAGGATACTCGGCACGACAGTAGATATATCCCTCGTCGGCTCCCATGGCATAGGCGCCTATCATCATGCCCTCGATGATGGAGTGGGGGTCGCCCTCGAGTATGGATCTATCCATGAAGGCACCGGGGTCGCCCTCGTCGGCGTTGCAGATAACGTATTTCTTCGGACCCGGCGATTTCGCGCAGAAACTCCACTTGAGACCGGTGGGGAATCCTCCGCCGCCTCTGCCTCTGAGACCGGAGGTCTTCATATCCTCCACGACATCCTCGGGGGTCATTGAGGTCAGGACCTTGCCCAGGGCCTCGTAACCGTCCCTGGCTATGTATTCCTCTATCTTGTCGGCGTCGATATAGCCACAGTTGCCCAGGGCTACCCTTTCCTGCTTGGAGTAGAAGGGGATCTCGCTATAGTGGGGAACATGAACGTCGCCCTCTCCTGTGTAGAGAAGACGGTCGACGGTCCTTCCCTTGAGAAGATGCTCCTCTACCAACTCGGGAACATCGTCCTTGGACACCCTGCAGTAGAAGGTCCCCTCGGGATATACGACCACGATAGGACCCATCTCGCACATACCGTGACATCCGGTCTGAACCACCAGAATCTCGTCGTCGAGATTCTGCTTTCTCAGCTCGGATTTAAGACCGTCCATAACCCCGTGGGATCCGCTGGACGTACAGCCTGTACCGCCGCATACGAGAACGTGAGCTCTATACATGACGGCCCTCCGTTAGTCGTCGACCCTGGCGATTACCAGGTCCTCGACGATACGACCGTTTACGACGTGCTCCGACACTATCCTGGGGACGTCCTCCGGGGTCACTCTGCCGTAGGTGATTCTCCCTTTGTTGGGATAAATCACGTCCAAAAGAGGCTCCTCCTGGCACATACCGATACAGCCGGTTGTCTGCACCGATACCTCCTTAAGCCCTCTTTTCTCTATCTCTTTTAGAACGGCGTCCATAACCTCTCTGGCGCCAGCGGCGATACCGCAGGTCCCCATCCCTACTATGACCTTCACGGCATTGCTGGATCTCGCAGCGGTCAGATCCGAGGCAGACGTCTTTATCCTGCGCAACTCGTCCAGGCTTTTGATCTTAGCCATATTCCCCCACCTCTCAGGCTACTCAAACTTCTCCAGAATTTCCCGCACCTTGCCGGGTTCCAGACGTCCGAAGGTCTGATCGTCGACCATCATGACCGGCGCCAGACCGCAGGCCCCGAGACAGGCCACCGGCTCGATGGTGAAACGCAGGTCCTTGGTGGTCTCGTTCTCGTTTATACCGGTTATCTCCTTCACCATGTCGAGGATCTTCTGGCTTCCTCTGACGTGGCATGCCGTTCCTCGGCAGACCCTCACTACATGGCGTCCCCTCGGATTCAGATGAAACTGAGCGTAAAAAGTGGCCACTCCGTAGATCTCCGCCTCCGGAATCTTTAGATCCTTGGAAACCGTCTTCAAGGCCTCCATGGGAAGATAACCGAACTCTCCCTGGATGCTCTGAAGGATGGGGATCAGCCCCCCGTGTTTCGATTTCCAGGGAGACACGATCTCACTGGTTCTGGCGATGACTTCTGTCGTGTTGAGCGACATATTCCCCCTCCTCTGAGATTGTTAAAAACTTCTCCATCTAAGAATACTCCCTTTCACCGTGCATCTCAAGAAAGCCCCGTTCCAAAATACAGTATAAAGTATATTCAATAATGCACGCCAAATATTCCCTATATACTGAATATTGATTCGCATAAAAAAACACCTCCGCGACATCACGGAGGTGTTTTTTATCCTTTTTGAGTTCGAGAACGAACATACACGACGGAGAGCGATCTGGAAAGCCAGAGAATTCCGGCCAGAGCCACCAAAAAACCCAAGCCCTGCCCCACCTTGAAACCCATTATACGGTCCCCGTCTCTGAGGATATCCACAAAGAAACGCTCGGCACCGTAGAGAACCATCAAGAGGGGCCACAGAACCGCCACAGGGGTCTTTCTATCCCCTGCGCCTATCCGTCCCTCGATAGACCACAGAAGCATGGCTATCGCCAGTGCTCCGAAGGAATAGTAAAGCTGGGTAGGGTGAACCGGAAGGGGAAGCCTGGGGAATTTGACCGCCAGAGGGCAGGTGGTGGCAACACCGTGGCAACACCCGTTCAGGAAGCATCCCCACCTTCCTACGGCGATACAGGCCATTGTGGGAACGCTAGCGGCCTCGGCTAGACGCCAAACCTCTATCCCCTTACGCCGACAGAGCCAGATCCCCGCCAATCCGCAGGAAATAGCCGCAGGCATGGAGGACATTCCTCCTTCCCAGATCCGCCATATCCTGGATGGATCCTGGGCATAGATCGACCAGTTATCGAAATACCCGCCTATCCTGGCTCCGAGAAGCATGGCGATAAAACTCCATATAAGAACGTGATGAAGGTCGTCCGGATCGACTAGATAACGTTTTTCCGCTCTGGACCTGGTCCAGAAGAGGGCTATCCACAAACCGGCGGTCCACAGCACGTAATAGCTGTGGACCGGCACGGAACCGATATAAAATAAGACGGGATGCATCAACGTCTCCCGGAGGTTCGCCTTTTCCTACCCTGCTGAGTGAGGCGGATGGCGACCTTACGATCGGGGTCGACACCTACCGAGTGGGTCTCGACGTCTTTTCTGTCCTTGAGGGCGATGTGAACGATCCTTCTCTCCCAACTGGTCATGGGATCCAGATATACGGTGCGTCCGCTTCTGAGAGCATCCTTGGCGGCGGAGTTGGCCAATCTGCTGAGAGAGGACTCCCTTCGTTCCCTGTATCCGTCGCTGTCCAGCCTGACCCTAGAACCTCCCGAGCTCTGACGCACCATGAGGTTGGCCAGATATTCCATGGACTTTATCGTATCGCCGTATTTGCCTATAGCGATACCGGCGTCCGGACCGGAGAGGTTTATTCTGTCGCGATCGTTGACGTCGACCTGGATATCGAGATCCATCAGGGAGATCAGCTTTCGAACGACCTCCTCTTTAGAGCTCGGCCCACATGAAGCCGGATCCTCCTTTACGGGGGAGATCTCCTCGTCCTCCGTCGGAGAACTTTCGTCGATATCAGCCTCGGAAACCTCAGGATCGTCGTCCTCCATTCGAACCTCGACCCTCAGTTTTCTTCCAAAAAGGCCGAAAAAAGCCTTCTCCTCGTCCAAAACCTTCACTATCAATCTGTCGGCATCGACTTCCCAGATATCCGATGCCTGTGCGATCGCTTCTTCCTCGGACTTGACGTCCAGAACTATTCTGTAGTCTTCGGTCACCCTTTATTCCTCCCTTCGAGGAAAACTAATCCTCCTTGGACTTCATCGGGTTATCCTTGTATAGGGTGGGTTTTCCTTCCTGAGAGGTCTTGTGAAGGACCCACCACTGCTGTCCCACTCCTATGAAAGACGAGGCCCCCCAGTAAAGCATGACTCCTCCGGGAAGGCTGAGGCAGATGAAACCCATGAAGATCGGCATAAACCAGTTCATCATAGCCATCTGAGGATTTCCTGTCGAAGACATCCTCTGCTGATACCAGGTCACGAATATGATCAGGCCGAGAAGGAGAAGGTTGGGTCCGTACAGACCGAAAGAGGCCAGTCCGGCTGGGTTGGCCATTATGGCCTTGACCACAGTCATAAAGCCGATGTTGGTGCCCTCGACGGCCACGACCCCGAGAGCATCCGCCATGGTGGTAAGAACGGACCCTTCAAGAGTGATGCCTAGGAAACTGGCCCCTCCGAAATCGGAGTTCATAAGGACCCTGAAGAGAAGGATCAGTATGGGCAACTGCACCAGAAGGGGGAGACACCCCGCCGCAGGGTTAACCTTGTTCTCCTTGTAGAGGGCCATGGTCTCCCTGCTGAGTCCCTCTTTGTCGTCCTTGTACTTTTCCTGAAGCATTTTGATCCGAGGTTGAAGCTTCTGCATCTTCTGCATACTGACCAGCTGTTTGTGGTTCAGAGGATGAAGTAGCAACCTCACCAACAAAGTCAGAACTATAACCGCAAGGCCCCAAGAACCTACGAAATTGTGGATGGTCGAAAGGAGACCATACATAGCGTTACTAGCTGCTTCCCACAAGACTTTCACTCTCCTCTTGAGTCGGGTCCATCTGTTTTTTCTGGAACCGGATCGTAGCCCCCGGGATGCCAGGGACCGCATTTAACGATTCTACACAAAGTCAGCCAACCACCCCTGATCAAGCCGAAACGCTCTATGGACTCCATAGCATATCGAGAGCAGGTAGGATAAAACCGACAATTCCTTCCTAGATAAGGGGATATGAATATCTGATATCCCCTTATGATACAAACGGCGATTCGAGCCGGGATTTTCACCACGATATTCCGGGCCAGTCGGAGGACAAAAAACCCTTGCGCTCCATCAGACGGGACACATCTACGTAAACGTCTCTGGCGTTGCCGTCGAGCCCTTTGTAGGACAGGCTAAACACGAACCAATAACCCGGACGAACCCAGGGAGCCAGCCTGCGGGCCGCCTCCCGAAGCACCCGTCTCCCTCGACTGCGGACACAGGCATTACCCTGTTTTTTGCCCACAACGACTCCGAAGCGGGTCTTTCCGTCGGGGGCCTCGATAAACAACAACCGCACCAGCGCGCCTTTATGCCGACTGCCGGTGCGGAAAACAGCGTCAAACTCCCATCCCCTCTTCAACCTTAACGAGGGTGGATACTTGAACTCCAAGGCCCCGGTGTTAAACGGCCAAGCGCTTCCGACCTTTGGCGCGACGGTTAGCGAGGATCCTGCGGCCGCTGGGGGAGCTGGAACGGGCGAGAAAACCCATCTTTCTCTTTCTAGGTCTGTTGTGGGGCTGAAACGTCTGCTTCATGGTTACACCTCCTGCCATCTAGTGAAGACAAAAATCCCTATAGAATCAAAACCAGCCTGGACAATATATCACACTCCACCGGTGGGATCAACAGCTCTGTCGACCACTCTTATCTTTCTTATCGGCACTTCCGGAAGGCTGTCCAATACCCTCCAATTTTTTCTAGACACGAGCCTTCCGTCCAAAACGGCAACCCTCCCTTTATCTCCGTAGGAACGTATCAACCGTCCCACCGCCTGTCTGAGATGCATTTTAGCGTTGGGAAGAACCGATTTTATGAAGCTGGAGGGCCCCTCCAGATCCCGTCTCGCCCTCTGGATCGGATCGTCCGGATGGGGAAAGGGAATACGGTCGATTATCACCTGGGTTAAAGAATCTCCCGGGACGTCCACACCCTCTCGGAACGAAACCGTGCCCACCAGGACGGAGCTTTCGTCCTCCCGAAAACGACGTAAAAGCTCCACCTTGGGAAGGTCTCCCTGGATCAATACTGTGTAGCCGTCTTCACTGCAACGTCTGAGGTAGCCACCCACTCTCTTTAGCAACCTGGTGGAGCTCAAGAGCACCAGGGAGGCCCCTCCGTTCTCCTTGCATAGTTTTCGGACCACCCTGCATACCCGATCGTCGTATCTTCCGTCAGTCACGGCTATTCCCAGATCGACCACCAAAAGCTCCATCTGCTCCGACAGGGGAAAGGGAGAGTCCAGCAGCAAAGTGTCGTCCGGATCGAGGCCGGTCTCCCTGCTCCAATAGTCGAAACGCCCGTCCACAGCCATGGTGGCGGAAACAGCCACCATATAGGGAGGATCGTCCCCTCCGAAAGCCCCGGGCAGGATATCGCCACACCTGCTCGGAGCACTCGCCAGGACGCCGTCCTCCTTCCAGTAAGTCCAATCGGGATAGTCCGAAACGTCCAGACACCACCGAAAGGCCTGTCCCATCTCGTCCAGTACCTGTACCCAGGCTAGATACTCCGCTCCATCCCTAGCCATCTCCTCGCCGGAGGGCCCCAGATCATCCAGATAGGAGGAAAAACGACGACCGGTTGCTACAATGGGAGCCGCCAGGTCCAGGACGTCGAGTCCCTCCCTGACCAACTCCTCCGGAGGCTCGATGAAAAGGCCGTTTTTTATCCCTGAGGAATCGAGCCTCTCGAAAAACAGCCTTACCGCCCGATTCAAGGACTTCACATCGTCCAGCGTCTTCTGCTGATCGTAGCCCACCGTCTTCGCTCCCAGTTCGTTCAAGCCGGGAGACGGCACCCTCCTGAGATGTCTGATCCAGTCGTCCATCCTGGTGCTTACGGCCGAGACCGAGGACGCCGCCTCCGGCATCCTGTGGGCCTCGTCGCAGAGCACCAGACGGGCCGGAACCGGGAAAGCGCCTCCTCTTCCGAAAGCGTAGGAGAAATAAAGATGATAGTTGGCTACCACCACGGTCCATTTCGAAGCGTTCCGAAGGGCCTTCTGGACGAAACATCGATCCCTGTAGGGGCACCGGGCCCCCAGACATCCTCGAAAACTGCCGGCTATCCGCTCCACCGCGGGATGCCCCGGCGGCAGAGGTACCTCGGACAGATCCCCTTCCTCGGTCAGAGCCAGCCACTCCAGTATCACACCGGAAGCCTCCCCCTTGTCGTTGAAGGAAAGCAACCCCTCGTCCCCGAGCTCCGACGCCTTTCTCATGCAGGCGTAGTTGCCCCTCCCCTTCAGCAAACCGAAGGAAAACTCCACTCCCAGCACCTTCGAAAGGGTCGGAAGGTCCTTGTTTATCAGCTGTTCCTGAAGGGTTATACTGGAGGTCAACACTAAAACCGTGTTTCCCGTAGTCTTGCCCCAGGTTATGGCCGGAGCCAACAGGGCAAAGGTCTTGCCCACTCCTGGGGGTGCTTCGGCGGCCAAAATTCGACCGGAATTCCCCTCCAGCAGGCCCAACACCGCCTGAGAAAGCCTCTCCTGTTGAGGACGATATTCGAATCCGGAGAGGTTGTTGCAGAAAAGCCCATCTGGGCCGAATAAATCGGTCATGCAATCACCGTCGTTTTCTGATACAATCTTGTCTTGCGCCCGAAAGTAGCCTATGGCTCAATGTTCGACGAGCGTGTATAATACACCATGATTTTACCAAGGAGGTGAGTCGAGGATGCCCAACAAACAGTCCGCCAGGAGACGGGTCCGTACGTCCGAGAGAAACCGTCTTTACAACCGTTACTGGAAAAGCCGGTGCAAGACCGCGGTAAAAAGAGTGCTCGAGTCCGTCACCGCCGGTGACGTGGAGCTGGCCGCAAAGAGGCTCGACATGGCTCAGTCCGTTTTGGACAAGGCCGTCGTCAAGGGCGTGGTTCACAAAAACACCGCAGCCCGCCGCAAAGCGCGGTTGGCAGCCAAGGTCAAGACTTTGGCCACGGCAAAGGCGTAGCAAAACCACCGAAATCCTCGACGAGAGGACCCTACCGAGAGGTTGCGAATTCGCATCCTCTCTTTTTTTATGCCTCCGTAACCTCACATGGACTGAAGGACCAATCTCTCAAATCCGGCCCAGCCCTCTCCCGCTCCGGTACGTTCCGCCATGGATAGGGAGATCACCCCGGCCAGAAGGTCCTTCAGCTCCTGACGGTCGTACCTGCCCGCAGCGTCCCTCGCCTGTCTCGCTTGATATTTCGTCATGCCGAAGGCCTTCTCCACAGCATCGCCCCCGCCTGTCAGTGAAAGATAGGCGGCGAAGCGAACCCTTTTGTGCAGGGCGGCCATGGTGGGGATAACATCCCCGGTCTCCCTGAGCTCCAAGAAACCCTGAAGACACTTCCCCGCCTTCCTGGCACAGAAACCGTCCAATAGGCGGAGCATACCCTTGGCCTCCTGGTTCAGTACCAGCTTCTCGACCATGTCGCAGTCCACCGTCCCACCGTCGGCGAAATTCCCCAAGGTGGACAGGACGGACAGAAGCTCCTCCGGCTCCTCTACCCATTCGACCATCAGGGAGGCTGCATCGTACTCTAAGTCTATCCTGAGGGACCGTGCCCGAGCTAAAAGCCACTTGGTCCTCTGAGAGGGCCAGAAGGGAACCTGCTCGGCCTCCTCGACGGAGGAGGAAGCGATCGCATCCTTGGGAAAAAACTTCTTGTAACCACCACCATAGAGGAGTATAAATCTGTAATCGGCGTCGCTGCCCTCCAAGGAGGGTATCAAGGAATCGGGGAACTTCCCCATTGCCTCGGCCTTCTCTATCACCCGGGCGGAGCGGGAGGAGAACAGACCGGCGGTCATGGCGTCGGCGAAAAGCCCGTTCCAATCCGTCTCCTCCGACGAGCCCAGGACATCGTAGCCGTCGGATCTCGCCTTTTCCACCGCCTCCACCAGAAGACGCCGCTGAGAGGACTCAGCGGCGCTTACTATCACAAGATGGGGCACCGTCTACTTCACCACCACGTTGACCAGTCGACCTGGCACTACTATGACCTTCACGACCGACTTACCCTCGATCCGGCCGACTATCCCAGGATGTTCCATGGCGGCCTTTCTCAACTCGTCCTCGGACACATCGGAGGACACCTGTATCTTCTCCCGGACCTTTCCGTTTACCTGAATCGCCACGGTTATCTCCGGCTCCTTGACCAGCTCGGGATCGTAGGACGGCCACGGCTGAAGGGAGGCACAGGGCTTATGGCCGAGACGCTCCCATAGCTCCTCCGCCATATGGGGAGCGTAGGGACATAGACACAGAACGAAGGGCTCCATTAGGGATCTATAGGCCGCTTCTGCCTTGAAACACTCGTTCACGAACACCATCATCTGAGCTATGGCGGTGTTGAAATTCAGAGAGTCGGTATCGGAGGACACCTTGGCTATGGTCTGATGGAGAACCCTGGTAAGCTCCACAGGAGGCTCGTCGTCCACCAAAGGCCTGTCCATCAGCCTCCACAATCTGTCGAGGAAACGGTGAACCCCTATGAGTCCCTGGGTGGACCAGGGTTTGGACATCTGAAGGGGCCCCATGAACATCTCGTACATCCTCATGGAATCGGCTCCGTAGTTCTCTATTATGTCGTCCGGATTGATGACGTTCTTCAGGGACTTGGACATCTTGGCCACGACCCTCTCGAGTGGCTCGCCGGTATCCTTCTCCACGAAAGTGTCCGGACCGGTCTCCTCGACCTCGTCGGTCGGCACCAGAGACTTGTCCTTTCTCTGATAGGCGAAGGAGGTTATCATCCCCTGGTTGACCAGCCTCTGGAAAGGCTCATCGGTGTTAACCACCCCGAGATCGAAGAGAACCTTGTGCCAGAAGCGAGCGTAGAGCAGATGGAGAACAGCGTGCTCCGCTCCTCCGACATAGAGGTCCACCGGCATCCAGTAATCCACCTTGTCCCGCCCCACGAACTCGGACTCGTTGTCCGGGTCGAGATAGCGAAGGTAATACCAGCAGGAGCCGGCCCACTGGGGCATGGTGTTGGTCTCCCTCTTGGCAGGCCCTCCGCAGCAGGGACAGGTCGTGTTCACCCAGGAGTCTATAGCGGCCAGAGGAGACTCGCCAGTCCCGGTAGGAGCGTAGCTCTCCACCTCGGGAAGCACCAGAGGCAGCTGATCCTCCGGCACCGGCACAACCCCGCACTTCTCGCAGTGAACCAGGGGAATGGGCTCTCCCCAGTAACGCTGTCTGGAGAAGACCCAGTCTCTCAGCTTATAGTTCGTCGTCTTCTCGCCGCGCCCCTTATCCTCAAGCCAGGATCTCATGGACGAGATGGCCTCTTCCTTGCCCATGCCGTCCAGGAAATCGGAGTTTACGTGCAGTCCGTCCCCGGTGTAGGCCTCGACGGAGACATCCCCTCCCTGAAGCACCTCGACTATAGGCAGGTCGAACTTGACGGCGAACTCCCAGTCCCTCTGATCGTGGGCGGGAACGGCCATTATGGCCCCGGTGCCGTAGGAGATGAGGATATAGTCCGATATCCACACGGGGATCTTCTTGCCGTTCACCGGGTTTACGGCGTACCCTCCGGTGAAGACGCCGGTTTTGTCCTTGCTGAGCTCGGTACGCTCAAGATCGGACTTCAGGGAGGCCTGACGGATGTAGTCCTCCACCGCACCTCTATGTTCTTCGGTGGTTATCTCTGCCACCAAAGGATGCTCCGGAGCCAACACCATATAGGTAGCACCGAAAAGCGTGTCGGGCCTGGTCGTGTAGACTACCAGCTCGCCCTTTCCGTCCTCCAGAGGGAAGGATACATTGGCGCCGGTACTCTTTCCGATCCAGTTTCTCTGCATGGCCTTGATGGCCTCGGGCCACTCCACCTTGTCGATATCCTGGAGAAGCCTCTCGGCATAGGCTGTTATCCTGAGGATCCACTGCCTCAGGTTTCGCCTCTCAACCTGGGCTCCGCATCTCTCGCATCGCCCCTCCTTTACCTCCTCGTTGGCAAGACCGGTCTGACAGGAGGGACACCAGTTGATCGGGGTCTCAGCCTCGTAGGCCAGCCCCTTTTCGAAAAGCTTCAGGAATATCCACTGAGTCCAGCGGTAGTAATCCGACTTGTGGGTGGAGACCTCCCTGTCCCAGTCGTAGGAGAATCCCAACGACTTTATCTGCTCTCTGAAGCGCTCTATGTTCCTCTCGGTCGTCACGACCGGGTGGGTTCCGGTCTTTATGGCGTAGTTCTCCGCCGGAAGGCCGAAAGAATCGAATCCCATGGGATGCAAAACGGCGTAGCCCTTCATCCTCAGGAAACGACAGTATATATCCGTGGCTGTGTAGCCCTCGGGATGGCCGACGTGTAGCCCCGCCCCGGAGGGATAGGGAAACATATCCAGTACATAACGACGCTTATCCCGGGGAATCGCGGGGTCCTCCTCGGCCTTGAAGGTCTTGTTCTCCTCCCAATAGGCCTGCCATTTGCTCTCGATGGATCGAAAATCGTAATCCATAGCCAGTTCGTCCTCCTCCAGGTTCTATCTGAACTCGCCGATTATACCTACAAAATCGACTTATCGCTAGTTCAGCCCTAATCGGGCCATGGCCTCAGCCAGAGACCTGACCGCCATCACATCCATCCCCCTAGGGGCTTCCTCCTTCTCCCTGGCGCTGACCACGGCGCTTCTGAATCCCAGCCGGGCAGCCTCCCTTAGCCTCTGTCCGGTCCGGCCGACCGGCCTTATCTCGCCTACCAGACCGACCTCTCCCAAGAGACAGCAGTCCGACGGAAGAGCCCTGTCCATGGCGGAAGACGCCAAAGAGAGAGCCAGGGCCAGATCGGCCCCGGGATCCCTAAGGTCCATCCCTCCCGCCACGTTTACGTAGACGTCCAATCCGGAGGAAGTTAAACCGCATCTTTTCTGAAGCACCGCCAGCAGCAAATGGAGCTTGTTAACCGAAGTACCCCTGGCGGTCCGTCTGGGATAGGCGAAACTGGTCGATGCGGCAAGAGCCTGAACCTCTGCGACCAAGGCTCGGCTTCCCTCCATCACCACGGTGAGAGCCACTCCCGGAACCGACTGATCACCTCTATCCCAATAAAGGCCGCTGGGATCGTCAACCGGATTCAACCCCCTCTCGCCCATCTGGAAAAGTCCGACCTCGTCTGTCCCTCCGTATCTGTTCTTGGTGGCCCTCAAGGTCCTGTAGGGAGACCCGTCGTCTCCCGAGAATAAAAGGACCGTATCCACCATATGCTCCAGCAACATGGGCCCGGCTATGCGGCCCTCCTTGGTTATATGGCCGACCAGCACCATCGGAATCCCCTTGGACTTGGCCGTGTCTATACACCTCTGAGCCGTGGCCCTGACCTGGCTCGGAGTGCCGGGCCAGCCTCCCTCTCCGGGATCCTTCATGGCCTGAACGCTGTCTATCACCACTAGACCGTGATCGTTCAGGGACCCCAGAGCCATCTCTACGTCGGCTATGCAAAGCAGCTCCAGTCCCTCCGAGTCGGCCCCCAGCCTGGATGCCCTCAAAGCCACCTGGGAAGCGGACTCCTCCCCCGAGACGTACAGCACCTTGGAGCCCGATCTGGCCAGGTTCCCGCAGACCTGCAACAACAAAGTGGACTTCCCGATACCGGGCTGTCCACCGAGGAGGACGACTCCGCCCTCGACCCAGCCTCCTCCCATAACCCGGTCCAGCTCCCCTATCCCCGAGGGCAGCCGCTTCGGGGGCTTCAGCCCCAGTATAGACCGGGGAGAAAGGGGGGACGATCCGCTCTTTCTGCCCTCAGTCGAGACCGACAGAACCTCGGCCTCGACGGTCCCCCACTCTCCGCAGCCGGGACAGCGTCCCATGGGAGACAGGCTGACGTAGCCGCACTCGGAACAGACGTATCTTACCTCGTTCTTCTTCGCCATAAGAAACAGCCTCCGTTTCGACCTTCACCGGATCATTGTACCGTCACAGGCCTGTCCTGACCACTTTACAGGACGACCTCACGATGGTATGATCCCGCACGACACCATACTATCGCTTTAGCATGATAAAGGAGAGATCCCAATGACATCTTCGAGATCGATGAGACGGTTACCGGCAGGGTGCAGAAGCACCGGAGGACGCATGGCCATAGCCATGGAGAGATGCCGACATCGATTCATAAGCCTCTTCAACCGACACGGATACCGCCTCTTCTGGTCTTCCGGGCTCCAGTTGCTGGAGACCTCCTGGGATCTTCTTCCTCGAACCATAAGGGAGAGCCTTCTGGTACTGACCTCTCCCATGGGAGAGCCCTGCTGTCTTCGTTCCGACATCACCCTGGCGGCGGTGAACTATCTGGCGAACCATTACTCCCCTCAGGAACGGCCTCTCAGGATGTGCTACGCCGATCGTCTCTACAGAAACCCCGCTCCAGGCGGGGACCTGGAGAAATTTCAGATCGGAGCCGAGCTGCTCGGATGGGAGGGAGAGGGTGCCGACGTGGAGATCCTCTCCCTTCTTTTGGAGGGACTGGACTCTCTGGGGCTGATCGACGGAAAGCTCGTTCTGAGCGACGTCACCCTAGTGGACAACGCCATGGAGAAACTGGACGAGGAGCTTAAATCCGACCTGCTGAAGGCCCTTCAGGAAGGATCATACAGAACCTACTTTAAACTTCTGTCCGGATGCCGATCCAAGGAAAACAGGCTTCTGGAGGCCCTTCCGGAGCTGAAGGGAGGCCCGGAGGTGCTGGACGAGGCCAGAAAACTGACAGGAGCAGAGTCCCTTCGATCCCTGGACAACATCAGTGAGATCCTCGGAAGGATGGGAAAATCGGACAGAATAGCCTTCGACCTGGGATCGATCAGAGAGCTGGACTACTACAGCGGACCGGTCTTCGACGTCTACTCCCCCGAATCGGGAAAATCTCTGGGAGGCGGAGGACGATACGACAGCCTGTTAGGCTCCTACGGCCTCAGCGGCCAGGCCATAGGCTTCGGACTCGATCTGGAGGAACTGGCCAGACACTCGATCTACAGGAACCCGGAACCGATAGTGGCCATCAAAGGAGGAGGAACACCGCCGGACCTGGTCCTGTCCAGATGCTCCGCCTTCCACGACGCAGGGCTCACCACCGAGATAACCTGGAGCCACGACGGAAACTCGGGAATGGCCCGAGCCAAAGCCAAGGGATACTCCTGGTGGTACGATCCGGAAAACGACACAGTGACCGATATATCCAGGGAAGGCGGAAATACGGCGAGCCTGGAGGTCTGGTTTCGAAACAGAGAGGAGAAAGGCTCATGCTGACCATAGCCCTGCCGACGGGACGAGTTATGAAAGAAGCGATAGAACTTTTGAGGGAAGCCGGGCTCCCGTCGAAAAAACTGAGCAACCCCGGCAGAGAACTGGTGATAGAGGAAGATAGAATACGCTATATCCTGGCAAAGCCCATGGACGTTCCCCTCTACGTCGACAGAGGCGTGGCGGACCTCGCCCTGGTGGGAAGCGACGTGATGTGGGAATCGGGGGCCAGACTGGTGGAGCTTCTGGACACGGGAATGGGTCGATGCTCCCTCCAGGTGGCGGGACCTCCCGAGCTCGGCGAGAGGTTTCGCTGCCACCGATCGGAGCTCATGTGGCTCAGAGTCGCCAGCAAGTACCCAAAGATAGCCGACGACCACTTCTCAAGAAGAGGCGTCCAGGTGGAGATAGTCCATCTGAACGGATCTATAGAGTTGGCACCTATGCTCGGAATGACCGACTGCATACTGGATATCGTCCAGACCGGCACTACATTAAAGGCAAACGGCCTGGTCACCTTGGAAAAGGTAGCTCCCGTATCCCTCCGGCTGGTGGCCAGCAGGAAAAGCGCCTCCCTCGGATGGAACGGTATAAAGCCGGTGCTGGAGAACATGAAGGGACTGGTAGGGGAGGTGGTGGCGTGATAACCCTTAACAGGAAAACCAAGGAGACTTCGATATGTCTGTCGCTGGACATCTCTCCCGAGGATAAGTCCAGCGAGATAGATACGGGATGCGGCTTCATGGACCACATGCTGACACTTATGGCCTTCCACGGCGATATGAGCCTTAAAATATCCGCCAAGGGAGACGACGTCGACGACCACCATCTGACGGAGGACCTCGCTATAGTCCTGGGTTCAGCCATGCTTCAATCTCTAGAGGGACGCAAATACGAAAGATACGGCTGGTGCGCCCTGCCGATGGACGGATCTCTGGCGCTGGTGGCGGTGGACCTGAGCGGCAGAGGGAGCCTCACCATGGAAGCCCCTTTTCCCACGGAAAAATGCGGCACCTTCGACCTGGAACTGATACCGGAGTTCTGGAGAGCCTTCTCTAGAGAGGCCAGAGCCACTGTGCACGTAAAGGCCCTGGCGGTGGACAACTCGCATCACCTCGCGGAGGCCATCTTCAAAGGTGCGGGACGTGCCCTTGGCCAAGCTCTTGCCGAATCTAGGGGGCTCAACTCCACCAAGGGAATGCTCCTATGAGACAGATAGGCATAGTGGAATACGGCGCCGGGAACCTGGGCAACGTGATGAGGGCCCTTAAAAGGCTCGGCAGATCCGGCGTACTGCTCCATTCCCCCGACGAGATCCCCGAATCCGTATCCACCATCGTTCTGCCCGGAGTCGGGGCTTTCGGACCGGCGATGGATTCTCTGAGAAAAAAAGGCTGGGACCGGGCCCTTATCGAATGGGCCGATAGAGAAAAGCCCCTTCTCGGAATATGTCTCGGAATGCAGCTCTTCGCCGAAGGAAGCGACGAAAACGGGAGCCACCGAGGGCTTGGACTCATAGAGGGAAAATCGGAAAAACTGGACATGACCCCTCTACCCCACATGGGATGGAACGACATATCCACGGAAGACCCCATACTAAAGCCCTTCGACGGCAGCTACCTTTACTTCGTCCACAGCTACGGCCTTAAAAACTCGAAGGACCGGGCAGCCACGACCGAGGCGGGAAAAGTCGCCTTCGTCTCCGCCGTAAGGAAAGGCTCCGTCATGGGGCTTCAGTTTCACCCGGAACGAAGCGGCGACGTAGGACACGCCATGCTGGACCGAATACTGGAGGAACTAGGCCGATGAATAAAATAGAGATATTCCCAGCCATAGACCTATACAGCCGAAAGGTCGTCAGATTGACCGGAGGAGACTTCGAAAAGATAAAGGAATACGGAGACGACCCGGTGGAAACAGCCCTATCCTTCGCAGAGGCGGGAGCCCGCTGGATACACCTTATAGATCTGGAGGGAGCGGAAAAAGGCTCTCCGGTCCACCTGAAAGAGCTGGAAAAGGTGGCAGCCTCCACCGGCCTGCCGGTTCAATACGGAGGGGGACTGAGAACGGAGGAGGACGTAGCCCTGGCCCTCTCCTCCGGAGCGAAAAGGGTATACCTGGGAAGCCTGCTGTTCAAGGGATCGCCGAGGACCCTGTGGAAAAGGTTCGGCAACTCCATCGTGCCATCGGTAGACGTCAAAAACGGAACCGTGGCGCTATCCGGATGGACCGAGGTAACCCAACTCCCTCCGGAGGAGGCTATAACGGAACTCCTCCGGATCGGCTACTCCACTTTTCTGGTCACGTCGGTATCCAGAGACGGCACCGCCTCCGGACCGGACCTGAAGCTATACGAAAATCTGACTAAAACGAACGGACACATCCTGGCGGCGGGTGGAATAAGGGACAAAAAAGACCTGTCCGACCTGTCGAAAATCGGAGTATCCGGAGCCGTACTCGGCAAAAGCATCTACGAAGGCACGATAGATCTCCGAGAGGCCGTCGAGGAGTTCGGGATATGCTGACAAAGAGGATAATACCCTGCCTGGACGTCAAGAACGGACGGGTGGTAAAGGGAATAAACTTCGTAAACCTGAAGGACGCCGGAGATCCGGCGGAGCTGGCGGAGCTCTACTCCTCCGAGGGAGCGGACGAGCTTGTCCTGCTGGACATAAGCGCCTCGGAAGAAAGAAGGGCCACCATGGCCGAATGGGTAAAAGCCGTGGCGGATCGCCTGACCATACCCTTCACCGTCGGGGGAGGAATCTCCTCGGCGGAACAGGCCAGAGAGATAATAGCCCTCGGAGCGGATAAGATCTCCCTGAACACCGCCGCGGTAAAAGACCCCTCTCTGATAGAGAGATGTTCGAGACTGCTGGGAAGCCAGGCCGTGGTGGTGGCGGTGGACGTCAAGAGGGAAAACGACCGCTGGACCGTCTACATACAGGGAGGCGCGAAAAAAACCGACCTGGACGGACTGGAATGGATAGAAAAAGTCCAGAAACTGGGCTGCGGCGAGATACTCCTGACATCGATGGACGGAGATGGAACGGAGGCGGGCTACGACCTCGAGCTTCTGAGACGGGTATCCCTGGAAACCACCGTCCCGGTGATAGCCTCGGGAGGAGCGGGAAAGGAAGAACACATACTTCAGGCATTTCGAGCCGGAGCGGACGCAGCACTGGCAGCGTCCATCTTCCACTACGGCAAGCTGAGAATAGGACAGGTAAAAGACTACCTCGCCGGGGCGAAAATCCCGGTCAGGATATGAGAGGACGGTGCAGATGAAACCGGAAGACATAAAATATGGCTCCGACGGCCTGGTGCCGGTGGTGATACAGGACGCCGACAGCGGAGAGGTCCTCATGCTGGCCTACGGAAACGAGGAGTCAATGAGGCTGACCCTGGAGAGAGGCGAGATGGTATTCTACAGTCGATCCAGAAAAGAGATATGGCACAAGGGGATGACAAGCGGCAACAGGCTGCCTCTGGCGTCGTTGCAGATAGACTGCGACTGCGACGCAGTCCTTGCCAGAGTGCGTCCCACGGGACCGGCGTGCCACACAGGAGAGACCAGCTGCTTCTATCGCTTCATCCATGGGAACGACGACGACTCTCCCGTATTTCTGGGCCGTCTGTGGGCTTACCTGAAGAAGAGATCCCAGGACTCGACGGAGGAAAGCTACACGGCCAGACTGATCGCCGGGCCCAAGAGCCGGGTCGCCCAGAAGATAGGCGAGGAAGGGGTGGAGACCGCTCTGGCGATAGCCACCGAGGACAGGGGACAGACCATCTACGAGGCGGCGGACCTGGTCTACCACCTGCTGGTTGGGCTATTGGCCTCGGACCTGTCTCCGG
This sequence comes from Dethiosulfovibrio russensis, assembly GCF_021568855.1. Classification (NCBI taxonomy): domain Bacteria; kingdom Thermotogati; phylum Synergistota; class Synergistia; order Synergistales; family Dethiosulfovibrionaceae; genus Dethiosulfovibrio; species Dethiosulfovibrio russensis. Next base: position 335,702 of record NZ_JAKGUG010000001.1, on the reverse strand, counting down.
GAGAGATATGGAGAGAACTGAAAAAAAGACACAGAGCGAGATAGATAAAAGGGGCGGCCATTCTGCCGCCCCTTTTATCTATCTCGCTCTCAACGTTCGTCTTTAGGAGTTCCGAAGTAATAACCGGCTCCGGACTCGGAAAGGGACAATATCTCGTCCTGAATCCATTTTCCTTTTTTTGCCCTTATGACCGCCACCTTCTTCACAGAAGGACGATGGGTAACGGGGTTTATCTCCAAGTTCTCCGATCCTAGAGGAATTCCCTTAGTAGACGCCATTACCTTGGACAGGTGCTCGGGATCGGCCTTCTGTGCGTCTTTCAGCCCCTGAAATACCCACTGACAGCAGGCGTAGGCCTTGGCAGCCAGAGGGCTGTCCGGAACCCGAACCCTGGTGGCATCCCAGACGTCGGTCTTGAGGGTCTTGATAGCTTTGTCGAGCCTAAGGGGCAGATCCTGATCGGCGATCATTATCCCCTCCAAACCGACGATACCGTCCAAAGAGGCACCACCGGACCAGACCGGAACGGATCCGTCCAGCACCCTCAACTGCCGGTAGAACTCCCTGGCGGCCATGTCTGTCATCCAGACCACTACCATGTCGGATCCGAAGCCCAGCATCTCCTGAGCCATCATGGAAAACGAATCGGTGCCTCCTCCGGCAACCCAGAAAACCTGAGAATTGAGCCCTCCCTCTCTCAGGCCTCTCGAAACGGCTCTGGCTCCTCTGGAAAGAGACTGGGCCAGACGATCGGATAAAAGCCCCACCTCGCTCGCGGGAGGAAGGATGGAGACGGCTGTCTCGACAGCGGCCCTTGTAACGTAGGAATCGTGAAGGTCAAGTGAAAAAAGTCCTGCCTTTACGACCTCCTTTTCGTCCCTCAAAACTGTGGAGGAATCGTCCGCCAAAAGCAACACCGGATCTCCCTGTCGCCACGAATCGGCCAGCACACGGTTGACCCTCTCGTCGGCGAAGGAGATCACCGCCAGAAAACCCTCTTTTCTCCAACGGACCATGTCGGAGGAATCGAACACGTCGCCCGACTCCAGGCGGAAGAATACATCGTGTTCCTTTATCCCCTCGATACTGTCGTTGACAAGCCCTTGAGCGTACTCCACCACGGGAGCCACAGACCGGCCGGAAGGGCTGTCCCAACCGTCGGAAGGCGGTATCACCGCGATCGGCCAGGCCCACCCCTCCTCCACCGAGCGGGGAACCTCGGCCTCCGCCTAGGACAGGGCCGTCAGCAAAAGGAGAAAAAGAGCCACTCCAAAGCTTCGGAAGCTCACCTTTTGTATCCTATGATATCTTTGAGGAGGCTTTTTCTGGCCGCTACATCCTCCTCGGACTCGACTCCCTTGGGAACGAAGCCGTCCACCACGCCTACAACCCCTCTGCCCTGCTCCGTCTCCGCGACCAAAACCTGAATCGGATTCGCCGTGGCGGCGAAAATCCGGCAAACCTCCTGACACCCTTTTATACGGTCCAACACGTTTATGGGATAGCCGTTTCTCAAAAGCACGACGAAACTATGACCAGCAGCGATCTTTCCGGCGTTCTCAACCGCCGTCTCGACCAGGTCGGGAGCATTGCCATCCTTTCGAATGAGACAATCTCCCGAGGCCTCGCAGAAGGCTACGCCGAATTCCAGCGAAGGCGACGAGGTCACAAGAGCCTCGTAAAGGTCCTCTACGGTCTTTATGAAATGGCTCTGCCCCAACACTATGTTGCAGTTCTCCGGAATGACCATATCCTCGACGCACCATCTCGAAATCTCAGCCATTTACGTACTCCTCCTTCTCGATCTTTAAAAGCCGATCCACAAGGACATCTGCGCCGCCCATCTCTGGACATGGAACTGTCCAGGAAGCGAGAGCCAGAAGATCCCCGGGAGCGGAGGAAATCGCCACAGGGACATCTGCCCTGCGCAACAACTCCATGTCGTTTTCGTTATCCCCTACGGCGACGACTATATCGTACTCCACATCCACCATGTCCAGCAACCTTTTCAGAGCGCTTCCCTTGTTCACCCCGAAAGGCAAAACGTCGACGAATCCGTTTCCGGCCAATACGACCTCGGCCCTTCCGCCGAGAGCCGATTTGAGCATCTCGGAGATGCCCCTGCCTTCCGACCGGGAGCGATCGTGAAACATGACCCTGAAAACCCTTCCGAGATCGGCCTCGGGACCGGCAAGAGACGGAGAGTAAGGAACGCCGACGGACTCGAAAAACTCTATGGTTCCGAGGTCCTGAGGCCTACAGAAGACCAGCTCGTCCCCCATAGCCTGAACCTCGACCCCCTGCTCCCAGCCGAGACGAAGGACCTCCGTCACAAGATCACGATCCATCTGGGCCTCCCAGTACACCTGGCCTCGTCTATCCATTATCCTGGCCCCATCGTATAGAATCGACGGGAGCTCCGCCCCGACCGCCAGGATATGTGGCAAGGCGGAACCGAGAATCCTTCCGCTGGCCACGGAGATATCCCAACCGTCGGACCTCAGCCTTTCCAAGGCCAAAACGGTGGTGGAAGACATACTGCCCTTGCCGTCCAGTAGCGTTCCGTCCAGATCCGTTACCAACAGACGACGAAAAGGCCCCGCCGAACGGGGGGGCCCCGAAAAATCCATCCCCTCTATCACTGGGAAAGGTTCATCTTCTTGAGCTGCTGGATGACGTCCTCGGTGAGGTCCACACCGCCGTAGAAAACCTGCGCCTTGTCCAAAACGACGGTTATGCCCTTGGCCTTGGCCACAGTCCTTATGGCGAGGTTGATCTCCTTGAAGAGAGGAGCCATGAGCTTCTGCTCCTCGATGGCGGCCTCCTGCTTCTTGGTAGCGTAGATCTCGGCCTTTTTCTTGTTGTCCGAGGCCTTCTCTATAGCGGACTTGGCCTCGTTCTGCTTGGAATCCAGAACGGCCTGTACTCTCTTAGTTACCTGCTCGAACTTGGGATGCTGAAAAAGAATTTTCTGAGGCTCGATCACCCCGATCTTCTCTGCCGCTATAGCGACGGAAGAAAAGACCAAAGCGAAAAGAACTCCAAGAGCTACCAACCTGACAGACTTAACCATACCCATAAAAAAACCTCCTCAAAGCTATTACATCTCTCTCGTTGCGTAAGAATTCTACCCCGTCCTTCAGGACAAGTCCACGGTAAAAACGCCTATATCACTGTCTGCGTCCCGTAACCTGTCCCTCCAACGCGGCGATAGTGTTTTGTACTACGTCGATTAGAGGAGGTATTTCCTCTCTGAACACAAAGGCAGGAGCAAACAACTTACCGGCCTCGAAGGAATCGACCACCGACTCCATCTTTTCAGCCACCTTCTGACGGGCATCCTGAAAATCTCCGAAGATACCCTCGTCGGGGGTGCAGCCGAGAAGAGACGTACACCTGCCGACGGCGGTAAGCAGCCAATCCATCCCCTCCATGACCTGAACCGACAGATTCATGGCCTGTTCGACCTTCTCAGATTCCAACAAATCCGCCACGGAAAGGGCACCTTTTCGAACGTTGACGACGTATTCTCCGGCGGTTCCCAACGTCTGGACGACCAGCTCTCTCACGTCCATGGAGACGAACTCCACCGAGGTTCCCCCCTCGAGAGAGACGAAGGCCTCGGGAGACATCTCCACGCCATCCACGGCCACGGAGGCTATCACCCGGTTTTGATCGGTTAAAATAGACGATATTCTCTCGTAAACCTGAACGTTGCCATCTTCATCTAGGGTCAAGGGGACCCCGTCGAGCACGATCTTCTCCATGAGACACCTCTTTCGATCTTTGAAAAGGCCCGCAAGCCTTAAGAAAACCACTTTATCATTATACCAGCAGTCGAACCGTTGCTACGGATTTTTCAACATATCCTCGATTTTCCTCATAACCAACCCCTGGTCCGACTCGGAGAGCCCCACATATACGGGGAGGGAAATCTCCATGGAATAAAACCTCTCGGCAACGGGAAAATCTCCGATTTTATAGCCGAAACTCTTTCTATAATAAGGGTGAAGGTGAACCGGAGGATAGTGTACCTGGACCCATATGCCCTCATCCCTTAGATCCAAAAAGAGCTTTTTCCTGATATCCGCTGGAACCCTGAAGGCGTAGAGATGGTATCCATGACCGGGATGCCCGGCCGGTATCACCGCCCCTGGAAGCTCGGCGAGTACCTCGTCGTATCGTCCGGCCACCGCCCTGCGATAGGAGACGAAGTCGTCCAGTTTCTCAAGCTGGCTCAACCCCAGAGCGCACTGAAGATCGGTAAGCCTGTAGTTGTAGCCCAGATCGATCATCTCGTTGGACCAAGGTCCATCGGCGTTCTCCATCTCGTCGGGATCCTTGGTTATTCCGTGGGAGCGGAAAAGCCTGAGCTTTCGGGCCAGCTCTTCGTCGTTAGTGACGACCGCTCCTCCCTCCCCGGTGGTTATATGCTTTACGGGATGAAAGCTGAAAACCGTCATATCCGCTTCCTGCCCCACCATAAAGCCATCTCTACTAGCGCCCAAGGCATGGCAGCCATCCTCCACGACGAGAGCCCCTACGGAACGGGCCATCTCCATAAAGGGACTCAACTTCACCGGATAGCCGCTGTAGCTTATCGGGGCTATAACCTTCGTCCTGTGAGACAGCTTTTCCATGGCCTTTTCGGGATCGAGACATCCGGTTCTCTCGTCTATATCGGCGAAAACCGGAACCCCTCCCTGATAAAGAGCCGAGTTGGAGGTGGCGGCAAAGGTCATGGGAGACGTAATAACCTCGTCTCCCTTCTCCACTCCGGCGGCGAACATTGCTCCGTGCAATGCGGAGGTGCCGTTGCTGAAGGTAACGGCGTATCTACACCCGACCTTGGCCGCCAGGGCCTTTTCGAAGGACTCCACAGTGGGGCCCTGGGTCAGCCAGTCTCCTCTGAGAACCGAGCAGACAGCCTCTATATCCTTTTCGTCTATATATTGATGCCCATAGGGGATCATGAAAACACCGCCGCTTTCTTCTCAAGTTTTTATCGAACCATGGAGAGTATGGCACTGGCCACCCTCTTTGCTCCGTCGGTGGGCACGCAACCGGCAGGAGGGGGGAAGGCCTTTTCTATGGCACTGTGCAGGATTTCGGGGGATATGTCTTTCCACCACCCCAGATCGATACCCCAGCCAAGTTCGGACAGGGCCCGTCCTATCCCTCTCTGGTTTTCCGCCACCTGAAACACCACCACAGGCTTGCCGAGTGCCATCGCCTCGTAACAGGTCACGCTGGAGGTACAGACCACCGAGGAGGCCCTGGCCATCAGCCCGTCGAAATCGGAGGGAGCCCTCATCAGGGTCAATCCGTCCTTCTTATCAGCTATCCGAGACACCTTATCAAAATAGTCGTCCGGCACCATAGGACCCAACACAGCTACCATAGGAGGCCACGAGATATCGTACCATGTCACGACATCCGCCGTAACACCGGCCATATCCGAGGCACCGGCCAGAAAAAGTACGAATCCTTCATCGCTGGGAGTCAGTTTCGCAAAAGAAGGACGAAGAGGACAGTATGAAGGGCCAAGAAGCTTGACGGCCTCTCTACCATAGGGAATATCCGTCACCCCAAGGTTATAGTTGATCACGATAGAAGCCCATCGATCCACAGGAATGTTACGATAGTCATCCAAAACGACCAGGATGCAGTTATCGCCCAGGAACCTTAAAAGTTCCTCCGAAAAGCGATAGCCATCAACCAGAAGAATATCGCTCTTTTGAATGGGATTGTCGGCGTTCAACACCGTGGAGATTGCATCCACGGTAAAATCCACGATGCCTGAAAAATCCTCTTCTTTCCTCATGAAGGGAGACGCCTCAACCGGAACTATCCAACGAACCGGCTGACCCATTCTGTCTATCTCATAAGCGATGGACCGACAACGGCTTATGTGTCCTCCTCCGACGGAAGGACCGCCGTCGGCCAGGATATAGATCATTCGAGGTCATCCTCCGGGGACAAGACGATATCCACAAAAACCTTTCGTCCGTTTTCATCCAAAAAATAAGCGTTTTTGTAAGGAGGGAAAGTCAAGGCCCTCACACGATCTATAAACCCTTTAAAAGAATCGACGCTATCCAAGTTGATTAGCTTGACCTCTTCGAAATCTCTAAGGCAATGAAAGGAGCCCGGGGAATCAGGCAAAAAAGACTTCAGACTCTCTCTTTCGTGAAGTAGGTCTGCAATGTACTGGATCATTTCTTCAGATTTACTGACCAACCTAAAATAAAGCGTATATCCCGTATCCCAAGAAAAAACATCGACTCTCTCCGCTTTCAGGATCTCTCCTCCGTCGAGTTTCTCCGAAATCCTGTGTAAAGTCACCCCTGCAGGAGTTCCTTCTATGATCGACCACACGTTGGGGTTACTCCCTCTATTCCATGGAAGATAACCGATATGGAGATTCCAGGCATCCCTAAACAAAGCTAGATCTCGGTTATTAAACAAATAGCCAAAATTGATCGAAAGAAGGATCAAAGAAGAAAGATCTACACCGTAATCATCTTCAAGCGTTTTAAGGTCACTTCCCCAATAAACACAAGGCACATCGGGAAAAACGGACCTTATCTCATCCTGCATTTTACCTTTTCCTAGGGGATGCAACAATAATAGCTCGGGAACGCAGTTATAATCCCTTAAATTCAATGCACAACGGTAACCGTTTTCGTTATTGGAAGCATATATAAAAGGGATCATTAAATCATTTCCCAGGTGATCCACTGGTCTCTTTCTATGTCGATCTCGGCGGTTCTTCCCACCAATATATCAGAGTGTTTGGGAGCGATACCAAGTCCAGGTCTTTTACAGGTCAACATACCCTCCGTTATGGTCTCTCCCGCTTTTATATCCCTAGATGCATGGAGGCTTCTCCTGGCCTTTTGATAGAACTCCATCTCCTCCTGGGAAGGTCCCAGTTTGCGACCGTCCCCCATGGCCGATTCGACTTCCCTTATCTGCCTGACCAATTCCCTTAGTTCGTCGGGCTCTATGGCGAAGGGATGGTCCGGCCCCTCCATTGATCTGTCCAAGGTGAAGTGTTTCTCCACAACAGACGCTCCCATTGCTACGGCAGCAACGGATATATGTACACCCGGCGTGTGGTCCGATAACCCCACCAGGGTTCCGAAAGCCCTACGTATGGTCTCCATGCTTTTCAGATTCATTATATGAGGAGGAGCAGGATAGACGGAGGCACACTGAAGAAAGACTATATTCTCGTTACCGGCCTCCACACAGGCTCTATAGGCGTCCTCTATCTCCTCCATGTCGGCCAGACCGGTAGAGATTATCATCGGCTTGCCCTTGGAGGCGCAATATCTTACTAGATCCAGATCTACCAGTTCAAAGGATGCTATTTTGAAGAATTCGCTGACTTTGTTCAGTTCGTCCACCGCCTCGTGGTCGAAGGGGGTGGCGAAAAAAAGTATGTTTTTTTTATTGCAGTAGTCGGCAAGCTTGGGAAGCCATTCCCTGGGAGTCTCTATCTCCGATATGAGGGTATGGAGGTCCTTGTCGTATCCGGAGTGACGAGGTGTCTTTTTGGAATAAAGACTGTCCGCCGAGTAGATCTGAAATTTTACGGCGTCCGCACCGGCCTCGACTGCTGCGTCTATATGCCGCAACGCCAGATCGTAGGAACGATTGTGGTTAGCACCTACCTCGGCAATTATAAAGCAGGGGTGCTTTTCGCCTACAGGTCTTCCTGCCATGAGAATAGAGTCCGTCATGGAAGAACCTCCTTTTTTTATAAACTTACTCTTCGTTTTTTTCTCTATCATACGGAATATCTGCTCGGCCCTTTTCCAGTCGTCCAACGTGTCTATGTCTTGAACTCTCCAGGACGGCAATATGACAGGCCTGGCGTTTCGGCTGAAGAAGAGGGGGCCCTCTTCGGACATCTCCGATACGTTCAGCCAGTAGAACTGCCCCGCATCGTGGTAGGCCTCCGGCAGATCCTGCGATCTCGAGGACTGGTATTCCGGCCAGATCATCTCCACATGGCCGTCCTCGGAGAGCTTCAATCCGCGGTATATGGGATATTCGAAAGGGGTTACGGAAAAAGAGGATGCCGTTCCCTCTTCACAGACTTTTTCATACCCCTTTATTATATCCTCTACCTGTACGAACGGGGCCGTGGCGTATATACAGCATATATGGGTGACGATGTCCCCTCGTTTTTCATGCCATTCCAGGCAGTGACGGACAACCGCATCGGTTCCTGTATGGTCGTCCGACAGTCTTTCCGGACGGATAAAGGGAACTTCGGCACCGTAGGAACGAGCTACGTCGGCTATTTTTTCGTCGTCCGTCGAGACTATCACCTTGTCGAAAAGACCTGTTTTCACAGCAGCCTCTATGGAGTAAGCCATTATCGGTTTGCCCAAAAATGGTCGTATATTTTTACCCGGTATTCTCTTGCTTCCCCCTCTGGCGGGGATCAGGGCTATTATCATTTTACACTCTATCTTGCACAGTTACGCTCTATCATTTGCGCTATTTCTTTGACCGTAAGGAACCATTCGTTTTCTCCAGAGCTATACACGAAATTCTCAGCTACTGGTTTGCCGGTCTCTCCCAGTTCGTTTCTTTGGAAATCCCTGTGAGACTGAAAGGTAAGCGACGGCGTTATGACGAAGTGGTCTTTGAACTCGAGGACATTTCTGGCGTCGTCCAGAGGACACATAATTTCGTGGAGTTTTTCACCCGGCCTAATTCCGACTTTTTTCTGAGGCGTTTTCGGAGCTATGGCTGTGGCGATGTCCACCACCTTGGCCGATGGGATTTTAGGTACGAAGAGCTCCCCTCCCTGCATACGCAGAAAGGCTTTCACCACGAAGTCCACTCCCTGAGGGAGAGTTATCCAAAAACGGGTCATGCCGTCGTGGGTTATCGGTATTTCGGGAGCGTTTTTCTCGACTAGCTTTCTGAAAAAAGGTATTACCGATCCTCTGGATCCCATTACGTTGCCGTAACGAACGACGGAAAATCGGGTTCTTCCTTCTCCTACGAGATTGTTGGCAGCGGTGAAGAGTTTATCCGAGCAGAGTTTCGTCGCTCCGTAGAGGTTTATGGGGTTGGCCGCTTTGTCCGTCGATAGGGCTACCACTCTGTCCACGTCGTTGGCTATGGCCGCCTGTATGACGTTGTATGCTCCGTCCACGTTCGTCTTTATGCATTCCATGGGGTTGTATTCGGCGGCAGGGACCTGCTTCAAGGCGGCGGCATGAACGACGAAGTCGATCCCTTTCATAGCCATGGAGAGACGGTCACCGTCGCGGACATCTCCGATGAAATATCTCATGCACGGGGCATCGTAAACCTGCTGCATTTCGTACTGTTTGAATTCGTCTCTGGAATATACGACTATTCGCTTGGGGTTCCATCCCTTCAACAGTCTGCCGATAAAGGCCTTTCCGAAAGAACCGGTTCCTCCGGTTATAAGTATCGATCTATCGTTAAACATAAAGACACACCCTTCATCGGACATTGGTCCGGATAAAAGTCAAAAGAGGCCGCCGCACCTCTGGCGGAAGCCTCTCAATACCGTCGATTCTCCGATCGTCACGCTTCCACGTCGATCAAAGCTCCGAACATCTCCTGTACGTGCTCTATGAAGTTGATAACGCTGTCAGGTGGTATTTTCCTTATGACTTTTTCCTCCGATCCGTCCTTTTCAAGTACCTCGACCTGAAATTCATTGGCCTCTTCCCTGAAACGGAAACGGATCTGTCTGTCGAAAGCCTGAGCCACCTCTTCGGCTTTCGCCAAAGAATGCTTTATCTCTTCTTTTCCAGGACGGGGAAACTCATCCGACCTCTGTACGGAGGCGACCCTATCTTTTACATCTACCTGACGCCCTACTAAACTTCCATCGGACACGACGTACCTCGATGAGGGAGAAGATGACGGAACAAGGTTTTCTACCGTCACTTGTCATGCCCCCTTTCGGGTTTTAAAAAAGAGGCGGGAGGGAGCTCCCTCCCGCCTCTTTAGCCGAGTCGTCTAGTTCAATTAACGGAGCAGCGACAGGACGTTCTGTGGCAGCTGGTTGGCCTGAGCCAACATGTTGGTTCCAGCCTGGGAAAGGATGTTGAGCTTGGTGAAGTTCATCATTTCCTTGGCCATGTCGAGATCGCGGATACGGCTCTCGGCGGAGGTCAGGTTCTGGCTGGCAACGGTCAGGTTGTTGATGGTGTGATCCAACCTGTTCTGGTAGGCACCCAAAGCGCTTCTCTGGGTAGACACGCTGTCGATAGCATTGTCGATAACGGTGATGGAACGAGCGGCGGACTCTCTGTCAGTGACGACTATGGAGTCGACGCCGAGAGCTCTGGCTCCCATGTCGCCCATACTTATGCCCATGTCCTCCTTCTCGTTGGCTCCGATCTGGAAGACGGTGCTGTTATCGGCAAGGTGGACGGTGGTCTCATATACGTCGGAATCTCTTGTGAGCAGGAATCCGCGAGCAGCATCGGACCAGGCCACATCGATATTGGCCATAGCGTCGAACTCTACATCGACGTTCTCGTGAACCACGCCGCGAAGCATGTTACCGGTGATCTTGACGGCGGAAGCGACGGTGTTTCCGTTATGGGCATCCTGGACGCTCACGCGGAACTCGTTTTCCGACGAATCCTGGATGACGTTGAGGCTGAGAGCGTTTATTACGTCCTCGTCACCGGCGAAAGCCAGCTCTCCGCCTTTGCCGGAAACGGCGCTACGGATAACCATCGTGCCCTGGACGGACTCGGGAGTGGATGCTACGACATCGTCCTCTCCCACGAAGGAGACGAACATATCGGCGTCGGCTCCGACATACTTGGACTGTCCGAGATCGAAGGCTATAGCGTCGTTGAGTTTCTTGGCCACGTCGTTCAACGTGTCTGTGGAGTTGAGAGTAACGCTGGCCTTCGAACCGTCTCCCTGGGTTATGGTTATATCCTGGGGATCGTCGAGAAGGAACCGACCGTTAGCGTCCCAGAATTTGTCCAAATCCCTCAGGGACACATCACCCTCTGCTACCTGCCCTACGTAGGCGGCGGTGAAACTGGCCAGAGCAGCGGTGTCTCCGAAGGAAGTATAGGCCGTCGTATTCTCGTTGAAACCTATACGGATATCGGACTGGAAGACCTGACCGTTCTGGGTGTTCAGGTAGAAAGTCCTGAAGTGGACATCGTTGTTCTGAAGAGCGGTAAGCTGCACGCCAAAACCACGATCTTGAGCCAGAGCGGCAGCGGCGGTGGACCAGTTTCCTGCAGCGGCCCAGGTGGAGTTGATAGAGGCACTGACGTTTATGGATGCATCAACGTTAGCAGCACCGGATCCGGCCAGATGCATCACATAACGTCCACCCACCTGGAATGCAGTAATATCCGCTATAGCAAGAGCAGCGGTACCCATATCGAAACCCAGCCCTGTATAGGCAGTCTTGGAGGCCGTAGTAAGGGTAAGGTTTTCGTCCCTGTGGTTGGTGACTGTTCCACCGGCAGACATGACGTAGGATTCTGCCCTGACCACGACAGTGTTGGATGCGGTGTTCACAGACAACACTTCGTACATTATGCTTGCACCAGCAGCGGCAGTAGCATAACCGGTACCGGCGCTTATGGCACCGAAGTTATACTTCTGGCTGGCAGTACCTATTATATCTGTTGGGGTAGTAACGGTCACATTGTAATCCCCGGCGGGAAGGCTATCTATGGACACGCTGCGTGCACCGGCCTCGGTGTTGAGCCCGACGTTCATTGCCACGTTCTCGTGCTTGATTGTGAACACGTCGCTCTTCTGAATCTCCGACTCTCCGGGATTGGCGCTGATGGAGATCTTGTAGTTGCCTTCTGCAGCCGACTTCTGACCGAACTGGTCGACAGTGCGAAGGCTTCCCCTTATAAAGGCCTTCGTCTCCAGCTTATCGGAGGACCAAAGGGCTGAGGCGCTTCCGTCGAGAAGCTTTTTCTTGTTGAACTGGGTGGTGGTGGAGATGCGATCGATCTCCTCGGACAGCTGGTCCACCTCGTCCTGAATGTACTTACGATCCTGGTTGGTAAGGGTATCGTTTGCCGACTGGACGGAGAGCTCTCTCATTCTCTGAAGGATGGAGTGGGTCTCGTTGAGGGCTCCCTCGGCGGTCTGGATCATGGAAATGCCGTCCTGAGAGTTGCTTACGGCCTGGTCCAGACCGTTGATCTGGGCACGCATCTTCTCGCTGATGGCGAGACCTGCGGCGTCGTCGGCGGCAGAGTTGATCCTAAGACCGGTAGACAGCTTGTTGATCGACTTCTGAAGGTTGCTATTGGTCGCGTTAAGCGAGTTATAAGCGAAAAGTGCAGGTACGTTATGATAGACTCTCATCTTGTAACCTCCTTGTTTGATAGGTAGGCTTCCTTGCCTACGGGATAAGAAACGCCTATTACTGAACTTGAGAAGTCCGGTTTACCCCTCAACTATCACCTCCTGTCTCGTCTTTTTTTTCGGACATATACTCCCAAACCTTGAGGTCCTGAGAAAAAAACTCCATCAAATTTATAGGAACCGATACTCCCAGTTCTCTGAAGATACCGGGGTTTTTCCCAAGCGATTCGCATATATGCCGTGAGGTATCCGCTATCAAGGGATCCTGAGCTTCCAGGCAATCCAAAGACGTCTTCACCAGCCATTCCAGGAGAGGGGCGCAACCACCTGGACGTTCGCTATGATAATCCTCAATTATCTCGAGAACCATATTCATCGTCCCCACCAGATCCCCTTCGTTCAAGAGTCTGTCAGCGTCCAACCGTTTGGTTTCGAAACCGATAGGATCGGATATCAGTCGGAAAGAGGCGATGTCCTCCAGGTAAGTCCTCAAGCCGACCATGACATCGTCGATCAGTCTCTCTATATCTCTATCGTCGGGGTCGTATCTCCTGGCGTTGTCAAGCAGCATCTTGGCAAGCCTGTATTTAGGCACGAAACACAGATCGTGAGTAGAGACTATCTTGGCGTAATCCTTTAGAAACTGTACCATGACACTGTTTTCCAGTCTAAGTCCCTGAAGTTCCAGAGCCACCGACTCCATCAGATAAGAGGCCTCCTCGGCCCGTCCTTGACCGTGAAGGACAAGGGCACATTTCCACCGATCGTCAAGAGACCAACCCTGTGTTACCGGATCGCTCCGAGACAGCGTCAAATTGAAGGAGATCATCTCCGAACCTGAAACATCGATAAGATCATGATCCTCACCTAACAGGCTCTCTAAGGTCGTGTTTCTCGACTCTTCTAATACATCCTCATCGGAGGGGAAGCCCTTCAAAAAGGCGGAGACGTATTCCAGCCATTGTTTTATATATCTGGCACAGATCCTATGTGCCTTGAACATCTCCCGATGTATAGTCTCCCATTCCCTTATCTGAGGGACGGACTCGAGCCATCTAGTTCTGGCTATATCCATACCGGAGAGGTTGGCGTAACTCTGACCGATAAAGGCCAACACCGGGTTTATCCCGTTTAGTTTATCCAGTCTCTCGGACATTTCCGACGCTATCTCACGCCGTTTTTTAGGGGCTAGTCCCGCAGATATGGCTCTGTCGACCATCTTTTCCAATTCGTCGACCTCCGAAAGAGTCCATGTTATACCAGAAAGCCCGAAATCTATTTTATCCTGGATTTTAGAGATAGACTCTTTGTCGATAGACCTTGGATGTTCCGATACGACAGAACCAGGAGTTTCTTCCATGGGAGAAGAGGAAGCGACAAAAAGATCCATGAACTCCTGAAGAGGACGAACATCCGTACCTCTTATAAGGGCTCCCCCTTCGGTACAATCGTGAACTCTTAACTTCATATCCGGTATCAGGTTTTCGAAAACCTGAAGGAACAGGAACCATATGTGATGGGTCTTTACAGTTCCCCCTAGAGCACCGGGGATCTCCAGATAGTCCTTCTGTCCCCTCTCTTTTTCCAGAGACTGAGCGGAAGAAGCCGCAGTGGAGCCAGCATGGGAACTTCCGTCATCTCCGAAGGCAAGATCCTGACCTATCAGAGCGACGTCCTCGGCTCCCAAGATCTGAGCGAGGACGAGAGCCATGTGAGCGACGGACATACCGGACCTCATTATGCTGCCCCCCAGCAGCTCGCCTAAAAACCAACGGTCGACAGGCACCTCCACCTTTCCGACCACGATTTTAGGGCCGGGCCAACGACCCTGAATTTGAGGCGGAGAAACGCCTTGACTGACTAGGAGTATTTCACTGCATTCTTTCTCCCAATTCTCCATCAAGTAACGGAAATAATTCGTATAGGTATGAACGGGACGCTCTAACGTCACTACAGCATGAGGGTGAATGCCCTCTTCCAATAGACGTCGCAGGGCGGTGTCCGCAGAGATAATAACGCAGCGATCCTCCATGCTTTTTAGAAGGTGAATATTTTTTTCCAAAGAAGGTCCTGAAGCGACGCAGATACATGGCCTTTTCTCGAAACGATCGGCCAGAAGACTTATGGGAGGACTTTTCAGTATCCAAGGTGCGTTCAGAGCTATCTGTCTAACCCCGATAAGAGTGTCCTCCGGAGAATTGCCTAAAATGTCTATGTGGGTTCTGACCTCCTTGGCGAAGGAACGCCAAAGCTCCGAAAAGGTATCGTAAAAAACCTCTAGCTCCCCTTTGTTTTCAATCGTCTTGCCTTCTATGACGACGAAAGCTCCGAGAGGACGTATATTCACACCGATGGTCTCTCTGACCAAAGGCGTCTCTGGAGTGGCCAGAAATGAAAGGTGGCACCCTGCGGGTATCGCTCTATATACCGAAGTAATGCCCAGGGTCATTATCAAAAGATCCAGGTTAGGCTCGAAGACAACGACGCTCAATGTACCAACAGGCAAACCCCAGAGAACATGAAATAGACTGGGAGGATATCCCACTCCCATAACGAAAAAAAGAGCGTGTTTTTCCTTGTCTCTTTCGGTAGGACGGGCAGTTGAAACGTCAAAAAAAGGCTCGATCTCCCCTTCCGTAGGAAGACGCACCCACTTTCCCTTCGGACTGTGAGATACGTCAAAAGAGGGGATACCTCTATCGGAGAGACGTTCTTCGAGAAGAGAGGCCAAAAGAGGCTGTCTCGCTCTGAGTTCCACAAGGTTTTTCTCCCAAACTGCGTGATCAAAGGATACCATCACAAACTCCCCTCACAAGACGTCTATTCTTTTTCCCGTTTTTTATTCAAAAGCAACTCGCCTATTCTCAAAACATCTCTGTTACCCTCTTTTTCCACCTCTGCAGCTAATCGGTTTTGAGCCTTTATATCCTCTAAAACCTCGGAGCGCCATATGGAGATATCGGTAGGAGCGTCTATGCCGAGTTTAAGGGTGTCGCCTTTTATTTCTAATACCGTTACTACGATCCTGTCGTCTATGACTATCGAATCTCCAGGTCGTCTCGATAAAACCAACATCGATTCTATCCTACTCTTTCGTGGAAGGAGAAAAAAGAGGATGCCTCACATCATAATCCTCGTTCAGAGCTATGACCTGCATGCCCAATCTCTTCTCTCCGTTTATCAGTATCGGAGCTTTCAGATTTACAGTGGAATCATGAACATCTCCCCTGGAAAGGGATAAGACCACCACCACCGTTAATTTCTCCAGCTTTTCCGTCCCAAGATCCGCTAAGACCGATTTGGAAATATTGGCGTCATAATCGATGAAGAAGGACCTAGGATGTGCTATAGGAAGAGCCACGTCTTCCTCTACGGAATGAAGCCACTTAACAGGAGAGTCTTCATCGCCTACAATCAGCCATTCATGGAGGTGTTCGAATCCCGGTATCCCTTTCGGAAAAAAGAAAAGGTCTTTCTCCTCGTAAGAAACATCTTTAACTCTTGAAGAGGCAAGTTTTTTCATAAATATCTCCCTTAAGCCTAACTCAGAAAGTCCACCAGCGTAGGCTGGATTATCCTGGCTATGGTGGCAAGTCCGGCCTGATAGACCGACTGGGCCGACATGTATTCCATGGCCATCTTGGCCAGATCGGTGTCGCTTATGGAGCTGTACAGCTCGGTGTAGTTGCCGTTGTTCTGGGTCAGCCTACTGGAGCTGCCCTCATATCGTTTGACCAGGGCACCCTCCTCTGTACGGCACTTGAGAAGGGAGTCTATCTCGTTATCTATGTCGCCTAGGAGCGTAGTTATTGCCTCGCTGTCCTGCCCCTTGACCGCGTCTATGAGATCCTCCATCATTCCGAAAAAATCGGTCTGGCGATAGTCGGCCCCGGTTCGTCTCGTTACAACCTGACCGTAGGGGCCCGTTCCTCCGTGATCAGGGCTGGTGATGGTAGCGGCCCCGAAAAAGTCGTTAGCCAGATCTCCCGATACGGTTATCTCGTACCCCTTGGGAGATGTCAGAATGACGTGATCGTCTCCGGCCTGGTCGGTGTATAGCTGGGCCTCTACGTCCTGTCCCTGAAAACGGGCGTTTATGAGGTCCACCACCGAGGTCATCTCGTCGTGGCTCAGATCTCCGCTTCCGTCGGCATCGAGCTCTCTGAGGTCCATCGTGTGCTCGTATCCGTCCACCGATATCGTGAGGGTGTTCGTGGTGTCGTCGACGACAACCGGACCGGCAGGCAGAGCGGCCCCCCTGATCGCCGTATCTATGCCAAAGGCTGCCGCCGCACCGGGACCACCTGCCGTCATGGCGGCCGGTTCCAGGTCGTAGACGTTGACGGCGGAGCCGTCTTTTGCCGATATAGAGAGCCTAACGTCGTTGGTGCCGTCGTCCAGATCGGTATCGACGTAGGATACGTTAAGCCAGTTTCCGGCATATTTGCGAAGTTTTTCGGAAAAATCCTTCATGGTGTCTCCCGGAGCCACAGATATATCCACGGATCGCCCCAGGGCCTCTATGCGCATAACTCCTCCGGAGCCGGTATCTACGGCCAGATTTTCCGCAACGGATTCTCCCTGTATTCCCGAAGCAATGCCGCTTTGGAGGGCAAGGCCAGCGCTGTATTCGTCCACTGAAGGATCTCCGAAGGAACGGTCCACGAACTGTAGAGGTTCCCCTGACGTTGCGAACAGGGCCACTCCGCCGGAGGAAAGCTCCTTGAAACCGATGAGGTCCTCGCCGTCGGGGCCTTTACCTACCTGACGCTGGATTTCCCGAGCCATCTTGACGTTGTCCACAACTCCGCCTGTCGCTATGTCATCGGAGTAGAGTTTCAGATCATAGTCCCTCTCTCCTACCGACACGGTCATACGGGCAGGCATGTTGGGATCCAGATCTCCTCCGGTGGGAAAATTTGCCGTTCCCTGAGCGTATACGGCGGTGGACAGTCCCATAGACTGAATTAGCGAGGTGTTCGCATTCGTCCCATCGGTGGCTAGGTCCATCATGCTTACAGGAGCTCCGGCCTCTTTGGCCCTGATGACCAGGCGCTGAGTTCCGTTTTCGAGGTTACTTCCGGATACATCCGGACCAGCCACTCCGTCTCCCGGATCGGTCTGTACGACCACTTCGAGCCAATCTCCCGCTACGGCCCTTATCTCCTGGGCCAGGTCCTCCAATGTCATGTCCGGTCCGGAGTTGACCAAAATTTCCGCTCTGTTATTTCCCGACTGTATGTAGAAGTTCACCTTGTTCGTGTCCGAAAGTCCGGAAGCGATGGTAGCCCCTTCAGAATACTCGGTTCCCTGAAGGGATGTCTCCATTCCCAGCAATCCCATAAGGCCTATATGACTGTGATCGTGAGGCTTGGAAACTGCTTCGGAGGCGACCGGGTCGGTACCGAAAAGGTTTGTCGCTCCACCCTCGGGAGTTACGTTGAGTTTTACGTTCTCATCGCTGGAGACTACGATGAGCTTGGCGGAAGATGTTCCGGAATCTATCACCTTACCGACCAACCCCTCCTGTCCGGAGATCTGGTCGGCCATCTGATCCAAGGTCATTCCGGCTGTGAAGTTAAGTGTGGTGATATTCTGGCTATCGTCTATAGCTATTTCGATCGAGCCGTCCGATGGAAGAACGTAGCCGCCAGGCACGGAGTCATCCACTGCAAGTGATTCTACTGCCTGGTTCATCGGTATATCGTCCGTTTCGGGCCAGGATATCATGGAGATAGGTTCTCCTGTATGGCTGCGAATCTCCAGCTTTTGAGTGCCTGCGTCCTCGTCTTTTATTACCTGAACCGACACGAGCTTCCCGGCGTCTCCCATATTGACCGAGCTCTCTATGGTCTCGGCTATATCGTCCAAGGACATAGGGTGAAGCTCTCCGGGATCTCTGAATCTGTTGTAGTCGGTAAGGGTAGAGCTGTCGTAGTTATCGTCCTCCCAGTCTTCCTCGGGTATCCTGATCTTAACTGAACGATCTCCGACCTGGATCTGTATTATCTCATTTCTGCCGGTCCACTCGAAATCGGTGGGAACGTCGGCACTCCTCAGGGTATATTGGGTGTAGTCATCGGGGAAGACCTCTTTGCCCGTCACGGATACGTCGCTGACTATGCCACGCTCCATCTCGAACTGAACTCTGTAGTCGTTTCCTGCGTATATCACGTGTCCTTCCTCGTCCCTCTGGAAGGCGGGGACGGACGTTGCCGCGCCGGAAAGGAGATATCGACCCTCAACGCTGTAGTTGGCGGCCTCCCTTATGCCCTCTTGGAGTTCTATCATCTCCTGAGCGATTGCATCCATCTCCTCGTCGTTCAAGGCACCGCTTCCGGCACGAACGGAGAGGGATCTAACCCGATCTATCATCTCACCTATCTGATTGAGAGCCGAATCGGTGTTCTTCAACCAGGTAAGACCGTCGTTCATATTTCTTATATATTGCTCGTTTTCGTATATGGTGGTGCTGAGGGAGAGCTCCCTGGTCACGTCTATAGGCGAGTCCGAGGGTTTATGGTGGAGCTTTCCCGTCGAGCCCTGTTTGTTCATCTTAAGAAGACGGGCCAAGTTATTGTGCATGTCCGTCATCATGCCACCGTACATCATGGAGTTACTGACCCTTCTCATGGGTTACCCTCCCTACAGGCCGACGCGGCCCATGCCGTTTATAACCTTGTTGAGCATTTCGTCCAGGGTAGTGATATAGCGGGAGATGGCGTTGAAGGACTGCTGAAATTGCATTATCTGCATCATCTCCTCGTCTATGTTGACCCCCATAACCGACTGTCTCTGAGAGCTTATCTGGTCCACTAACGTGGTCTGGTTGGACAGCATGGACAGAGATCTCTGGCTTTCCACCCCGAGCCTTGCGATGAAATCCTCGTAGTATTCGTTGAAGGTGGCGCTGTCGCCAGCCATTACCTTGGCCTGTTTAAGCTGAGCCATCGCTATGGCGTTGTCTCCGTTGCCCTCTCCTTTGGACTGGCCGTTCCCGTCGTCGGCGGAAGCGGCGAAGAGCCCGGAGGCCTGCACCAGCTTATCGTTCACGGAGAGATTTCTGGAAGCCCCCGACACAACGGAGGTCGAAGAGAAGAAGGCCGTTCCTGTTACGTTCGAATAGTCTCCGCTTCCGTGACCGGCATAGTGTACCGCGTTCATCTCGTTTATCAGGTTGTAGGCTATGGCGTCGAAGGATTCCAGGTGTTGCAATATGACGTCGTCTCGGACCTCCATGAGAGCTTTTATCTCTCCTCCGGAGACGTGATGTTCCACCCTTATGGCGGAGCTGCCTGTGTTTTTCAGGCTGAGAACTATTCCCGAAGCGACATCCTCCATGGAAGAAGCCTTATATCCGTCGGAAGCGGATATCTTTCGAGCTTGCCTAAACTCGTTGAAAGAGGACAGATAGCGATCGTCGTCCACCATTACCAGTGCATCAGTAGAGGTGGAGAGGGTTTCGGTGGAGTATTCCGCGGCGGTTCCCCCCATAAGCCCGAGACGTCTGGCGGCATAGGAATCTCCAGCATCGGATCCCATAACGTTTATCCTGCTGGACTCGCCTACCACGTCGCTTTCCAAGACTAGGTAGTAGTCTCCGCCTCCGTCGCTTTTCACCGATGCGTGGAGCCATTCCGACGGATCGTCTGGCATGTCGTCGCCGTTGTTATAAGCACCGTTTATCTTGTTCGCTATTGATCTAAGGGTGTCGTCGTTGTCTATCTCGACCGTTACCACCGGGGCATCGTTCTCGAGTCCCAGCGTTCCGGAAAGTAGGTCTCCCTTCATGTCGTTGAATGAGAGAAGATGGTTGTCGCCGGATTTTATCACCAGACGGTCTACCGATCCGGAGCTCTCTACGTATACCTCCAACCGACCTCCCACACCGGTGTCGTTCTGAAGAAAGGACTGAAGCTCATCGAGGGAAAGCTCTCCACCTGCGGACACCGTGCCGGAAGAGCTGTTGCCGCAGCGGCTGGACATCTCCCATTCCGACGTCGCAGAGTTCCAGGAAACCGTTACGTACATTTCCTCGGGATTGCCCGGCATGGAGTTCAGGTCTTGAGAGGCTATTCTGAAGGTATACTCGGTACGATCGGTTCCTCCGGGAAACTTGAGAAGCGCAGGGCTTCCCATTTCGTTGTTCATCTGGTTGCCGGTGGCTCTGACTCCGGAGGATCCAACCTGCAGTCTGATGGTTCCCTCTATGTTCATGGCCTCGTCCGGATCGCTCACCGGCAGTCGACCGACGGCTCCGTTTATGGTTCCCCCTCCGACTTTCCAGGTCGTCTCGCTGGCAAGCCTTTCTACCGCCACGGAATGGATCGCCTCGGAGGCCTTTTGGCCTATCGAAGCGGTCAAAACGTCGGTATCTGAGACGTGATCGAAGGTATTGTCCTCGACCTGAACGTCGTAGAAACCGGAGTTACCTGGAACGGACTTCAATTCGAGATGTCTGGCCTTATCTCCCTGAACCAATATCCTTCCGCCGAGATATATCTTGTACTCGCCGTCCTCCATATCGGAAGGGGCGCTTACTTCACAGTCTATAAGAGAGCAGAGCTTTTCGGCCAACAGATCTCTCCGATCGTAAAGGTCGTTAGGGTTGCCGCCGGTTCCCTCGACCTCCCTTATCGTAAGGTTCAGGGCGGAGATCTGGTCTATATAGGTGTTAGCCTCGTTCACAGCCAGGGAAACCTGTTCGTTCAATCCGGTCCTGTACTCTTCGTAATTTCTAGAGAGACTGTCCAGATAGGTTCCCAAGGTTCCTGCTTTGGATATCAGGTTTTCCCTAGCGGAGGAACTGTCCGCATGTTTGGAGGCTTCCTGAAGAGCGGCCCAGAAATCGTCTAAGCCAACCCTGACGCTTTGGCCGTTGGGCTCGTTGACGAAGGTCTCTAGGGTGTCCAGCCCCTGGGTCATTATGTCCCAATAGCCTTTTACCGTGCTCTCCTCCCTGTATTGGAGATCAAGAAATTGATCTCTGAGACGGGCGATGGCATCTACCTTTACTCCAGTACCGACCTGCCCTGGAAGAGCGGGACGATTCAGGCCCGGTTCGGTAAAAGGATCGGTGGAGGAAGCTTCAACTCTCTGGCGGGAATACCCCTCTACGTCCGCGTTGGAGATGTTATGACCGGATGTCTCGAATCCCTGACGGAAATAGCTGAGGGCCCTTCTTCCCATCTCGAACCCGAAAAAACTGTTGATCATGAGGCATTCACCTAACCTTTCAAGTCAAGAGACGATAGGGATTGATTTCCGCCTAAACGCCGCCATTCGTCTATAAGCATATCGTTAAGGGCCTTGTTTTCCTCGACAAGGGAGTTCAGCAAAGCCATCTCGGACCGAGCAGATTCGACCGCGACTCTCAGGCCTTTTCCCGCCTTCAGCATCGCCTCGGACTCCTCGGGCGTACCTGAGGCGGCCAGTTCATTCAAGGTCGGGGAGCATTTTCTGCTCTCGGCTATCTTATTGACGACCTGGGTCCTCATGGACTCAGCGGTAATAGCCTCCTGATGGGCCTGATCCATGTCCTTGAGGAGGTCCTTCAAAAGTTCGAGGCGCCCCTCTTTGAGCGCCTCTCGCTGTTTCACGACCACAGACAGGACGCGATGGATCGCCTCCGTCTGCCGTTCGATAACGCCTACGATCTGAGACGACCACATATCAATCGGAAGACCTGGTCAGCCCGGCCGCTATCAGCTTGGCCGCCAATATTCCCATGTCGGGATCGTAGGAACCGGAGTCTATGCTCTCGGACATAGCCTGGACCTTGTCCTGCCTGACGTCCGATACTTTCCTGGATTCCATCATGGCCTTGCCCAGAGTCTGGGCGAAATCGCTTACCTCTACTCCGTCGATTTTTTTATCCGTGCCGACGTTGGAGTCGATTTTTTTACGGTTCTTTACGGGAGAACCGCCGTTGTATAAATAAGATCCGACTATTTTATCTATCATCGTGATATCCCCCCCAGGAGCATCTGGTTATGTATCGGATTTCGGGGCCGACTCCTTAACAGGTAGAAGATCGCGAACTTTAACCTCATCTACCCCTGCGTTCCTGTCTAAACATGGTCTTTTTCTTGTGTTCCCCGTCGGAGGAAAAACCTTTTATCAACTTTTCTCTACAGGCATCGCAGTACTCCTGCCCGGAGTGGACCTCTGCGCCGCAGGACTTGCAACGAGGCCTGCCGTCGTCTTCTCCGGAGAGGCTTAAACGCCCTTGGTCCACCAGCACCTCTATATATATTTCGTCTACATTCAGCATCTCGGACAAAGAATATACGTCCAACCGGGAGCCGTGATGATCCCTTATGGCTTTTCTGGCGTTCATGTAGACTTCCTCCAGATCTTCCCAACAGGAAGGACATATATCCGCCGTGACGGTTGCGAAGACTTTGTCGCAGATCTTACAGTGTTTCAGCTCCATGATAGATCTCCTCTCTCGTTAGCGTTTATCGACCGACTCCACGTGATGGACAGAACGTTCTCGGCACCGGCTTCGTAAAGAGCCTCCGCTCCTCTTAGAAGGGTGGTTCCGGTCGTCCTTACGTCGTCGACGAGGGTACAGCTCTGCCCCTTAAGATCGGGACCTCTCCAAAGGATGGAGTTTTTTGGCATACTCCTCCTGGCCTCGGCCCCAAGTTCCGACTGTCTTTCCGATGTCCTCCATTTCAGATGATCCGACAGAACTACACCCCAAACGTCCGATATCCCCATAGCCAACCATCGGGACTGGTTGTATCTTCTGGTACTTCCACGATGGAGAGGAATGGGCACTATGCGATTTTGGGGAAAGGGCATGACTATGGCGGATCCCAGAGACCGTCCCATTATTCTTCCCATTCCCGACACACCGTGATATTTCATGGATAACACTAACTCTCTGGCCATGCCGGAGTGGACTGCTCCCGATACGGAAGGATAACTATTACCGTGAAGACGACAGGGTATCTGCTCTCCGCATATCAGACATCGCAAGGGGGCATCCCGAACCAGTTCGTCCGAACAGGAACGACAGAGGACGCTGGCCAATTTACCGCAAACGGGACAGCTTACCGGCCACAGAAAATGCAAAAAAAGGTCTATCGAGGTCATGAGTATTCTATAGGACACCGAAGCAACATCATCATGCCTTCCTTGGGCTCGAACCCCATGTTGGCCAGAAAAGGGCCCAGCTCGCTGCTGTAGGTGGTTATCATCGGGATATTCCTTATGGCAGGGTGTTCCAGGGCATACCCCATCAGGCTGGAACCGAGCCCTTGCCCCTGATGGTCCGGATGTACCACCACGTCCCATAAAGAGGCCCTGAAGACGAAATCGGTGATTATTCGACAAAAGGCGACCAACTCACATTCATAACGGACGGAAAAACAGAGGTCCGTGCCCTTGAGCATTCTCTCTATCTGCGATACGGAACGGCTTCTTCCCCATCGGGTAAATCGATACAACCCTTGAAGTTCCTCGGAAGAGAGTCCTATCTTGCTGTCGTAATACAGGTATTCCCGATCCATCTGGTCTACCCCTCGTCTAGACCGATCGACAAGGTCACTCTGACCGGTCCCTCGGTGTATATGTCCTCGGCAGCCAGCACCGACACGATTATCTGGGAGCTTTCGGTGTCCTTAAGCCTGTCTACCGCCTCGTAAAAATCGGTTGCGTCTATCTGCCCCACCGTCCTGGTGAAGGGATCCCTAAGGATACCGTCCCTGACCGCTATGGGGTTTACTTCCTTGAGAATTTCGTGGAGTACCCCTTCAGCCTCTGCCACGTCGTTTACAGAGGGAACCGCTTTTCTGAATACGAGCTCGCCTTTTCTATACACTCTAACGCTCTCGTATACCCTGTAGCTGAGGGTGACTGGCTCTCCGGCGACCACGTTGGACAAAGCTCTCGCCCGGATTACCTTTCTGCTGTTTATGACGAGACATCGCGAAATCACCCGCTCCTCTTCCTGTTCGTCCTTCCCGATAGAGATGTCCTCCGGGGATATAGAGGCTCTTCTGGCCACTATAAATCTCACTTTATTCCTCAGATTGGACATTATCGAGAGCAGGTCTTCCCTGGACGCTCCCTCCTGAACGGTCTCCTGAGACAAAAGTTCGTCCGCAAAGGCCACTACACGTCCTTCTCTGACCGCCTCCAGACCTCTACGAAGGTTTACCGCCTCGGAACGAAGGGCCTCTATCTGTTCCTGAAGCTTCGCCCTCTGAGAGCGCAGCTCGGATATCTCCTTTCTGGTGGCCTCTAGCTCCGGGGTGAGAGAGTTCAGCTTCTCGTTCACATGAGCCAGTTCCTTTTCACTGTTTTCCAGCTTCTGGAGGCTTTCGACGTAGCGAATGCCCATTAGATCCGATTCGTCTCTGGCTTCCTGAAGCTGGGATGTTAGGTCCAGGACCTGTCTCTGAACGTATTTCAAGCTGAAGAGGGCGGTCCTGACGGTGTCGGAAGTCACAGCCAGAGCGGTCATTATCCCCATGGCTATAACCATGCCGGTTATGGCTGTTATAAGGGTGCTGGTATGTCTGGGCCTTAAGCCAAAAAGGGTGATCCTTTTTTTTGCGATTCTCATGCCTAACAGGTCGCCTAAGAAGGCCACCAGCGCACTGAGAAGGACGGTGAAAAATATCAGCTGCCAATTCATCTCCGGCAAGGCATCGGCTAAGGATGTCAATTTACCATCTCCCCGAGGTATTTGACGTAGGAATCCAGTATCCCCTTTATTTCAGGACCGTCGTGCATGACTCCCTGGTCCATTCCGGGACACATTTTAGAGGCCTTCCGCCAGGATTCCGGGGTATCCAGTATCTCCGGCCAGAAGGGCCATGTCCTGCATTGCAGTGGACGTGTCGGATATATGCGACATCTGGCGGTCGCAGGATCGTAGAAGAGACATTCGCCGTTCCATCTCTCGTCGATGCTGGGCAATCCCCATCTACCGGTTACATATCCTCTACGAAACTCCCCTAAGGATAGCCCCAGGCAGTAAGCTATTCTCATCTCCTCGTATCTGGAAAAGAAGATGGCGCCAGGTTCTCCTCTACAGCATCTTCCGCATCCTACACAGGAGAATCTAAGCCCTTCGAACCACCAGGGAGAGGATGGCTTCATGACTTCTCGATATCTTCGTCGGGCAGGGAGGACGCCAGAGAGTCGTAAAGGACCTTCCAAAGACCGTTGTCGTTCTGCCCCGCCAGGGCCTCCGAGGCCATCTCCACGGAGAGATCTTCCAATATCCCGAAGGGGCGATCGTCCTCGTCCTTGCCGCCGATCTCCCGGGCCTGTTTCATCATCTCTTTCCAGGTCTGGGCCATAAAGACGCTCTCGAAATCCTGACAGGCTTTCTTTAAGGTTTCGTGAGGGTCTTTTCGTCCTCCGCTTAAGCTGAGGGCCGATAGTTCGGAGTTATCAATCTTCACCTCTAATACCTCCTTACATTACGTCCAGTTCGCCGTGAAGCGCACCGGCTCTATCTATCGCCTGCAATATTCCTATTACGTCTCTGGGAGAGGCTCCAACCGCGTTGATCGCGTCTACCAGCTGATCTACCGTGGTGGTGGCGTCCATCTTTATGAAGGAACCTCTCTTCTCCTCCGCCTGGACCGTATCGTTGGCGTAGGGCGTGGTGACTCCACCCGAGAAAGGCTCAGGCTGGGATACCTGGTTTTCCTGGTCTATCCTGACCGTCAGGTCTCCGTGAGCCACTGCAACCGAGCTGATCTGGACGTTACCACCCATAACGACCGTTCCGGTTCTCTCGTTGACAACTACCTTGGCCTGCATATCCGGCGTAACCCTCATGCTTTCCATGTCGGCTATGAAGGCGGAAGGCGAGGCCATATAGGCTCCGGGAAGCTGTATCTGAACCCGTCCGGCGTCCAAGGCAGAGGCTATCGATCCGAATTTCCTGTTTATGGCGTCGGCTATCCTTCTGGAGGTGGTGAAGTCGGGGTTCCTGAGCAGAAGAGAGAGCCTGCCTCCGTAGGAAAATTCGGTTGAAACATCTCTCTCCACTATGGCCCCTCCGTTGACGCGTCCTACTGTGACGACATTTTTGGTCACGCTGGAGCCTCCTCTACCGGCGGAGAATCCGCCGACCAAAACCGGACCCTGGGCAGCGGCATAGACGTTGCCGTTCGCTGCCTTAAGGGGCGTCTGTAGAAGGACACCTCCCTGGAGGCTCTTGGCGTCTCCGAGGGTGCTTACGGTAACGTCGACAGTCTGTCCGGGACGGACGAAAGGAGGCAATTCCGCCGTTACCGCCACCATGGCTACGTTTTTACTCTTGACGTCTTTATCCGACAAGGTAACTCCGAAGCGACGCATGAGGTTACGAAGAACCTGTATGGACATGTCCGACTTGTCCCCCGTCCCCTGAAGCCCCATAACCACACCGACCCCAGAAAGCTGGTTGCTTCTGACCCCTTCGATATCGGCCAGGTCTTTTATTCGTACCTCCGGACTTATGGGGGCACCGAGACTCAGTCCGGCCACGGAAAGAGAAACGGCAAAGGACAAAAGGATCGCTTTTATTATCTTCATCTATACCGGGACCTCCTAGAAGATTGCCTGTAGGATCTGGGTCAATATGCCGGGCTTTTGCAGCCTGGTAAGGGTGCCCTTGCCGTCGACTATGAGATCCACGTTAGCGACTCTCTCGCTGGAGATAGTGTTATCTCCGTCGACGTCCTGAGGCCTGATGGCCCCTCTGAACCTCATTTTCAGGGTTTCGCCGTGGGTCTGGAGGTCTCTGGTGCCTTCTATGACTAGGTTGCCGTTCGGGAGCACTTCCGTCACGACACAGGTTACCTTGGCCCTGGTCCTGTAGCTTCTCTCGGAAGTTCCATCCCCAGTGCTGGTCGTGCTGGACGTAAGGCTCAGCCCCTTGATGAAGTCCAATATACCGGTGCCCTCGCTTACGTTAGCTCCACCCTCTTTGGTGGTCTCGGTCTTGGCCTCGTCCTCGGTGTCCGTCCTCTCGTCGACCTCGACCATGACGATATCCCCTACTCTGGATGGTCTGTCGTCTCCTATGTAGTTCGTGCCGTCCTGCCATAGGGATTGCCCAGACGCGCAGGAGATCGGAGTAGATGCCAGACAGACGGCCAGCATGACGATAGTTAAGGATTTCATTCACTCACCTCCACGGTTCCAGGCCCGGTCACTATTCCGAACACTATTTTTCTCGTTCTGTCGTTACGGACCTTTATCCTGTCCCCCAAAGCACCTCTGTCCATGGCTCTTCCCGACGTAGAGACCAACAGGGAGCCGCTACGGTATAACAGCCGAATCAGATCGCCGGTTCGAATCAGCTCGGGCTCCTCAGTGATCCTTACGGTGAAGGGATCGCCTTTGGCCATGTCCCTCTCGACAGTCATTCCCACCAGGTCTCTGGGATCGTCGTAATACTTTCTGTTTCTTCTAACCTCTATGGCTGCGATCGCCAGGTCGGTGTTTTTTATATATACGCCTTTTCTAAGATAGCTGTCGGCGACTACCGCAGGAAGAATCCATCGCAACCTGGCGGGATATATCTGTTCTACCCCGGCCACGTCGAATCTGAGGTTTATCGCCTGAGCCCCGGGATAGAGGGAATCGGGAGGTATCAGCCTGCCCCCTTGGGGAAATCCATCGGACTCCACCTCAAGGGCTCCTGTCCACCCGGAGTAGTTTCTAAGCCATCGCTCTATGTCGTTTTCACGTCGAAAGGGCACATTGTCCGCCATGACAAGCCTGAGAGATACGCCGCCTATGCCAGCCTGGGTAAGGGCGGTTACGACGTCCTCCGGGGTTATTGTATTTCCGGAGGGTCTCAATATGGCGGAGGAACTTCCTGTCAATATCTCTGGAGAGTCGCAGGCGACATAGGCGACGTCCTTCAGCCTGATCGGTCCGGACGGGACGACCGCCCCCGATTTGATCTCCACGGAAAGATCCAATGCCTCGGCGGAAAAGGACAATACCGAAACCGCTATCATCGACACTATTATACGACAGAGGCGGGCCCTCAGGAGGACCCGCCGCCCGGCGTTTGAGGATACCATCCAGAATCCTCCTATTGTTAGCGTTTGAGGCCGTTTGCAACTTCCAGAAGTCTGTCGGCGGTCTGAATGGTCTTGGAGTTTGCCTCGTAAGCCCTCTGAGCGACTATGAGGTTGACCATTTCCTCCACTACCTGTACGTTCGACCTCTCGAGTATGCCCTGCTGAAGGGTGGGAAATCCGTCGTCTCCCGGATTGCCTATCTGAGGATCTCCGCTGGCTGCGGTCTCCCTGAAAAGGTTGCGCCCTATGGCCCTAAGGCCCGCAGGGTTCACGAAACGAACCAGCTCTATCTGGCCTATTTCCTGAGCCTCATCGTCGCCGGGCTGACTTACGTAGACCTGTCCGGTAGAGCTTATGGTTATGTCCGTTCCGTCCTCGGGTATGACTATGGCGGGTTCCAGAAGATAGCCGTCGGAGGTTACTATCTGTCCGTCGCCGTCTCTCTGCCATTCTCCATTGGCCGAATAGGCTATATCCCCGTTGGGGAGAACGACCTGAAAGTAGGCGTTGCCCTCTATGGCGACGTCCAGAGGTGCATCGGTAACCTCGTAGCTGCCGGGGGTGGTTATCCTGGAGGTTCCGTTGACCCTGGCTCCCAGTCCGACCTGTATTCCAGTGGGTACCGTAGTCCCCCCCTCTACGGGAGAACCCGGTTCGCGGTTTATCTGGTATAGAAGGTCGGCGAAGTTGGTCCTTACCTTCTTATAGCCCACGGTGTTGACGTTGGCTAAATTGTTGGAGGTAACGTCTAGATTGGTCTGTTGGGCTACCATTCCTGTAGCGCCGGTCCAAAGAGATCTTATCATTGTTTATCCTCCTTAAGGCTTAGCCAAGGACGTTATGAGCTGTCCGGTCATATCGTCGGAAGTCTGGATTCCCTTAGACGCGGCTTCGTAGGCTCTCTGTGCCTCTATCAGGCGGACCATCTCCTCGACGACGTTGACGTTTGAACGCTCCAGTACCCCCACCGCCACCTGAGGAACTTCGACGGGAGCAGGAGCCCCGGAGTCCTCCGTCTCTGCCAAAAGGTTTTTGCCCATCTGCCTGAGGGCGGTAGGCGACTCGAATCCCACTATGTCTATCTGAGCCACAGCGATCCCATCTGCGATCACCTGTCCGTCGTCGGTAAAAGATACGGCAGCGGCTTCCCCTACGTCGATAGGTCCTCCGTCTCCCACGAGAAGATATCCGTCTGGATTGACCAGCTGCCCCCCCTCGTTGACTAGGAAATGACCGGATCGGGAGTAGAATTGGTTGCCCTCTCCGTCCTGAAGTACGAAAAAACCTTCTTCGTCCGTCAAAGCAACGTCCATAGGGGAATCGGTAACCTGCAGGTTCCCCTCGTCGGTGGACATATACGTCTCGGAAAGCACCTGGTTCATGGAGGCGCTTCCGATAGGGTGACTCCTCCAAGGCCAAGGAGGGATCTCCCCCTGCCCTTTGGCGGGATCGACCCTTTCCATTAGGACCTCTGGAAATGATTTGGCTATAGGTTTTCTAGCCCTGAACCCAGCCGTGTCTACGTTCGCTAGGTTGTTGGCGGCACAGTCGGTGACTCCCTGCTGCACCATCATGGCCGATACTCCGGCGTAAATGCCTTTATGCACTTTTAGCGTCCCTCCTCACCAGCGACGGCGACGTCCTCTTCTGGCCGAGAAAAGGATACCTCCTTTTCCAGAATCCAGCAGCCTGTTTATGTTCGCCAGGGCTATTCCGGTTCCCAGAGCGACGCACTCGGTAGGCTGATCCGCCGCAAAACATCTGATTCCGGTCTGTCTGGATATGAGCTCCGGCAGACCTCTTAAGAGGGACCCTCCTCCGGTAAGGACGATCCCTCCGTCTATAATATCGGCGGAAAGCTCCGGCGGCGTGAGCTCCAAAACGTTTCTAACACCGTCGACGATGGATTGGACCCTCTCTCCTATGGCGGAACAGACGCTTCTACTGCTGACCTCTATCTGTCTGGGCAGTCCCTGGACCAGGTCCCTGCCCTTCAAGGTCATCTCCGTTTCCTCTCCGTCGGCCAAGCATGTCCCTATCATTATCTTAAGATTTTCGGCCATCTGCTCGCCTATGGCTAGGTTGTACTGCCTACGAAGGTAGCGCATTATGCACTCGTCGAACTTGTCTCCTCCGATTCGCAGCGATTTGGATATCACGATACCGCCCAAGGATATCACCGCTATGTCGGTGGTGCCACCGCCTATGTCGACCACCATTTTTCCTCTGGGCTCCTCGACGTTCAGCTGAGCTCCTATGGCCGCGGCCATGGGTTCCTCTATGAGATAGGCCTCTCTGGCTCCCACCTCTACGGCTGCCTCCAGGACGGCTCGCCTCTCTACGTCTGTGGCCCCGGATGGAACGCATATCATGACCCTGTTCCTGAAAAACCTGCGAATGCCGGTGTTGACCCGTCTCATGAAATATCTGAGCATGGTCTCGGTCATCGTGTAGTCCGCTATAACTCCGTCTCTAAGGGGGCGGACCGATATGACATTTCCCGGTGTCCGTCCCACCATGTTTTTAGCCTCGTACCCTACGGCCAGGATTTTTCCCGATTCCTGATCCACCGCCACGACCGAGGGCTCCCGAAGGACGACACCTTTACCCTTGACGTAGATCAGGACCGTCGCCGTCCCCAGATCTATGCCTATATCGTTTCCCAAACCAAACACGTGGCAGTCTCCTCCTCAATTACGACTTAGATCCTCAAACTCGATAACGTCTACGATTCTACCGTTAAAAATCGTCGTAGCCAACCCGCCAAAAGAATAATCCCGAAGCGGGAGCCGTCGTAGCCGAGTCTACTCTCGTTCCTCCGAGAAGCAGCCTTTCGAACCATTCGAGTCTTTTCTTTCCGGTCGCTACGGCATCGATGTTCCCGAGGATTATTCTCACCATGTTAGTGAGAAACCCTCTACCCCTTATCCTGAAGATGGACAGCCTTCCTCTCCTTATATGCCTTACACTGAACAGTGTTCTCACGGCGTTTTCAGGACATTCGGAGAGTCTACAGAAGGCGCCGAAATCGTGTTCCCCGACCAAAGCCCTGCAACACCCGTCGACCGCATCTATGTTCCAGTCGTCTCTCTTTCTCCACCAGACCATGTCACGGACATGGGGGAAACAGGAAGGCCCGTGCCATACAAAGTAGGCGTATTCCCTCCATAGAGCGCTCCGTCTAGCGTCAAAATCGTCCGGTACCGCCGAGGCCCTCATAACCGAGACGTGTTCGGGAAGATTGGCGTTTACCGCAAGAGTGAGCCTGTAGGGATCCCATGTTTTCGACAATTCGAAGGATGCCACCTGACCTCTGGCGTGGACTCCGCTGTCGGTCCTTCCAGCACCGGAAACTTTGACGGGAGCCCCTTCGAGAACGGTAAGAGCTTCTTCGAGAACTTCCTGCACCGTTATCGAATCCGGTTGCAGCTGCCAGCCGGAAAAATAGCTGCCTTCGTAGGATATCTCCAATGCGTACTTCATAGGCCGATGTGCCTTTCGAGAACGGTCAGAGCTACCACCACGGTCAGGACAAAGCTCAAGGACAAGGTCTCTCCGGTCCCCCAGGCAAAAGGACGCATTCTGGTTCGTCCTCCTCCACCTCTGTAGCATCTGGCTTCCATGGCTACGGCAAGATCGTCGGCCCTCTGAAATACTATCACGAACAGAGGAATAAGTACGGGTATAAAGGCCTTTAGTCTCTTGATCAATCCTCCCCTATCGAGATCAGCCCCCCTTGCGAGCTGAGCTTTCATTATCCTGTCGGTTTCGTTCATCAAGGTCGGAATGAATCTTAAGGCGATGGTCATCATCATTGCCATTTCATGCGCGGGAAGCCCCAGTCTTTTAAAGGGAGACAACAAAGATTCTATACCATCAGCCAATGCCATAGGGCTAGTGGTCAAGGTCAAGAGGTTGGCGAAGAGGATCAGAAACAGGAGCCGAAGGGCCATATAGGCGCCCAATCGAACTCCTTCTTTCGTAATCGATATGGGACCTATTTCAAACAGAGGAGTCCCCGATGTAAAGAAGAGATTTATTATAGCAGTGAATATTATAAGAAACATTATCGGCCTTACCGTCCTGAGAAGGACGGGGATGCCTATTTTCGAGATAAGGCTCAACAGCCACAACAGACCTCCCCAAAAGATAAAGCCTACAGGGGAATCCACCAGAAATACACCGGTCAGAAGGATCAGGACCGACATAATTTTACATCTGGGATCACATCTGTGAACGGGGGAATCCGCCGGTATGTACTGTCCGAAACTCAGGTTATCCAGGAATTTCAAACCGATCAGCTCCTATCAGCGATGAAGTCCGCAAGGTAGATGGGATCGCAGCTGAAGGGGATCTCCATTCCTCTGTTTTTAACGCCCAGCCAAATTTTACATATATCGGGCAGAACCAATCCGGAGACCGGTCGACTTTCCAAGGAGAGAACTATTTCCTCCGGGGTTCCCTGACAGGCTATCGTCCCTTTTTCGAGAGCGATGATCCTATCGCTCAGGTCCAGGGCTATCTCCAGATCGTGGGTCACCATTATGACCGACGTTCCGTCTTCGTGTATTCTGGAGAGCAGTTCTACCAGACGATGACGGCCCGAGGCGTCCAACCCTGCGGTGGGTTCGTCCAAGACCAGGTAGGAGGGTTTTACCGCCAAGACCGAGGCAATGGCTACCCTTCTTTTCTCGCCACCGGACAACTTGAAGGGGGATCTTTCAAGATAAGATTCGTCCAGTCCGACCTGCTCCATTACCTCCGTCAGAGTTCGATCGAGATCGTCTATTTCACCCCAGTTTTTAGGTCCGAAGGAGAGCTCTTCCCTGACGGTTTCGGCGAAAAGCTGTTGCTCCGGATATTGGAAGACCAATCCGACCTTGCGTCTGATCTTTCTGAGGTCTTTCTTTACGTCCGTGGATAGGCCATCCACCAGGACACTGCCTTCGTCGGGAAGCAGGAGAGCGTCCAGATGCTGCGCCAATGTGGATTTGCCGCTTCCGGTATGGCCGACGATGGAGACCCATCCGCCTTCGGGAATTTCCACGGATATGTCTCTCAATGCCACAGTCTCCAGCGGGGTCCCTCTATGGTAGATATGGGTCAGGTTGCTCACTTTTATCGACATAGCCGGTTCACCAACCCTTCCACTGTGGGTAGGATCTCGTCTTCGCATAGTCCCCGCTGTCTAAGACGACGCCAGAAAGAGACTATCGGAGGAAGCTCCAGCCCCCACGAAGTCAGTTCAGGCTCTTTGAACAGGTCCTCGGGAAGTCCGTCCCAGATCAACCGACCTGCCTGTAAAACGACCGCTCTGGTCGCCTTTCGTATTTCCTCAAGCCTGTGGGTTATGTGGATTATCGTTATTCCGTGACCGTGAAGTTCCTCCAATAGGGCCATCACCTCACCTCGTCCCTGAGGGTCGAGCATAGCGGTAGGTTCATCTAGAACTATACAGGGAGGTTCCATGGCTATGGCCCCTGCGATAGCCAGACGTTGCTTCTGACCTCCCGACAGGGTGTAGGATGCCGATTTAGCTTTGTCGCTCAATCCCGCAATATCGAGAGCTTTTTTGACTCTGTTCTCAATTTCGTCGGGAGGAAGACCCAGGTTTTCCGGTCCGAAGGCGGTGTCGTCCTCCACCACCGTGGAGACGATCTGGTTTTCCGGGTTTTGAAATACCATCGAGATGGTCTTTCTTATCTCCCAGAGATTCCTCTCGTCTCTGCTGTCCATCCCGGATATAAAACAAGCGCCCTGCATCGGAGCGAGCAGGGCGTTAAGGTGTTTTGCCAGCGTGGACTTGCCGGAGCCATTGCCGCCCAAAAGAGCGAGCCATTCGCCCCGCCGCACCTCCAGGGATATGTCCCTGAGGGCGGGATTGCCTTCCTCAACGTAGGAATAACCTATTCTATCGAGGGAGGCAATGGAAAGTTCGTCCATCCTCTAGACCAGGGAGATGACCGCCATGGGAGCGGCGTCGCCGTTACGATACCCCGTACGGACGATACGGGTGTAACCGCCGGGACGCTCGGAATAGCGTTTGGCCACGTCGTCGAAAAGCTTGTTGACTGCGATTTTGTGGTTCATCTTGGAGATGACGATCCTTCTATCGTGAAGGGACCCTCCCCTGGCTCTCGTGATGATCTTTTCCGCCACTCGGCGCACCTCTTTGGCCTTCGCCACCGTGGTCTCGATGCTTTCCTCGATGATAAGGCTGGCTACCATGTTGGCCAACATGGCCTTACGATGGCTGCCGTGGCGACCGAGCTTTCTTCTATCGACTCGATGTCTCATTCAGACTCGTCCTCCTTGTCCGTTGTGTCTCCAGTTTTTTCGTCCTGGAGCGAGAAACCAAGGTTCTCCAACTTTTCCTCGATTTCCCTGAGGGAGATCTTTCCGAGATTCCGGATTTTAAGGAGATCGTCCCTCCCGCGACTCACCAGGTCGCCGATGGTGTGGATACCCCCTCGCAGGAGGCAGTTTTCGCTTCTGATGGAGAGTTCGAGATCTCGAACGCCTCTGGAAAGGAGGGTGTTCTCCTCGCTTTCCTGCTCGGTTTCAGTCTCTTCTTCTGCCACAGAGATCTCCTGAGACTCCACGATCTCGGGATCAGTATGCTCCGATGGGTGTAACTTCTGGATTTCCTCTACGACTATGGTGAAATATTTCCTCAGGAGCCTAGCCGCCTCGGCTACCGCCAGATCGGGCTTTACCACTCCGTTGGTGTCGACGTCCATGACGATCCTCTCGTAGTCAGTCCTCTGGCCGACTCTCTCCGCCTGGACCTCGTACTTGACCCTCTGTATCGGGGTGAATATGGCGTCTATCAACAACGAATCCATAGGCAGATAGGCCGGTTTAGGTCTATCTGCTGGCGCATAACCGACTCCCTGTTCGATATAGACTTCCAGTGAGAGACGAGCTCCCTCAGCCAAGGTACAGATGTAGGCTTCGGGATCGACAAACTCTATCTCGCTGTCGGGTTGAAAATCGGCGGCTGTTACCCTCCGCTCTCCCTCGGCCTCGAGTCTCAGCACCCTGACTTCAGGACTGTAAGACCGTATCGGTACGTGTTTAAGGTTCAACAGCAACTCGATGACGTCCTCCCCGACCCCAGGGATGGTGCTGAACTCATGGACGACGCCGTCGATACGCACCGAGGTGATGGCAGCCCCCTTGATGGAGGACAACAATACCCTGCGGAGGGCGTTACCTATGGTTACGCCGAACCCCCGCTCCAGGGGACCGACGACGATCCTGGCACTGGTCGCCGAACATTCCTCAACTCGGATTTCAGGCCTCATAAACTCCAATGATCCCAACACCTTTCGCTGATAAATCGTCTTTTCTCCCATTCCTTATGACCGCCGGCCACCTATGGATTCCGTGACCGCAAGACACGGCTATACGCGACGTCTCTTGGGAGGACGGCATCCGTTGTGGGGGATCGGTGTGTCGTCTCTGATGCTGTTGACCTGAAGTCCCGCCCCCTGGAGGGCTCTTATGGCGGACTCTCGGCCAGGGCCAGGGCCCTTGACGATGACGTCTACCTCTTTAAGCCCATGATCCTGTGCGGCTTTGGCCGCCTGCTGCGAGGCGATCTGAGCCGCAAAGGGGGTGGACTTTCTGGTTCCCTTGAATCCTACGTTACCACCGGAAGCCCATGAAATAACGGCTCCGCCCTTATCGGTTATGCTCACGATAGTGTTGTTGAAAGTGGAAAATACGTGAGCAACTCCGTAGGATATATTCTTTTTCTCTTTTCTCTTGCCTCTACGCTGAGTACGCTTGGCCACGAAGGTCTACCTCCTTTGACTCCCGGCTATTTCTTCTTGCCGGCAACGGTTCGTTTCGGACCTTTTCTGGTTCTGGCATTGGTCTTGGTCCGCTGGCCTCGAAGGGGAAGACCCTGTCTGTGACGGATACCCCGGTAGCAACCGATGTCCATGAGCCTCTTTATGTTCATGGTCACCTCTCGACGAAGATCTCCCTCAACGGTGTAGCCGTTCTGGATCTCTGACCGAAGCTTCTGGGTCTCCTCCTCGGTCAGATCCTTGACCCTGGTATCGGGGTTCACACCGGTGGTGGCCAAGATCTTCTTAGACGTGGTCAGACCTATTCCGAATATATAGGTGAGACCTATTTCAACCCTCTTCTCGCGGGGCAGATCGACTCCTGAAATGCGGGCCATCGCCTTACCTCCTCGCTCCCTGACGCTGCTTATGACGGGGGTTGCGGCTGCAGATGACTCTGACCACACCTCTCCGCTTTATCACACGACAATATTCACATATCGGTTTTACCGAAGATCTGACTTTCATGATATACGCTCCTCCTGCTCGTCTTCCTCTAGGAAACGGAGTCTTAGAACGGACGAAAAAACTATTTATATCTATAGGTGATTCGTCCCCTTGTCAAGTCGTAGGGCGAAAGCTCCACCAAGACCTTGTCTCCTGGCAATATTCTTATAAAATGCATTCTCATCTTACCGGACACGTGGGCCAGTATCTTGTGGTCGTTCTCGAGCTTAACCTTGAACATAGCGTTGGGCAGAGGCTCTACGACTACTCCGCGTACTTGGATAACATCGTCTTTGTTGGCCATGGATTTCCCTCCTTAGTCTTCCCAGGGAGTTAGGATCTCGGGGGTTCCCTCGGTTATGAGGACTGTTCTCTCAAAATGGGCCGCATCGGATCCGTCGGCGGTGGAGACAAGCCAACCATCCGAGCCTTGGACAAGTTCCTCCCGTCCAGCCATGACCATGGGCTCTATAGCCAAGGTCATGCCGGCCTTCAGGGTTATTCCCCGTCCCGGTCGTCCGTAGTTGGGGACCATAGGCGCCTCGTGAGGTCTCTTTCCTATGCCGTGTCCCGAGTACTCCCTTACCAGGCCGTAGCCCGCAGGTATGACCAGAGATTCAACGGCGTTCCCGATATCGCCCAGGGTGTTTCCGGCCCTGGCTGCCTCTAAGGCAAGATCCAGACTCCGTTTGGTTATATTCAGGAGGTCTTGGCGGCTATCGGAGATCTCTCCCACCGGATAGGTGTAACAGGCATCTCCGTGATAACCGTCGTAGCAGGCCATTATATCGACGCTGACGATGTCACCGTTTTCAAGGTATCGATCCTCGCTCGGGATCCCGTGCACCACCTCGTCGTTTACCGAGGTACACACTGATGCAGGGTAGGGATCCGGTATTCCCGGGACCTTATATCCCTTTTCAGAGGGATAGGCCCCGGCCTTCCGGATATAATCCTCCGCCGCTCTGTCTATATCGGCGGTCGTTATGCCGGGCCGGATCATGTCCTTGAGGAGCATGATCACGTCGGCCACTATACGGCCGGCCCGGCGCATCTTTTCTATCTCACGGTTTTTTTTGATCGAGATCATTAGACCCGTCCGACGATTGAATCGATCTTATCTGGGACATCGTCGCCGTCCGCCGCGTCTATTCTGTGAAGCTGCCCTCTCTCCTCGTAATAGGAGATAAGGGGAGCCGTCTGATCATGATAGACAGCTAACCTGTTTCGGATGACTTCCTCGCGGTCGTCGTCCCTCTGGTAGAGCTCTCCTCCACACTGATCACAGAGGTCTCCTTTTGCGGAAGGCTTGAAGGTCACGTTGAAGATCTTTCCGCACCCCCTGCACATTCTGCGTCCGGAGAGACGTTTGACGACGGTTTCGTCGTCGACGTCCAGAAGCACCACGCCATCCAGGACAAGTCCGAGCTTTTTTAACATAGCGTCCAGGGCCTCTGCCTGAGCCACCGTTCTGGGAAATCCGTCAAGAAGGAAGCCCTCGGAACAGTCACTTTTCTGAAGACGGTCCTCCATCATCTCGACTATGACCTCGTCGGGAACGAGTTTCCCAGCGTCCATATAGCCTTTGGCTTTACGTCCCAGCTCTGTCTCGGTTTTGACGTTGGCCCTGAGTATGTCTCCGGTCGATATATGAGCTACCGCATGGCGCTCCATTATTTTTTCCGCCTGGGTTCCTTTCCCTGCTCCGGGAGGCCCGAGGAGAATGATTCTCATATCGACACCGCCTAGAACCTCAGGATACCGGCACCGGCGCCATTACGGCGTTTCAGGATACCCTCGTAGTGCCTCATCAACAGCTGTCCCTCGACCTGATGTACAAGATCCAAGGCAACACCGACCACGATGAGGACAGCGGTTCCACCGAAGTAGAAGCTGGTTATCCCCATAAGGTTGGTCATCACCGTAGGAATCAGGGCTATGATGGCGAGGAAAAGAGCACCGCCCAAGGTGATCCTGGACATTACCTTTTCGATGTAATCCGAGGTAGGCTTTCCGGGGCGTATGCCGAGGATGAAGCCGCCGTATTTCTTCATGTTGTTCGCCACGTCGCTGGGGTTGAAAACCATAGCTGTGTAAAAATAGGCGAAAAACAATATCAAGGTGACGTAGAGCACCGAATAGAGCCAGCTACCTGGAGCCAGCATATTCTGTAATTTGATCGCCATATCTCCGGAGAAGAACTTAAGCACCGTGTAGGGGAAAATCAATATGGAGGAGGCGAATATTATCGGCATGACCCCTCCCTGGTTGACCTTCAAAGGAATAAAGGTGCTCTGACCTCCGTAGACTTTGTTGCCGACGACCTTTTTGGCGTACTGAACCGGAAGACGTCTCTGACCTTCCTGTAAGACTATGCAACCGGCCACCACGACTATCATGACCATCAGAGCCAATAGGACGATCAGTGCGTGGAGCTCTCCGAGATGGAGCATGTTCCAGGTCCTTATGGTGGCTTCGGGAATTCTGGCTACGATTCCGGCGAATATCAGCAGGGAGATTCCGTTTCCTATTCCATGATCGGATATTTCCTCGCCCAACCACATAACCGCTACGGCTCCTGCGATTATGGTCAAAATGGCGGTCACCATGCCTAGTGCACCACCGGAGAAGACACCTACCCTCTGAAGCCAGAAGACCATTCCTACGGACTGGATGGCGGCGAAACCAAGTGTGCTCAACCTGGTGATCTGAATGATTTTCTTCTGTCCTTCCGGTCCTTCCTTCTGCATTTTTTCAAGAGCCGGGAACACGACCACCAAGAGCTGCATGACGATGCTGGCGTTGATGTAAGGCGCGACACCGAGAGCGAATATACTGAATCGTCTCAACGCGCCTCCGGCGAACATATCCAGAAACCCGAGCACGCCGCCTCCCTCGAAGAGGTGCGCCATGGCGGCGGAGTCAATTCCCGGAGTGGGAATATGAGCCCCGAGGCGGAAAACAAAAAGCATCCCCATAGTAAAGAGAATCCGCCTTTTAAGATCCGGAAGCCTGAATGCATCTCGGAAGGAATCCAGCACCTCAGATCACCTCGGCTTTCCCGCCGGCCGCCTCTATTTTCTTGATGGCCTCGGCGCTGAAAGCGTTGACCTTGACGGTCAAGGCCTTGGAAATGTCCCCCTTCGCCAAGACTTTCACCAGGCCCTTTTCGTCGCTTATAAGCCGCTTGGCGGCCAGTTCGGTGGCGGTGATGACCGAACCTGATTCGAAACGGGACTCGAGAAGATCCAGGTTGACAATCTGGAAGGAGGTCCCGAAACGAGCGTTGTTGAATCCCCTCTTAGGGGTTCTGCGAACCAAAGGCATCTGTCCGCCTTCGAAACCGGGGCGAACTCCGCCTCCGCTTCTGGACTTCTGTCCCTTATGTCCCCGACCGGAGGTCTTTCCGCTGCCGCATCCTGCGCCGCATCCGACCCTTTTGGGTTTTCTCTTCGTTCCCGGTGCGGGATGGAGATCGTTAAGTTTCACTGGACTTCCCTCCCTATTCCTCTACGGTCGAACATTCGACAAGGTGAGCTACCTTGGCCACCATGCCCCTGATCTGAGGAGTATCCTCATGGATCACCGTAGAGTTTAGCTTCTTGAGGCCCAAAGCCTTGACGGTCCTCTCCTGCTTGGGAGGACGACCTATGGTGCTTCTCTTCCAGGTGATGATAAGTTTAGCCATATCGATCACCTGTCCTAAGCGGTTTCCTGAGTGCGCTTCTTGCCGCGAAGCGCCAGGATCTCGTCCGGAGTTCTTAGGGCACCTACCGCGGACAAGGTAGCACGAGCCACGTTGATGGGGTTGTTGGTACGTCCGACGATCTTGGTGAGAACGTCTTTGACCCCACCGAGCTCCATGATGGCTCGGACCACACCGCCAGCGATGACTCCCGTACCGGGGGCTGCCGGCTTGAGAAGAACTTCGGCGGATCCGAACTTCCCGATGATGGGATGGGGAAGGGTTTTTCCGACCTTCTTGACCACCCTGAGATCCTTCTTGGCGGCCTCTATGCCCTTGCGGACGGCCTCGGAGATCTCACGAGCCTTGCCCATGCCTACGCCTACTTTGCTCTCGCCGTCTCCAACGACAACCAGGACGCTGAAACGGAAGCGTTTTCCGCCTTTAACGACCTTGCTGACCCGGTTGATCGCGACGACGCGCTCCAGCATATCGGAGTTTGCCTGTCTACCGTTCATGCTCCATCCTCCTTACAGCTTCAGGCCCGCCTCGCGAGCGGCCTCGGCCAGCGCCTTGACGCGACCGTGATACATATGACCGCCCCTATCGAAGACGACCTCGGAGATCCCTTTGTCCAGAGCTCTGCGGGCCACTAGCTCGCCGACCGCCTTAGCGGCGTCCACGGTGCCGTGGACCTGGAGCTCTGCCTTGAGGGCCTTGTCGAGGGTGGAAGCCGATGCCAGGGTACGTCCCACAGTATCGTCTATAATCTGGACGTAGATCTCGTTCAGGCTCCGGAACACCGACATTCTGGGACGCTCGGAGGTTCCTTTGAGCTTGCGACGAAGCCGAAGATGACGGACGACCCTCATCCTGTTTCTGCCTTTTATCTTGATCATGATGCGATCACCCCTACTTGGCTCCGGCTTTGCCGGCCTTACGAATTATGTGCTCGCCCTCGTAACGGATGCCCTTGCCCTTATAGGGCTCGGGCGGACGGTATCCCCTGATGATAGCGGCGGTCTGACCGACTAGCTGCTTGTCGATTCCCTTTACGCTTAACTTCGTAGGACCGTCTGTGGCGAACTCTATGCCCTCTGGCGCCTCGTGGATCACCGGATGGGAGAATCCAAGGCTCAACTGAAGGTTGCTTCCCTGCATCTGAGCCCTGTACCCTACTCCGACGATCTCGAGCTTTATCTCGTAGCCATCGGTTACTCCGGTCACCATGTTCTGAATCATGGCACGGACCATCCCGTGGGCCGACTTGGTCTTCTTTAGTTCGTTAGCCCTCGCTACCTTGACGATACCATCGGAGACCTCGACGGAGATATCCTGGATCGTGGGCATGGAAAGCTCTCCCTTAGCCCCTTTGACGACGATCTTGTCGTTCGCTACGGAGACCGTGGTTCCGCTTGGAAGGGTTACGGGTTTAAGTCCGATTCTAGACATGTATGCCTCTCCCCCCTACCAGATGTAGCAGACGACCTCTCCACCACTGCCAGAAGTTCTGGCTTCAGCGTCAGTCTTTAGACCGCTGGAGGTGGAGATGATGGCGATGCCGAGGCCGCCCATTACCTTGGGCAGCTTGTCCTTGCCTACATACATTCTGCGTCCGGGCTTGCTTATGCGACGCAGTCCCTGTATGACCCTCTCCCTGTTGGGACCGTAACTGAGGAATACCCTCAGGATCCCGTAGGGTTTCTTAGGATCGTTGATAACCTTGTAGTTCTTTATATAGCCCTCGCCCTTAAGTATCTTGGCTATGGAGAGCTTCGTCTTACTGATGGGAATGTCCAGCGAATCATGATACACCATGTTGGCATTTCTGATCCGAGTGAGCATATCCGCTATAGGATCGTTAACGTACATCCCGTGTGTGCCCCCTTTCAGTGACTACCAGCTGGACTTGACGATGCCGGGAATCTTGCCTTCCCTCGCCAGCTTGCGGAAGCAGCAGCGGCACATGTTGAACTTCCGCATATATCCGTGAACACGGCCGCAGATAGGGCACCTGTTATGCTGACGTACCTTGAACTTGGGCGTCAAAGTCGCCTTGTGCTCCATGGCTTTTCTGGCCATACTCCGTTACCCCTTCCTCTACCTTGCGAAGGGCATGCCCAGCTTGGAAAGCAGGGCCAGTCCCTCTTCATCGGTATTCGCGGTCGAGACGAACGTTATGTTCATCCCCTTGGACACCATGATCTTGTCGTAGTCGATCTCGGGAAAGATTATCTGTTCCTTGAGACCGAGGTTATAGTTACCCCTTCCGTCAAAGGCCTTGCCGGATATGCCCCGGAAGTCCTTAATACGAGGGAGAACGACGCTGACCAGCCTATCCAGGAACTCCCACATACGACTGCCCCTAAGGGTCACGGAACAACCGACGGGAACGCCCTCTCTGAGCTTGAAACCGGCTATGGACTTCTTAGCCCTCTTCATCATGGGGCGCTGTCCCGCTATGGTAGCCAGCTCGGACA
The DNA here is from genome assembly GCF_021568855.1 of Dethiosulfovibrio russensis. Classification (NCBI taxonomy): domain Bacteria; kingdom Thermotogati; phylum Synergistota; class Synergistia; order Synergistales; family Dethiosulfovibrionaceae; genus Dethiosulfovibrio; species Dethiosulfovibrio russensis. The sequence goes on along the minus strand of NZ_JAKGUG010000001.1, from coordinate 292,813 downwards.
TGGCGGCGTTGACGTACTTGGCGTCCTGTTTGCCTTCACCGACTCCGATGTTGATCACTATCTTGACGAGACGAGGGATCTCCATTGGGTTGCTGTAGCCGAACTCCTTATGAAGGGCCGGAGCAGCCTCGCCTTGATATTTCTCGAGCATACGAGGTTTCATTTCCGTGCCTCCTCCGCTAGATCTGGTCCACGATCTCGCCGCTAACCTTGGCGACTCTGACCTTGCGACCGTCCTCAAGGAAGGCATGTCCGACCCTGGTGGGTTTCCCGGTGGTCGGACAGACCAGCATCACCTTACAGGCATATATGGGGTTCTCCTGCTTGACGATGCCGCCTTGAGGGCTCTTCTGGGAGGGCTTGGCGTGCTTGGAGGCCATGTTGACCCCCTCGACCACGACCATGTCCCTGTCCTTGCTTTTGAGGACCTTGAGGACCTTGCCCTCTTTTCCCTTGTCTTTACCGGAGATCACACGGACGCGATCGCCTTTTTTTAATCTGTTCATACCATGTGCCCCCTTACACTACCTCGGGAGCCAGAGAGAGAATTCTCATGTATTTCCTGGCCCGAAGTTCCCTGGCCACAGGGCCAAAGATACGGGTTCCCCTGGGGTCCCCGTTGTTGTCGATGATCACTGCGGCGTTGTCGTCGAAGCGAACGTAGGATCCGTCGACACGGCGATGTTCCTTCTTGGTTCTGACTATGACCGCCTTGACCACTTTCCCCTTGGGGATGTTGCTGTTGGGAATGGCTTCCTTTACGGAGGCCACTATGACGTCGCCGACATTGCCCCAACGGCGACGGCTTCCGCCCACGACCTGGATGCACATGATCTTCTTGGCTCCAGAGTTGTCCGCCACGTTAAGGACGGTACGAAGCTGGATCATGACCTACGCCTCCTCTTTAGACTCGGTAGTACTATCTCCGAGTACGGGAGCTCTCTCGATTATCCTGACGACGGACCAGCGCTTCGTCTTGCTCAAGGGGCGCTCCTCGCCGATCAGGACTCTGTCACCTATGCGACAGGAGTTCTCCTCGTCATGGACGATAAACTTCTTTGACTTTATGATCCTCTTTCCATAGAGAGGATGCATGGCATGACGGATAACCTGGACCGAGATGGACTTTTCCATCTTGTCGCTGACTACGGTTCCGACACGGGTTTTACGATGGGGTGTACGGGTCTCCATCTGTCCTTACCTCCTTCCACCGATTCCCAGACCTTGTTCTTTCTCGTGAACGACGGTAAGGACTCTGGCGATGGTTTTCTTGACGTCTTTGATCCTGCTCGTGTTCTTGAGCTGACCGATGGCGTTCTGGAAGCGCAGGTTAAAGAGCTCTTCTTTGTACTGACGATGCTTTTCCTGCAGCTCTTCTATTGTCAAATCACGCAGACTCTTGGCATCCATGGCTTACTCACCACCCAAACCTTCCCGAGCCACAAGCCTCACCTTGATCGGAAGCTTGTAGGAGGCCGTTCTGAAGGCCCTCTCGACGATCTCGCGGGACACCCCCGCAACCTCGAACATGATACGTCCCCTCTTGACCGGAGCCACCCAGAATTCCGGCGACCCCTTACCTTTACCCATTCGGGTCTCCAGGGGCTTCTTCGTGTAGGCCACGTCGGGGAATATCCTTATCCAAACCTTACCGCCCTTACGAAGCTTCCTGGTGATCGCGATACGGGTGGCCTCTATCTGACGAGCGGTTATATAGCCGCACTCAAGGGCCTGAAGACCGTATTCTCCGAAGGCTACGTAGGCACCGCCCTTGGTGTCTCCCTTAAGCTTCTCTCGATGAGGTCTGCGCCATTTGGTGCGCTTGGGCATCAACATCAGCTACGCCCCCCATCTCTACGACCCCTCCTGGGCTGTCTCGGCGCAGGAGTGTTGATGGCCTTCTCGTCCCTGTAGATCCAGACCTTGACGCCTATGACGCCATACATGGTCTTGGCCTCGGCCAGACCATAGTCGATGTCGGCCCTGAGCGTGGAGAGAGGAAGCTGTCCTTCGTTGTACCACTCGGTTCTGGCTATCTCGGCTCCACCGAGACGTCCGGCACACTGGATCTTGATGCCCTTGCCGCCAGCCTTCATGGTCCTGAAGATGGACTGTTTCATGGCGCGACGGAAGCTTACCCTGTGCTCCAACGCAGCGGCCACGTTTTCAGCCACAAGCTGGGCCTCGACCTCGGGGTTCTTGATCTCCTGAACGTTGATCATTACCTTAGAGCCAGTCATGGCCTGAAGCTCTTCCTTGACCTTCTGGATCTCCGAGCCGCCTTTTCCTATAACTACACCAGGCCGGGCGGTCCAAATCGAAAAGCGTATTACCTTACCCACTCTCTCGATCTCGACCTTGGAGATGCTTGCGCCATCCCAGCGAGCCTTGATCCAATCACGAAGCTTGAGATCCTCGTGAAGGTTCTTGGCGTAGTTCTTGCCGTCGGCGAACCAACGGGACTCCCAGTCCCGGATGACACCGACTCTATATCCTACGGGGTGTACTTTCTGACCCATCTTTAGCCCTCCTTAACGTTCGGCTACCGACACGGTGATGTGGCTCGTGCGATGGCGGTAGGGATGGGCCCGACCCATCGACACCGGACGGAAACGCTTCATGCTGGGCCCCTGATCGGCAAAGGCCTCGACTACCACGAGCTTATCGATGTCAAGTCCGTAGTTGTGCTCGGCGTTGGCCACGGCACTCTTGAGCACCTTTTCGATGACCTTGGCAGCCTTCTTCGGGGTGTATCTGAGGACGACCAAAGCGTCGCCTACCTTCTTGCCCCTGATCAGAGGCAGCACCTGGCGCACCTTAAAAGGAGAGACGCGGACCTGTTTGGCACGTGCTCTTGCCTCCATAATCCTATTCCTCCCTATCTTACGCCGGAGCGGCGCTCCTGTCCGGCGTGACCGCCGAACTTCCTGGTGGGAGCGAACTCCCCGAGCTTGTGACCGACCATGTTTTCACTGATGTAAATAGGTATGTGAATACGGCCGTTGTGTATGGCGATGGTGTGTCCGATCATCGCCGGAACTATCATGCTGGCACGGGACCAGGTCTTGACGACCTTCTTCTCCCCGCTCTCGTTGAGAGTTTCTACGCGGCTGAGAAGTTTCTGTTCGACGAAGGGTCCCTTCTTGGCAGAACGAGCCATTGATTTACCCCCTTATCTCTACTTGGCAAACCGGCGACGGACGATGAACTTATCCGAAGGCTTCTTCCGGCGGGTTCTATATCCCTTTGCGGGCGTTCCCCAAGGAGATACAGGGTGTTTATGGGACTTGCTTCGTCCCTCACCGCCGCCCATGGGATGGTCAACTGGGTTCATGACCATGGCGCGAACGTGGGGTTTCCGGCCAAGCCAACGGGTTTTACCGGCCTTACCTATGCTGGCGTTTTCATGCTCCGTATTGCCGACCTGTCCCACTGTAGCCATACACTCCAACAGCACGAGACGAAGCTCTCCGCTGGGCATACGGACGAAGGCGTATTTGCCTTCCTTTGCCATCAACTGAGCGGTGGTTCCGGCGGAACGGACCATTACTCCGCCTCTACCGGGCTCCAGCTCGATGTTGTGGATCATGGTACCTACAGGGATGTCGGACAACTTAAGAGCGTTGCCTGGAGTTATGTCCGCCTCGGGCCCTGCCATGATGGTCATCCCAACCTGAAGTCCTACAGGGCAAAGGATGTAACGTTTCTCTCCGTCGGCATAGTGGATCAGAGCGATCCTAGCCGAACGGTTGGGGTCATATTCCACGGTGGCAACCTTGCCGGGAACCCCGATCTTGTTTCTCTTAAAATCTATGATACGGTACCTTTTGGCGTTTCCGCCCCCACGATGGCGCATCGTGATCCTACCGTTGTTATTTCTACCGCCTTTTTTAGCGATAGGGGCCAAAAGCGAACGCTCCGGCTCGCTCTTGGTAACCTCTTCGTAGGTCTGGATGCTCATGAAACGCCGACCCGGCGTCGTGGGATTATATTTCTTGATTCCCATTGTTCCGTCCTCCCGTCAGAGCTAAACGCTGGCGCCTTCGAAGAACTCTATGCGTTCCCCTTCAGCCAGAGTAACGATGGCCTTTTTCCAGGCCCGGCTCTTCCCCAGGAACACTCCCATCCTCTTGGGCTTGGAACGGACCTTCAGGGTATGGACCTTCTCGACCTTGACCTTGAAAACCGTCTCAACGGCCTTACGGACCTCGGTCTTGTTTGCCTGGGGATGAACCTCGAAGGTGTACTTGTTATCCTCCATCATACGGCTGCTTTTCTCGGTGATGATAGGCCGAACGATGATATCGTGAGCCATAAGTTTCATTAGGCGTACACCTCCTCCAGCTTCTTAACGGCACCGGCGCTGATAAAAACGTGTCCGTGCTTCAACAGGTCGTAGACGTTGATGCTGTCCACGTGAAGGACGTCTGCTCCGGGTATGTTTCTCGTGGACATAGAGATGTTTTCGTCCCTGTGATCCACTATCACGAGGGGTTTTTCCACCCCGAGGGACTGAAACAGGCCCTTCATGATCTTGGTCGAGGGCTTCTCCATGGAGAAAGCCTCGAATCCCATCAACTGGGCGTCCCGGATCTTCTGAGACAGCGCACTGCAGATGGCGAGTCTCCTAACCTTCTTGTTGACCTTCTGACGGTAGTTTCTCGGCTTGGGACCGTGAGTAACTCCGCCTCCGACCCAGATGGGCGAACGGCTGCTGCCGTGACGGGCACGACCGGTGTGCTTTTGCCTCCAAGGCTTCTTTCCGCCTCCGCGGACGTCGCCTCTGCCCTTGGTACAGTGGGTACCTTGACGCCTGTTGGCGAGCTGAGCGACCACCACCTGGTGCATGGCAGGAACGTGAAGCGGAACGTCAAAGACGTTACCGGACAGAGACAGTTCCCCGGTCGACTCGCCGGTTATAGTGACAAGCTTGATGCTCGGCATTTTTCTTGACCTCCTTAACCGTGCCGACTAGCCCTTTTTATGGAGCAGGACCAGGCCGTTTTTGGCACCGGGGATGGCCCCCTTGACGAGGACGAGGTTATTCTCCACATCCACGGCCACCACGGTTAGGTTCTTCACGGTGACCTGCTCGTTGCCGAGCTGTCCGGGCATCGTTTTGCCCTTGAATACGTGGCTGGGATAGCTGCTAGCGCCGCTGGAGTTCGGCTTTCTATGGGTTTTCGACACACCGTGGCTCGCAGGAGCTCCGCCGAAATTGTATCTCTTTATTACTCCGGCGAAACCCTTACCTTTGCTGACCCCGGTGGCGTCGACCTTCTCGCCAGCCTCAAAGATAGCTACGTCCACGGAATTTCCGACTTCGTAATCCGAAGCGTTGGAGATCCGGAACTCCTTGAGCCAGCGCTTGGCCTCACTCTGCGCTTTGTCGAAGAAACCCTTGAGGGGTTTCGTGACCTTTCGGGGCTTGACCTTACCGAACCCGAGAAGAATGGCATCGTAGCCGTTCTTCTCCTCGGTCCTAACCGCCAAAACCGGACAAGGTCCGGCCTCGACTACCGTTACGGGAACGGCCTGGCCCTCTTCGTTGTAGATCTGGGTCATGCCCAGTTTCTGCCCCAGGATACCAAGACTCATATTATTTCACTCCTTTGCTCAGAGCTTCCCACTAAAGCTTGATCTGAATGTCTACTCCAGAGGGAAGATTCAGCTGCATAAGGGCGTCCATCGTCTTCTGATTGGGATCGATGATGTCGATCAGCCTCTTATGGGTTCTCATCTCAAACTGCTCTCTCGCGTCCTTGTCCACGTGGGGGGACTTGAGGATACAGAACTTGTTGATCTCCGTGGGAAGGGGGATCGGGCCGGAGACCCTTGCCCCGCTTCTATCCGCCGTCTCGGCTATCTGAGCGGCGGACGTGTCGAGGACCTTGTGATCGAAGGCCTTCAGACGGATGCGGATCTTCTTGGACACGGCGAAACCTCCAGGTTACTCGAGAATCTCGGTAACGACGCCGGCACCTACGGTGTGGCCGCCCTCACGGATAGCGAAGCGAAGACCGGTGTCCATAGCGATCGGGTGGATAAGCTCCACCCTGAAGGTGGCGTTGTCTCCGGGCATTACCATCTCCACTCCCTCGGGAAGCTCGATGGCTCCGGTTATGTCGGTGGTACGGAAGTAGAACTGAGGCTTGTAGCCCTTGAAGAACGGCGTATGACGTCCGCCCTCTTCCTTCTTTAAAACGTAGACCTCGGCCTTGAACTTGGTGTGAGGCTTGATCGATCCCGGCTTGGACAGTACCTGGCCGCGCTCGACGTCGTCCTTGCCAGTTCCGCGAAGGAGAACTCCTACGTTGTCTCCAGCAAGAGCCTCGTCCAGGATCTTGCGGAACATCTCGAGAGAGGTCGCAACGGTCTTCTGGGTGTCCCTGATTCCGACTATCTCCACCTCGTCACCGGAGTGGATAACTCCCTGCTCCACCCTTCCGGTTACGACGGTTCCGCGACCGGTGATGGTGAAGACGTCCTCGATGGGCATGAGGAAGGGCTTGTCGGTCTCGCGAACGGGATCGGGGAAGTAGTCGTCACAGGCCTGCATGAGCGCCCAGATGTCCTTGCTCCACTCGCTCTCCCTGCCGCCGTCGCTCTCCTCGAGAACCTTCAGTGCGGAACCCCTGACTATCGGCACGTCGTCTCCGGGGAACTCGTATTTATCCAGAAGCTCTCTGATCTCCATCTCGACGAGGTCCAGAAGCTCGTCGTCGTCGACCATGTCGACCTTGTTCATGAAGACCACCAGGGCGGGAACGTTCACCTGACGGGCGAGAAGCACGTGCTCCCTCGTCTGAGGCATCGGGCCGTCCGCGGCGGAAACCACCAAAATGGCTCCGTCCATCTGTGCTGCTCCGGTGATCATGTTCTTGATGTAGTCAGCGTGTCCGGGGCAGTCGATGTGAGCGTAGTGACGCTTGTCCGTCTGATACTCGATGTGAGCGATGTTGATCGTTATTCCGCGCTCTCTCTCTTCAGGCGCCTTGTCGATGTCCTCGAACTTGGTGAAGTCGGCGAAACCCTCCGTGGACAGCGATTTCGAGATAGCCGCCGTCAAGGTCGTCTTGCCGTGGTCGATGTGACCGATGGTCCCTATGTTCAGATGCGGTTTTGTCCTTTCAAATTTCTCTTTTGCCATGGTACTCCCTCCTAATCAGAAGTCCTATTTCTTGAGGATCTCCTCGGCAACGCTTGCCGGGACGGCCTCATAGTGATCAAACTGCATGGTGTAGGTGGCTCGACCAGAGGTCTTGCTCCTCACGTCGGTGGCGTATCCGAACATCTCGCCCAGGGGAACGTATGCTTTTATCGCCCTGGCATTGCCACGGATTTCCATGCCCTCGACTCTTCCGCGACGAGAGGAAAGGTCTCCCATGACGTCTCCGACGTATTCCTCGGGAGTAACTACCTCCACGAACATCACCGGCTCCATAAGGGTCGGTCCGGCTTTTTTCATAGCTTCCTTGAACGCCATGGACGCAGCGATCTTGAACGCCATCTCGGAACTGTCGACATCGTGATAGCTTCCGTAAACCAGCGAGACCTTAACGCCTATTACAGGGAAGCCTCCAAGTATACCGTTGGTGATGGATTCCTCCATACCCTTCTGTACAGCAGGTATGTATTCTCTCGGAATGACCCCACCGACGATCTTGTCCTCGAAGATAAAGCCTTTGCCTTCCTCGAGAGGCTCCATATTGATGACCACATCTCCGTACTGACCGCGACCGCCGCTCTGGCGAACGAACTTGCCCTGAACCTGGGAGACCGCTTTAGTAATGGCCTCTCTGTAAGCGACCTGAGGACGACCGACGTTGACTCCGACCTTGAACTCTCTCTTGAGACGATCGACTATGATGTCGAGGTGAAGCTCGCCCATTCCGGAGATAACGGTCTGACCGGTCTCCTCGTCGTTGCGGACCACGAAGGTGGGATCCTCTTCGGCCAGAGCGATAAGCCCCTTGGAGAGCTTGTCTTTGTCGCTCTGGGTTATGGGTTCGACCGCCAGAGAGATGACCGGCTCGGGGAACTCGAGGGTTTCAAGAACGATCGGCTTCTTCTCATCGCAGAGGGTATCGCCAGTCCTGGTGTTCTTGAGGCTCGGAAGGGCGATTATCATGCCGGCACCGGCCTCGTCTATGTCGGTTCTCTTGTTGGCGTGCATCTGCAGTATCCTGCCGATACGCTCCTTCTTGCGACTGCTCGGGTTGTAAAGGGACATCCCCGACTTAAGAACTCCCGAGTAGATCCTACAGAAGGTCAGTTTACCAACGAAGGGGTCCACAGCTATCTTGAAAGCCAGGGCAGATACTGGCTCGTCCTCGTTGGCGTGCCTCTCCAACTCCGATCCGTCGTCGGGATCCACTCCCACTATAGCGGGAAGGTCCATGGGACTGGGAAGATACGCCACGACGGCATCCAGAAGGGGCTGAACCCCTTTGTTCTTAAAGGCCGTCCCACACATCGCCGGGACGATGTCGAGAGAGATGGTGCTCTTCCTGATGGCCGATTTGATCATATCGCTGGAGACTTCCTCTCCTTCAAGGAAAAGGGCCATTATCTCCTCGTCAAAATCGGACAGGGCCTCTATCATGGAGTCCCTGTAGAGCTTTGCCTCTTCCATCATGTCCGCCGGAATCTCCTCTATGGTGGGCTCGGCGCCCATCACGTCGGAAAAGAGTATCGCTTTCATCTCTATGAGATCGACGACTCCTTGAAAATCCTCCTCGGATCCTATCGGAAGCTGAAGGGGGACTGCGGTGGCTCCCAGCCTTTCCTTGAGCTGATCGACCACGGTGAGGAAATTGGCCCCTACCCGGTCCATCTTGTTGACGAAGGCTATGCGAGGGACATGGTACTTATCGGCCTGACGCCACACGGTTTCGGACTGAGGCTCAACCCCGCCCACGGCACAGAAGACCGATACGGCTCCGTCGAGAACCCTCATGGAACGTTCGACCTCGACAGTAAAGTCCACGTGCCCGGGTGTATCAATTATATTGATATTATGGCCCTTCCACTGACATGTGGTAGCAGCGGAAGTGATGGTTATTCCTCTTTCACGTTCCTGCTCCATCCAGTCCATGGTGGCCGCGCCCTCGTGAACCTCACCGATCTTGTAGTTCCGCCCGGTGTAGAACAGGATACGCTCGGTGGTGGTCGTCTTGCCTGCGTCTATATGCGCAGCTATTCCTATATTTCTTATCTTATGTAGATCCATTCCAGCCATAATTATCACCTAGGACACGTAACGTCGACTGACGAACATATCGTCAAGTTCTACCAACGGTAGTGAGCGAAGGCCCTATTGGCCTCTGCCATCTTGTGAGTATCTTCCCTCTTCTTGATGGAGCTACCCTCGCCCTTATAGGCATCGACAAACTCCCTGGAAAGCCTCTCGTTCATGGGCATGCCTTTCTTGCCCCTAGAGTAGGAGATTATCCAACGGATAGCGAGAGCCTGAGCCCTTGCGGGCGCAACCTCCACTGGGACCTGATAGGTCGCACCACCGACCCTGCGGGAACGGACCTCGACGAGAGGCTTGACGTTCTCCATGGCCTTATTGAAGACCTCGATAGGCTCCACGCCCAATTTTTCGGCGGCTTTATCGAGAGCTTCGTAGACTATCTTCTCGGCGGTACTTTTCTTACCGTCGAGCATGACCTTATTGATGAACTTAGTGACAGCGAGATTTCCGAACCTGGTATCCAGCAACGAATCTCTCTTTCTCACATGCCCTTTACGCGGCATGGCACTACCTCCTTATACCCTTTAGGACTTAGGACGACGGGCACCGTATTTGGAACGGCTCCGACGACGACCTTCGACACCGCCGCAATCAAGGGTACCGCGTACGATGTGATAGCGCACACCGGGAAGGTCCTTGACTCGACCACCCCTGACCAGGACGACAGAGTGCTCCTGCAGATTATGACCGACTCCCGGTATATATGAGGTCACCTCGATACCGTTGGTCAGACGCACACGGGCGACCTTTCTCAAAGCCGAGTTGGGCTTTTTGGGAGTGATCGTATATACTCGCGTGCAAACCCCTCTTCGCGCCGGACAATTCTGCAACGCCGGGGAGTCGGACTTCTTGACCTTCTCACTCCGACCTTTCCGGACTAACTGGTTGATTGTTGGCACTACGTTACCTCCTTCCAGATATTCTTATATGCTTTCTTAACAGCGGTCGTCCCGCTGCAAAGCCGCTGTAGCTGCGCCTCTATCTATGACGCAAGCCCTGCCCAGAGACGCCATAGAATCGACCGTTTCCATCGGAACACCCCGCTCGGAACATATATGGGTTATCTCCTGAATCATCGAAAGGTCGGCATCGGCAGCGACGAAGACTTTACGGACGTTGCCCCTCAAAACTTCGCGACGGACCTGCTTGAAACCTACGAATCGCCTGCCCTCGGTCAACTCCGCTACGTTCATCATAAAACCTCCTGAGCATAGGCACCGAGTAATGATAACAACGACCTGGTGCTATGTCAAGAAACATAGCACCAGGTCGAGCTTTATTTGGAAAGATTACTCGTTTTTAGGATTCTTTTTCCTTGACCGCGATCTTACGAAAATCCTCCACTCCCGTTCCGGCCGGGATGAGATGACCGATTATCACGTTCTCCTTCAAGCCTACGAGGTTATCGACCTGACAACGGACCGCAGCCCCCGCAAGTACCTGAGCGGTCTGCTGGAAGGACGCGGCACTAAGGAAGCTGTCAGTGGCCAGAGCGGCCTTTGTTATTCCGTGGATAAACTTCCGACATTCGGGATTCTGTCTGAGCTTACGAACAAAGGTAACTCTGGAGACTATGTTCCTGGTTTCATTATTACAGTGAATAGGCCTTATGACCAATTCCTCCGGATTAGCTGCGACCAGCTCGTCCAAAAGCGATTTATTTATTTCCTGACCGGAGTCGGCCGCAACCCTGCCGTCAACCTCTACCCTGTCCAGCAGAACCTTTCCATAACAGGTATCGGCTATGACCTCCTTGAGGATGTTCTCCCTCGTTATTATATCCTCACCTATAGAGATAGCCGCAAGATCTCCGTCTATTATCCCTCGAACTACGCTGCCGTCCACAAGCTGAGGTTTTGAGGAGAGTGCATTACCCTGGGAATCTATGGCCTGTTTCAGAGGTTTACCCCATATCCTGGCCAGGAGCCTTTCCTGCATTGCATCGGAGACGCTGATTCTCTCGATTCCCTTCCATGCCTTTACGAAGGGGACGTCGTTTATCCTTAGCAACGCAGCTACTTCCTCCGTGACCATGTGGTCCTTGAAGGCGACGGCCTGACCGTCCACCACGACGTCCTCCGCAAGATAGGCCGAATCAATCAGCTTCTCTATTACCTCCACGTCCCTGACTCTCAAGGGCCGGGGCTCTTGAGAGGTTATCACCGACAACTGACCAAGGGTAAGAGGCTGCCCCGATTCGACGACTTTCCCGTCTCTGGCCTCGAAGGGATCTATAAGCTCGAATCCTTTGAGTTCTTTTCTGAAAGAGGCCTCTCCCGCGATGATTTTAAGAGGTCCAATCTCATCGGTCACGTCTATCTCCGTCACAGGTGCTCCAGGGGTCAGGATGGACCTTATGAGCTCTTCGTCCATGGGCTGGGTTTTTTTCTTGCTCAAATCCGTTTTGACGGCCCCGGCTATTCCCTGAAAAATCTTACCGGAGAATATTTTTACAGCCTCATGTATGTTGTTCTCGTTTTCCTCCAGTATGACCTTTTCCTCGGCCTCCACGTCACCGGCCCATACCAGATCACCTGCCACGAAGGCTGTGTCTCCTTCATCGACGACCCTCAATCTGTTCACAGGAGCGACTTTCCTGAGGATCACCTCTATGTGTTTGTTGTTGATGGAGACGCCCTGAGAACGGTAGACCTCCTGAATACTGTCAACCAGGTATTTCTGGACCTCTTCCTGCCCAAGAACCTCAAGAAGCTGCTGAGGATCGATATATCCCTCGGTCAGCTTGGTTGAACGATAGACAGGTTCGCCCTCTTCGACCAGAAGGTTTTGCGACGAAGGGATGGTGTGAGTGATCTTCTGTTCGTTCCCAGGCTCCTCGGAGGTTATTATTACCTTACGCTTGCCCTCCATCTCCCGAATTTCGATCACCTTGCCGTCAACACCGGCAAGGACGGAGACTTTTTTGGGACGACGGGCCTCGAAAAGCTGCTCTATCCTTGGAAGACCCTGAGTGATGTCCTCACCGGTAATCCTGACTCCTCCGGTATGGAAGGTCCTCATGGTAAGCTGGGTTCCTGGCTCACCGATGGATTGGGCGGCCACGACACCTACAGCCTCTCCGATGTCGACGACGGAACGGGTCGCTAGGTCGACACCGTAGCACTTCTGACATATACCGTGTCTGGTTGTGCAGGTCATGGGGCTTCTTACCCAGATCTCCTTGAATCCGCAGGAGTCTATACGGGAAGCAAGATCCGGAGTTATGATCTCGCCAGCCCCTACTATCAGGTCACCGGTCTCCGGATCGGCAACATCGTTCAGGGACGTTCTACCGGCTATCCTCTCGCTGATAGGGATGACCGTTTTGCCGTCGCTCTCCAAAGGCTCTATTTTGACACCTTTGTCCGTTCCGCAGTCGTCTTCGGTTATTATGACGTCCTGAGAGACATCGACGAGACGACGGGTCAGATACCCCGACTTGGCCGTACGAAGGGCTGTATCGGCTAACCCCTTTCTGGCTCCATGAGTGGAGATGAAGTACTCCAACATGTTCATCCCCTCACGGAAGTTGGTGGTGATGGGGTAGTCTATTATTCGTCCGGTCGGATCGGCCATAAGGCCTCGAATTCCGGCCATCTGAGCGAGCTGGCCTCTACTTCCCCTGGCTCCGGAGTCGACCATCATCCTGACCGGGTTATCGTGTCCCATGTGGTTCAGTATGGCGTTTCCTACGTCAGCGGCCGCCTTGGACCACAGGGTCTCCTTTTGAAGAAGGTATTCGTCCTCCGAGAGGACTCCCATATCGTACTGGTTTCTTATCTCGTCGTCCTCTACCAGAGAACTGGAGACCACGTCCTCTTTCTCCTTGGGTATTACTACGTCGGTAACGCAGAAACTTATACCGCTCAAGGTAGCCCAGTGATAGCCGAGACCCTTTATGGCATCCAACATCTCGACCATTTCCTGACGGGAGACCTGGTTGTACCCGAGATCCAACAGTTTGCTAAGGTCCTTCTTTCCCAGCTGACCGTCGAGGAATCGAAGTTTTTTAGGGAGATAGCTGTTGAAAAGGACCCTTCCCGGCGAGGTCTCGAACCATTTTCCGCTTTCATCCAGGAAGGAGACTCCCCATTGATCGACCTTCTCTTTCCAGTTTCCCCATTCGTGGTTCCATCTCATGCGAATTCTGGCGTTCACGTGCACAATTCCGTGATCCAGAGCGGTTAAGACGTCGTCAAAGCTGTCGAAGTATTTGCCCTCTCCGGTCATACCCTCTCTGAGATTGGTCAGATAGTATATCCCCAATATTATGTCCTGCGAGGGAGCCACTATGGGCTTCCCGCTAGCGGGGGAAAGTATGTTGTTTGCGGAGAGCATGAGCATCCTGGCCTCCGCCTGAGCTTCCACGGAGAGAGGTACGTGTACTGCCATCTGGTCTCCGTCGAAGTCGGCGTTGAAAGCGGTACAGACCAGGGGGTGAAGCCGTATGGCCTTACCCTCCATCAAAACAGGCTCGAAAGCCTGGATGCCCAGTCTGTGAAGCGTGGGAGCTCTGTTCAACATCACAGGGTGATCTTTTATGATCTCCTCCAGAATGGCCCAGATTTCCTCCTTGCCTCTTTCGATCATTCTCTTGCCGCTCTTGACGTTCGGAGCTATGCCTAGGTCCACCAGTTTCTGTATTACGAAGGGCTTGAACAGCTCTAGAGCCATCTGCTTGGGAAGACCACACTGGTATATCTTTAAATTGGGGCCTATCGTTATGACCGAACGACCGGAATAGTCCACTCGCTTACCGAGCAGGTTCTGACGGAAGCGCCCCTTTTTGCCTCTCAACAGGTCGGAGAGACTCTTCAGGGGACGATTGCCGGCCCCCAGCACCGCCTTGCCCATTCGACCGTTGTCGATCAGTGCGTCGACCGACTCCTGGAGCATCCTCTTTTCGTTCCTGACTATTATCTCCGGAGCCCTGAGCTCCTGAAGCTTTCTCAGTCGGTTGTTTCTGTTTATAACCCTTCGGTACAGGTCGTTAAGGTCTGAGGTAGCGAAACGACCTCCATCGAGCTGCACCATAGGACGAAGGTCCGGAGGAATGACCGGCAGGACCTCGAGCACCATGGACTGAGGGTTGCAATCGCCCTTGCGAAAATCCTCTACGACCTGGAGTCTCTTGACCAACTTCCGACGTTTCTGGCCGGAAGTCTCGGACAGTTCTTCCCTGAGTTGCTGGGCCAAGTGGTCCATGTCCAGGGTGTCGAGCATCTCCCTAACGCCTTCCGCACCTATGCCGGCACGAAACTTTTTATCGTAGTGGCTACAGAGATACTGTTCTCTGTCCAGTATCACGTCACCGTCGTCAAAGGGAGACTCGCTGCCGTTTATCACCAGGAAACAGGGATCCTCAACTACAACAGTCTCGAGCTGAGCGGTAAAGCGTTCCGGATAACGTTCCTGAAAGAGATTGAACTCGCTGGTAGATATAACGTCTCCCTTGGCGAATGGAAGCTTGGCAACCGACGTGACGACAAATCCCTCCTGGTTCCCCGACATGGCCCTCTCTACCGTTACATCCAGCCCTTCTTCTTTCAATGACCGATATTCATCTCCGGATAGGATAGAGTCAAGCTCGATCTCGACTCCCTCTCCGCGGTCTTTCACGACAAAGGCAGGTTCGGCAGAAAAGGATTCGTCACCGTAGTCCGCCTTGTAGCGACTTATCTGAGAGGACGACACGATGTCACCCTCCGAGATGGGAACATCGTCGACAGATACGACCCTATAGGCCTCCTCGGCCTTGAACTTCGAGTCGTAATGGCAGTGAAGCCTGACCTCGCTTTCAGAGACGATGTCTCCTCTTTTAGCGAGATCGGACCTCTTGCCCTCTATGACTACCTTGAAGGCCGGTTCCCTCTTTCTTATGGGAGCGAAGTAGACCACCTTTTCCAGCATCTTCGTGGCGGTCCCAAGCAACAGACTGAGTCTGCTGGGGATACCCCGGAGATACCATATGTGAACGACAGGGGCGGCCAGCTCGATGTGACCCATTCTCTCTCTACGAACGCGGTTATCCGTTACCTCCACGCCGCATCGATCGCATATCACGCCCTTGAATTTCGGACCGCTTTTCTTGTACTTGCCGCAGGCGCATTCAAAGCTTTTAGTGGGCCCGAAGATACGCTCGCAGAAAAGGCCGTCTTTCTCGGGCCTCAAGGTCCGGTAGTTGATGGTCTCGGGTTTCTTGACCTCTCCGGTGGAAAGTCCCCTTATCTCTCCAGGACTGGCAAGACGTACCCTGACTCCGACGATCTCGCGGCGGGTCATCGTTAGCGGTCAGCTCCTTTCACATCATCGTTCTCGACTGTGGAACTATCCGAGAGAGCTTCGTTAGACTCTTCGTTAGAGGTCTTTCTCTCCTCCTCGGGTTTGGGACTATCCGAGAGAGCTTCGTTAGACTCCGCATAAGAGATTTTACTCTCTTTAGCGCTGGCGTCCTCGTTGCCGAAGATCATCTCCTCCATCTCCTTCGGCGTGGGAGCAGATGCCTCCTCCGGAGCTACGGCCGGAACGGCCTCCGCCTTTGGAGGGACGGGAGCGGCGTTGCTCTGTTCATCGTCCTCGTCGGGAAGAAGAGGACCGATGGTGCCGTCGTTGTATTCTATATCGACCCCCAAGCCCAGTCCCTCGAGCTCTTTTACAAGAACCTTGAAGCTCTCGGGGACTCCCGGCCTGGTCAGATTCTGACCTTTTACGATTTTCTCGTAGGTCTTGAGTCGACCGTGAATATCGTCGGATTTTACCGTCAACATCTCCTGAAGAACATGAGCAGCTCCGTAACCCTGAAGAGCCCAGACCTCCATCTCTCCGAAGCGCTGCCCGCCAAACTGAGCCTTACCGCCCAGAGGCTGCTGGGTTATGAGACTGTAAGGTCCTATGGATCGGGCGTGCAGTTTATCGTCCACCAAGTGGTTGAGTTTGAGCATGTACATATACCCGACGGTGGTCTTGTATTCCATTGGTTCTCCGGTTCTGCCGTCTATGAGCTGCATGGTGCCGCCCCTGGTCAAGGTGGAATAGTCGGGATTCTCCTGACTGAGTTTATCGAGCAGATCGTAGATCTCGTCTTCCTGTGCTCCTTCGAAAACCGGCGTAGCGACGTGCCAGTCGTTGGCTACTGCCACGGTGGCCAGTATGGTCTCGAGAACCTGTCCGAGGTTCATTCGACTTGGAACCCCGAGGGGGTTGAGACAGACATCGACAGGGGTGCCGTCCGGAAGATAGGGCATATCCTCTACGGGGAGGACCCTGGAGACGACTCCCTTGTTGCCGTGACGACCGGACATCTTGTCTCCGACTGTGATCTTTCTGAGCTGAGCCACGTAGACCTTGACGACCTCGTTGACCCCGGGACTGAGGGAATCACTGTTCTCGTCCTTGTTCAGCTTCTTGACCGCGACGACCTTTCCTCTGGCTCCATGGGGAACGTGGAGAGACGTGTCCCTGACCTCTCTGGCTTTTTCGCCGAAGATGGCCCTGAGCAACTTCTCCTCCGGAGACTGATCAGACTCTCCCTTGGGGGTTACCTTTCCTACCAGGATATCCCCTGCATTGACCTCGGCTCCGACACGTACCACCCCGAACTCATCGAGATCTTTAAGAGCGTCCTCTCCGACGTTCGGAATATCCCTCGTTATCTCCTCCGGCCCGAGCTTGGTGTCCCTGGCGTCCATCTCGTATTCCTCTATATGTATGGAGGTGAAGAAATCCTCCTTTACCAATCTCTCGCTGAGGAGGATAGCGTCCTCGTAGTTGTATCCCTCCCAGGGGATAAAGGCTATGAGGACGTTACGCCCAAGGGCCAGCTCTGCCTGATCCACCGACTGCCCATCGGCCATTATCTCTCCTTTGGAGACGACATCGCCTTTCGAAACTATAGGCCTCTGATGGATGATGGTGCCCTGGTTGGATCTCTTGAACTTCTGGAGGGACATGGAACGATATACCCCCAGGTCGCTTCTTATCTCTATTCTGTCGGCGTCTACGTAGGTGACCACACCGTCCTCCGGAGCCACCACGCAGGAACCGGAATCCTTTGCTATCCTGCCCTCCATGCCGGTGCCTACCCTAGGGGCCTCCGGAAGCAGAAGCGGGACGGCCTGACGCTGCATGTTCGATCCCATCAAGGCTCTATTGGCATCGTCATGCTCCAGGAAAGGGATCAGGGCCGTCGAAGCCGAGACTATCTGTTTAGGAGATATGTCCAGAAAGTCGATCTTCTCCTGGGGAACCTCCACTATACGTCCTCTGTAACGGGCGTAGCAGTATTCCTCGGAAAGACGGCCGGTACTCTCGTCGTAGGGGGTATTAGCCCTTCCTACGAAGGCGTTGTCCTCCTCGTCCGCCGCAAGGTATACTACATCCTCGGGATTCAAAGACACGACACCCTCTACCACGGGACGACGGGGGGTTACTAAGAAACCGTATTGGTTGACCTTGGAGTAGGTCGAAAGAGACGTCACCAACCCGATATTGGGGCCCTCGGGGGTCTCGATGGGGCAGATACGGCCATAGTGAGTGTAATGGACGTCTCTCGCCTCGAAGCCGGCTCTCTCTCTGCTAAGACCACCCGGCCCCAGTGCGGAAAGTCTCCGCCTGTGGGTCAGTTCGGACAAAGGATTGTTCTGGTCCATGTACTGAGACAGCTGTCCCGAACCGAAAAACTCCCTGAGTGCGGCCGATATGGGCCTGACGTTTATGAGGTCTCTGGCCATTGCCTTGGTGAGATCCGCCACGGTAGTCATACGCTCCTTGGCTATTCTCTCCATTCGCAGAAGGCCTATTCTGACCTGATTCTGGAGAAGCTCTCCCACGGAACGGACTCTTCTATTGCCGAGGTGGTCGATATCGTCGGGGAACTCCTCGGTGACATCGGGGAAAGAAACCACATCCCTCTGCTCTTCCGTGTCTCTGAGGACGATTATTCCCTTGACGATCCTTACCAGGTCGTCTATCGTGAGCAGATACTCCCTGTCGGGCAGATCCAGCTTCAGCCGTCTATTGAGTTTGTAGCGACCGACACGGCCCAGAGTGTAACGACGGGAATCGAAGAACAGGCTGTCTATATACTCTCTGGCGTTCTCGATTCTGGCCGGATCATTAGGACGAAGTCTGCGGAATATCTCCAACATAGCCTCGTCTCTGTTGTTGGTAAAATCCTTCTCCAACGTAGCGGCGAAAACGGGGTTGACGTTCCAGACCTTCACCCTCGTTCGTCCGAGGTCCCAAAGTCGTTCGAGCTCTTCCTTCCCTATGCGTTCCTCTTTGCGGACCACGACGTTTCCGCCCTCGTCCAGGACAGTCTCACCGAGAAGCCTGCCTATCAGAAGCTCCTCCGATATATCGACCTCCTCTATCTCCCCTCCGAAAAGACGAAGCATCTCCTCGTTGGACGAGACTCCAAAGGCCTTGAGAAGAAGGGTTCCAGGAAGTTTCTTGCGGTTGTCTATGTTGACGTGGAGGGCATCTCCGCTTCCCATGGCGAACTCCAGCCAGGCTCCTCTGTCGGGGATTATCTTGGCGGTGAAGGTCTCCGCCACCGGGGCGGAATAGTCTACTTTGAAGTAGATTCCCGCGGAGCGGGCAAGCTGGTTGACGACGACTCTTTCGGTTCCGTTGATGATGAAGGTTCCCCTCTCTGTCATCATCGGAAAGTCGCCCAGAAAGATCTCCTCTTCCTTGATCTCCAGGTTCTTTCTGTTTACGAGTCTTATGGTGGCTCGGACGGGACGATGCCAGGTGCAATCCTTCTGCTGGGACTCTTCCTGTGTAGTGGCTGGCCTGTCCAGATAGTATCGGACGAACTCCAGGGCAAAGGAGCCGTCGTAACTTTCAATCGGGAAAATCTCGTCGAGAAGTTCCTGAAGTCCTACGCTGTCCCTTTTGTCGGGATCGACATCCTCCTGAAAGAAGCTTCGGTAGGAATCTCGCTGCACCTCGACCATGTCCGGGATCTCTACTAGATCTCGAACACGCCCAAAGGTGAGGCGGCTGCGCTTTTTGCCCACGGGTACGAATTCGGCCATTAGGCTGACGACCTCCCTGTGTCTCTAAAAGTGAGGGTAAACTCTCCATGCTGACGAACAATAAAAATAACAAAAAGGTCGCATTATGTCAACGACACAATACGACCTGATACACACTTGGCGATCCAATCGTGCATAGCACCTCTATTGGATGGTGCCCGGGAGGAGACTCGAACTCCTACAGGCAAATGCCCACTAGAACCTGAATCTAGCGCGTCTACCAATTCCGCCACCCGGGCGTATCTTCGGAACGAGATGTATTCTATCAGTCGATCCTCCGATTTGCAAGTACTTTATTGTTTTTTCGAGGTCAGGAACCTCAACGATCGCCGGAAGCTCTGGAAAGTCTGTCCCTTAGAGCCAGTCCTATTCCGTCAGAATCGGGCCACTGGGCCACTATAGTTCCATCCCAATTTCGTTCCAACTCTCTCAGGGCGGAAAAAAGACCTCTTCCGTAGCTATCGACGGAATCGAAGATTATCGATTTATCCACCGGGAAAACCGGCTCGACCATACCTATATAACGGCATATTCCGCCAAAATCAGGGCGGTCGTTTTCCTCAGGTTTCCATAATAGAAGCGGAACCGACGGAGCGTAATGACGATATCTAGTACCGGGAGATCTCTTAAGTTCCAGCTCCCCGACGGGCAGAGCTATCTCGCCCAAAAGATCCGCCAGGACCTCCACCGGAAGCCCCCCGGGCCTGAGTAAAACGGGAACTTTTCCAGTTACGTCCAATACGGTTGACTCCAATCCAACCTCGGTGGATCCCCCGTCTATGATCAGATCAACCCTGTCTTCAAGGTCTCGAGCCACCGTCGCCGCGTCCGTAGGACTGGGTCTCCCGCTGGTGTTGGCACTGGGAGCGGCGACGGGAAATGGGCAGGCCTGGAGAAGGGCCAGCGCCACGGGATGAGAGGGCATCCGGACTCCCACCGTGTCCAAACCGGCGGTAACCTCTGGAGGCACGATGGGCAAGGCGGGCAATACCAGTGTAAGAGGACCGGGCCAGAGGTTTTTCATGATCATATCAGCTCGATCGTCCACCCTTGCTATTTTTCTCACCGACTCCGGATCTCCGACGTGCAATATCAAAGGGTTGTCCGACGGACGGCCCTTTGCCTCGAAGATGCCAGAGACAGCCTTTCCGTCAAGTCCGTCGGCCCCCAGTCCGTAGACCGTCTCGGTGGGAAACCCAACCAACCCTCCCGACTTGAGGATGGAGACTGCCCTATCGATGACCTCCTTATCGGGGTTCCAGCGATCGACCTTTATCGGCGAGCTCATAGAGCCTTACCTGTGGAGAAAAGCTCGTGAAAACGGTCCCGAAAGTGAGGAAAACGGCCTTCCAGTATGGCCTCTCTGGCTCCCTTCATGAGAGATATCAGATACCTGAGGTTATGCCAGCTGCACAGCCTGGCTCCGAGCATCTCACCGGACCTGTAGAGATGTCTGATGTAGGCCCTGGAGAACTCTCGACAGGCGTAACAGTCGCAATCCGGATCGATCGGTCCCCAGTCCTCCTTGAAGCGACTGTGTTTGATGTTGAACTTGCCTCTGGATGTCAGGAGCGTGCCGTTACGACCGTTTCTGGTGGGCAAGACGCAGTCGAACATATCCACCCCTCTCGCAACTCCCTCCACCAGGTTGGTGGGGAAACCGACTCCCATCAGATATCTCGGCTTTTCCTGCGGCAAAATCGGATTCAATAAGTCCAGAATACGGTACATCTCATCGTGGCTTTCACCAACGGAAAGTCCTCCGATAGAGTACCCTGGGAAATCCATCGCTATGAGCTCTCTGGCACAGTCTTTCCTCAGATCGTCGAAGAGGGCCCCCTGGACTATTCCGAAAAGCGCCTGATCGTCTCTACGGTGTACTTCCTTGCATCGTCTCGCCCACCTCAGGGTCCTCTCTACGCTTTTTCTCGCCGTTTCTTCGTCGCAGGGCAACTCTACACA
This sequence comes from Dethiosulfovibrio russensis, assembly GCF_021568855.1. NCBI lineage: Bacteria > Thermotogati > Synergistota > Synergistia > Synergistales > Dethiosulfovibrionaceae > Dethiosulfovibrio > Dethiosulfovibrio russensis. Next base: position 271,552 of record NZ_JAKGUG010000001.1, on the reverse strand, counting down.
TTGATCGAAACACATGGCTATGTCGCTGCCCAACCCCTCTTGGACCCTAGTCGCCAACTCGGGGGTCATGAAGTGTCTGCTTCCGTCCAGATGGGAGGAGAACTCGACTCCGTCCTCTTTGATGCGGTTTATTCCGGAGAGAGAGAAGACCTGAAAGCCCCCGCTGTCGGTAAGTATAGGACGATGCCAGTTCATGAAACGATGGAGCCCGCCGGCTTTCTCTATCAGCTCCACTCCCGGCCTGAGATAGAGATGGTAGGTGTTGGAGAGAACTATCTGGGCCTCTATCTCCTCCATCTCCCTGGGAGACATTGCCTTCACCGTCGCCCTGGTTCCGACCGGCATGAACACCGGCGTCTCTATTATTCCGTGAGGGGTTACGAGCTCTCCCGCTCTGGCTCCGGTCTCGGGACAGACCGCCTGGACTCTGAACTCGAACATCATTCGTTCTCCCATCGATAGAAATTCATACCGTTGGTCCACACCGCGTCGGCCATAACGGAATCTCTAACCTTCAAGACCTCCGCCGCAGCCTTGTATATCAAGGGCATGTTGAGAGGACTGTTGATCTTTCCCCTGAAGGGAACCGGCGCAAGCCAGGGAGAATCTGTCTCGAGGATAACTCTGTCGATAGGACAGGATGCCAGGCATTCCCTTATGCCGTCGGCTTTCTTGAAGGTTATCATTCCTCCGAATCCCAGATAGAACCCCAGATCCAGACAGGACTTCGCCTCCTCCAAAGAACCGGAGAAACAGTGAACTATCGCTCGTCCGGGATCCACGGGATAGTCCCTCAATATGGAGAAGAAGTCGTCGAACGCCTCCCTCACGTGGAAGACGATCGGAAGATCCGCCTCCTCGGCCCATAGGATCTGGGATATCATGACGTCGCGCTGGACCTTGCCTGGCGAGTAGTCGTAGTGATAGTCCAGACCTATCTCCCCTATGGCGACTACGACAGGATCTTTCACCAGATCCGTAAGTTCCTCCGGCAAGGAGGAGCTTACGGACGAGGCATCGTGGGGATGTATCCCCACCGATGCCCTGATTCCCGAGTCGAAATAACCCCTCGATATGGATATGGCTTCCTCGCTGGTCCGAAGGTCGGTACCCACCACCAACATCCTCTGTACTCCGGCGGAACGGGCTTCGTCTATATGGCGATCGAGATCCCCCCTGAGCTCCGGCGAGTTGAGATGACAGTGTCCGTCTATATAAGGCGTCATATGGGAGATTCGACCTAGTGAACCCTGCTGCCCAGAGGTATGTCCTCAAAGGGGGCCAGTAGGGACAGCCCGTCGTGCCCCGGCAGAGATGCGGCCAAAAGCATTCCATCACTCTGAACACCGCACATCTTGGCCGGCTTCAGGTTGGCTACTACGACTATCTTATGTCCCTCAAGCTCTTCGGCGGTGAAGTCTTCCTTGAGACTGGAGACTATGGTTCTCCTCTCGTATCCCAGGTCGATCTCAAGCTTGTACAACCTTCTGGCCCTTGGAACCTCCTCCACCTTCACTATCTGGGCTACCCTGAGCTCTATCTTGGCAAAGTCGTCTATGGTTATCTGAGGCTCGTGCTCCCCCGGATCGACCACCTTGCCTTTTGCGATATCCCTCTTCTTTTTGGATTCCTCCCATTCCTTCATGTCTATCCTGGGAAACAGCACATCCTTGCTCCTGCGGACCGAGAGCATGCCGGCGGTGGGCTCTCCCCAGCGATAGTGTTCCCACTGGAGATTGGCTGGGTCGCCGCAGAAGCCCAGCTGAGACCAGACCCTATGGCCGGTCTCTGGCATAAAGGGAGATATCATCATGGACACCAATTTGAGGCTTTCCACAAGCCCCCACAGCACGGCGTCCAGAGGTTCCTTAGATCCTTCGTTGCCTAATTTCCAAGGCATTGTCTCGTCTATGTATTTATTGGCCCTTCCGATAAGCCCCCAGGCGGCCTTGAGGGCTTCGTCGAAGGCGAAATCGTCCATCTTCTCCCCGTAGGTATCGAGGGCTTTTCTCGCCACCTCGGAAAGCTCTATATCGAGAGGAGAGAGATCGGAGGGACTCGGCACTATCCCGTCCCTGTACTTCAAAACCATAGACACGGTCCGGCTGAGTAGATTGCCCAGGTCGTTGGCCAGATCGGAGTTGATCCTCTGTGCCATGGCCGCCTCGGAGAAGTCTCCGTCCATCCCGAAAGGCACCTGTCGCAACAGGAAGTATCGAAAAGCGTCGGCACCGTAGAGATCGGCCATCTCGAAGGGATCCACCACGTTACCTTTGGACTTTGACATTTTTTCCCCCTCCATGGTCCACCAGCCATGGGAGAACACCCTGACAGGAGGGTTCAGTCCCAGAGCCATCACCATGATGGGCCAGATGACGCAGTGGAAACGTATTATGTCCTTCGCCATGAGATGATGAGCGTTGGGCCAGAATGCCGCCAGTTTCTCCGGGTCGTCCTCGTAACCGCAGGCCGTGAGGTAGTTTATCAGGGCGTCGAACCACACGTATATAACGTGTTTCTCGTCCCCCGGAACGGGAATGCCCCAGGATATGGAGGTCCGAGACACCGACTGATCCCTTAAACCGCTCTTGATGAAGCTGACTATCTCGTTGTAGCGGGTCCTGGGCATTATGGCCTTCAGGTTGTCCTCGTAATACTTCAAAAGTCTGTCGGCATAGCGGGAGGTCTTGAAGAAGTAGCTTTCCTCCTCCATCTCGACCAGGGGACGGCCGCAGTCAGGACAGGTGTTGTTATCTCCCATGCTGCTTTCGGGAACGTAGGTCTCGCAGGGAACGCAGTATAATCCCTTATATGTACCCTTGTAGATATCCCCCTGGTCCATGAGCTTGGAAAATATGGATTGGACCACCTTCTCGTGTCTCTTTTCGGTGGTTCTGATAAAGTCGTCGTTGGATATATTCAACACGGGCAGAAGCTTCTTGAAGTTCTCCGCCATCTCGTCCGTAAGTTCCTGAGCGGTCATGCCCTTGGCCTTGGCGCTCTCGTAGATCTTTTGTCCGTGTTCGTCCGTCCCTGTAAGAAAGAACACCTTGTAGCCGTCCATCCTCTTGTAACGGGACATAACGTCCGCCCCTATGGTGGTATAGGCGTGACCGATATGAGGTACGTCGTTGACGTAATAGATCGGCGTGGTTATGTAAAAGTTCTTGGAATCTGACATGATCTCGACCTCCTGCTAAAGTAAAACTCCCTCTATTTTATTCCCTTTTGCCCTAGAAGCCATTTTTTTATCGGGTTTTTCGGGATTCCCAGTTCCTCCGAAAGCGCCAAGGTAACGTCCTTCAGGGACATTCCCTTCTGGACCATATCTAGGGCCCTCTCTTTCCACCGGGCCTCTTCGTCTTCGGAATCGACGGAGCCCCCCTCCACGATCAGGACCATCTCCCCTTTTAACCCCGACTCGGCCTTTCGGAGAACTGCCGTCAAGGATCCCCGCAAGGCTTCCTGATGGATCTTGCTGATCTCCCTTACCAGAGCCGATTTTCTGTCCCCGAAGACGGATATCATCGATTCGAGATGTCTTACGACCTTGTGCGGCGACACGTAGAAGACCAGTGTCCAGGGAATGTCCTTGAGCCCTGCCAGCTCTCTGGTTCTGTCCCCTTCTCTGTCGGACAGGAACCCGAAAAACAGACAGGGATGGGGAGGGAGGCCCGACAAAATCAGGGCCGGAACGAAGGCGGTCGCCCCGGGAAGGACGTCGATCTCGAAGCCTTCGTCCACGGCTTTTCTTACGATCTCGTATCCCGGATCGGATATGCCGGGAGTTCCCGCATCGGATATTAGAGCCACTCTTTTATCTCGAGCCAGAAGATCCAACAGCTCCTCCGACCTGCCGGCTTCGTTGTGTTTATGATACGAGAGCAGTCTGGCGTCTATTCCGTGGCGTTTGAGGAGCAACCCCGAGTGTCTGGTGTCCTCACAGGCCACGACGTCGGCCTTTCCAAGTTCCTCCAGGGCTCGCAAGGTTATGTCGTCCATGTTGCCCACCGGGGTCGGTATAACTATCAGGGGCATGGCGATCCCTCCGGAGAGTAGAATTCCAGCAGATCCTCGGTGTAGTTACCGCTGTCGTCGTTTATCCTCAGAGGAGGAAGAAGCCTGATACCTGGAGAGGCCGACCGGAGGGCCTTTACCAAAAAGACGGAGGCGTCCTTGCCTCTTCTGGGATGGACGGCTCTCAAAGCTTTAGGCTCCACCCCGCGAGACCTGAGGGCACAGAGGAAATCCACCAGTCTCTCGGCGGCAAAGACGAAGTAGGCTCTTCCCTTGTCTCCCAAAAGATACCGGCAAGCCTCCGCCACGTCCTCCACGGAACAGACCACTCCATGTCTCGCCAGGACGTTTTCCGATCTGTTGCCGGTCCTATGTCTGATCGGATCGCCATATGGAGGGTTGGCCACTATGACGTCGAACCCCTGAGGGGGTAGGATTTTATGTATTTCCCGTAGATCTCCGTGTATAAAAGAGGCCCTGTCTGATAGTTCGTTGAGCTCCCTGTTTTTCTCCGCCATATGGACCAGGTTTTCCTGTATATCCAGGCCGACCACGGAAATTTCCTTTCTTTTAGCCAGAATTAGGGAGACGGCACCGTGAGCGCAACCTAGCTCACAGACCCTCTCGCCTCTACGAACCTTCGAAAACCCCGCGAGAAGGACCGTATCGACGTTCACCCTCGGACCCCTTAAAGGTTGCAACAATTTTATGTCCACGCCGTTTATAGAATCTTCGCTTATGGACTTAAGGTCTATCATAGCCAGTCCTCCAGTCTGACCCCTACTATTTGGGATAGGCCGGGCTCGGACATGGTGACACCGTACATGACGTCGGCCCTCTCCATGGTCTGACGACGATGGGTCATCGCCAATATCTGAAGGGAGGCCGCATAGTCCGAGACTATACCGGCAAATCTCCCCAGGTTGACCTCATCCAATGCGGCGTCCACCTCGTCCAGTACTACCATTGGCACATGGGCTACCTCCATAGAGGCGAAAAGGAGCGAGAGGGCCGTGAGGGTCTGCTCTCCTCCTGAGAGCTGAGCCAGATAAGCAGATCCCTTTCCAGGGGGACGGGCCACTATATCGACTCCGGAGTCCCAAAGTCCTCCATCTTCCTGAAGCCTAAGATGGGCCTCGCCTCCGCCGAACAGCCGCTGAAAAAGACCGTTGAATCGAAGGTCTATTTTCTCCAGAGCGTTTCCGAACAGCTCTCCCGCCTGAAGGTCAGTTGTCTCCACGAGGGAGCGAAGTTCCGATATGCCGGAGGAGACGTCCTCGGTCTGTTCGCGATAGTATTCTATACGGTCTTCCAGGGATTGATCCTCCGACAGAGCCCCTCTATCGAAGTCCCCCAAAGCTGCCATAGCGTTCTCCAGCCTCTTTACCTTTCGTTCCGTCTCGTCCAGATCTCCCTCGATCGTATCCCCCTCGGGAAGATAGGGATATCGGGATTCCCAGGATTCCACAAGGTCTTCCAGACGACTGGCAACCCTGTCTTTTTTCTGCTCCAGCCACGATACGGTTTTCTCCCCGTCGTCCGCCCTTTCCAAAGCGAGCTGATATCTCAGATAACAACGGTCCAGAGCCTCACCCAGACGACCTCCACCGGATTCGGTATCGTCCAAAGCAGCTTTTTCCTCGGCTCTTTCTCTCTTTTTCGCATCCACCATCGATGTCAATTGAGACAGCCTTCGGCCCTTTCTGTCAATCTCCTCCTTGAGGGTCAAGGATTCCGACAGAGCTTTGGAGAGGGTTGCTTTGATCTCATCCAGATCGGACTTCAGTTTTCCGACCCGTAAGGATGCAGCTGTCTTACGTTCCTCCCAAAGTTTCAGTTCCGGACGGAGTTGGTTCAGTCGATCCCTTACGGTCTCGTCCTCCGGGGCGGTCAGACCGGAGATCTCCTCCGAGACGGAGAGCAACTCCGATTCGGCCTCTGAGATCTCTTTATCGAGGGATTCCAGCCTATTGGCAGTCTGGGCCGCCTCGCTCTCCAGCATATCCCTGTCCCTGATTCGATCGGCCAGGACCTTCTCGCCTCGGAGGACCTCTGTCTGCGCCTCTGAGACGAGATCGGAGGCTTTCTTTTCCTCCTCTGCCCACTTGGCTTCTTCTACTTCCGCCATCTCCAGGGATCTCTCCAGAGATCTAAGTTTTTTTCTGCTTTCGTCAAGACTTATTTCGACCGAGTGAAGCCGTCCTCTTATCTTTAAGGCCCCTCCGGAATTGCGCTTTTGACCTCCGCTTATCGTTCCTCCCGGAGAGAACACCTCTCCGGCGACCGTTACGATCGGGAAACGGTATCCTCCGGAGACGAGAGACGCCCCGACTTCATAGCCCTCCACGATCAGAAGATCTCCGAATATATGCTCCAGAGCGGGCCTCCAGACCTCCATGACGGACATGAGGTCGATAGCCCAACCTACGATGCCTTTTTCGGGAAGATGGACGTTCCCGACCGTCCTCGGCCTCGCCCTGTCCAGAGGAAGATAGGTGGCTCTTCCAGCCTTGCTCCTTTTGAGTTCCTCTATACCCTCTTTGGCATCCTCCATGGATTCGACCAACAACCAGAACTGACGGCCTCCCAGAGCAGCGTCCATGGCTACTGTAAGGTCTTCGGGACACTGAAACGACTCTATCACAGGGGTCGGCCTCACGGTCAGACGACCGAGGTCGGCCGCGGAGATTACGTGATTTACCGGCCTCGGATAGAGTCCATCGTTTGCCGCAGATGAAAGGGAATCCTGCTCTCTCTCCAACCGTAGAATTTCCTTACGAATAGGCTGAATCGTGGCGCCTAATTCGCTGCACTTTCTGTTTGCCCTCAATCTCGAGGAGGAACGTTCTTTAAAGTCGTTTCGACGATCCCGCTCGATGAGTTTGGCTTTTTCGATAGACTTCTCCAGTTCGCCGATCTCGCAGGAAAGCTTTTTCAACGCGGTCCGACGTTCTCTGTCCGATCCCGAAAGAGCTCCGCTTCTAGCCTTAGCCGCCTCTATGGACGCGCGTAACTCCTCTTTCCGGAGGATCAACTGCTCTCTCCTTGAACGATGGGCCTCCATCTTTCGAAGGATATCCTCCTGCCTGGCCTCGAGATCTGCCAGCTCAGCTCGTCTATCGTCGAATCCATTACCGACCGACAACAGGTCCTCCTTTGCAGAGTCGAGTTCTCCGGAGACCTTTTTTTCCTTCTCCCTGAGCTCGCTGGAGGATATGTCCAGCCGTGAAAACCTGTCTTCCTCTACCCTGAGCGCCGTCTCGAGCTCGAAGACCTCTCTTCCCAAGGTCTCGAGTACACCGTCTATGTTGGACAGTCTCTGTCTGGATTCTATTCTACGTCTCTCCACCTGGACGGATTTTTCCTTAAGCCGGTTCAAAGCGGTATCCCAGATGAGCTTCCATCCAAGCCTCTCCTCGGAACGGCGTCTCTCCTCGACCAGTTTTCTGGAAAGATCCTCTATCTCGCTTTCCATGTCTCGACGTCTGAGCCGATACCAGTCAGCCCTGGATTCATCCAGGGCCGTCTCTATATCCCTAGCCTTTTTCGCCTTGACCACCGCCGGGGCTATCTCACGCCTCCTGGATTCCAGTTCGGCCATCAAAGCTTCTAGACGTCCCAGTTCATCCTCGGCGGATAGGATTTTGTTCAAGGCGTCGTCCCGTCTCTTTCGATAGGTATCTATCCCGAACAATTCCTCCAGGTGATTTCTCCTCTGCATGGGACGATGGGTAATGGCATCGGTCACGTCGCCCTGTCCGATAAAGGCAAATCTATCACCGTCCAGCCGCCATCGACGTTTGACCTCCGAGAGATCCTGAAGTCGATGCTTTACGCCGTCGACCAGGGTAACCGCCCCGGAATCGTCGGAGAATCTTCTGCGTATGACGGTGGAAACGTCCGCGTCCTTCAGCTCCAAGGCGATCTCGGTCGACTTGGCCGGTTGACGGGTGGCAGTTCCCTGAAAGAGTAGATCGGACTGTCTGGTGATCCTCAGTCGCCCGCCGTTGCTGTCTCCCAGACCCCACCTGAGTCCGTCCAGTATGTTACTCTTGCCGCTGCCGTTCGGACCGACTATGGCGGTAAACCCTTCGGAGAGCGGCAGATCGTGGGATCCACCGAAACTTTTGAAGTTTTTAAGCTGAAGTCGTGCTATATACAACTAGGGCCTCCTCCTGACGCTGGGCGACTCTCTTTTCAAGCCCTTCACTGCTCCCCTGATAGTCCAGTCTGAATTTCTCCCAATCCATCGAAGGAACGGCACATAGAGCTATGGCACGTTCGAAAGCCTCCTCCCATACGGAGAGATAGGTCTCCGCTATATAGCCGGCGATATGGGAGTTACACTCCAACAGCATAGCCTCAGATTTGTTGGACCTGACGATTTTTCGGATGAATCGTTTCAAGGTCACGGCGACGCTGTCTTCCTTCAAGACCCTGGCAGTGGTGCCACAAAAAGGACAACTTCTCGTTAGTATGGACCTCACGTCAGTTCTGGCTCTCTTTCTGGTGATCTCAACCAACCCAAGATGGGTAACTCCGAAGACCTTGGAGCGACATCGATCGTCGGCCAAAAGTTGTTCCATCCTATGGACCAGGGCTGTTTTATCTTCCTCGCATTCCATGTCTATGAAATCCACTATGACTATCCCACCGATGGCTCTGAGGCGAAGCTGCCAGGCTATCTCGTCTGCTGCCTCGAGGTTGGTCTGTAAAACAGTGTGTCTCAGGTCCGTATCGCCTACGAATTTACCGGTATTTACGTCTATTACCGTCATAGCCTCGGTCTGTTCGATCACTATATAGGCACCGGAACGAAGCCATACCTTCTGGTCCAACGCAGCCGCTACCTCTTTCTCTATATCGTAGAACTCGAAGACAGGGGTGTTGCCTCGATGAAGGGATACCGACGGCATAACCTGTCCCCCGTATGTCCTCAGCCATTCCTCCACCTTGGGTTTCTCTTCCTCGTTGTCGGTAACGATCTCGAAGACGTCTCCGGAGAACTCGTCTCGAAGGACACGGCCGGTAAGTCCCGGATCCCGATAGAGAAGACATGGGGCTGTCTGAACATCGGCCTCGTGTGCGACCTCGCGCCAAAGTTGCATCAAGCTATCGAAATCGTTTTCGAGAATTTCCGGATCCTGACCTTCGGCGGCGGTTCTGACGATAATGCCAATATCCTCTCTTTTCGAGAGCTGTCTGGCTACATCTCTAAGTCTGAGACGTTCCTTATCTTCCACGATCCTCTTTGAGACCCCGACGTCCTGACCTCCGGGCACTATCACGAGAAAACGTCCCGGCAGAGACAGTCTGGTCGTAACCCTGGCTCCTTTGTTTTTTCTGGCAGTCTTGACGACCTGAACAACCACGTCCATCCCAGGCTTTAAATGGTACCCCTTGGCATCGTTGAGGTAGAGAAAGGCGTTTCTGCCGTCCCCTAGGTTGACGAAGGAGGCGTTCATACCCGGTAAGACGCTTTCCACCCTGGCTTTGTAGATCTCACCTGTTTTCTGGCGCTCCCACATCCGCTCTATGAAGAGCTCTCTGAGCCTGTCGCCCTCTATTATCGCTACTCTCATCTCTTCGGGATCGACTGTGTTGGCTATTATCCTGATCTCGCTGTCCCGATCGGCCACGGTCTCACCCCTCTCTGACGGAAAGAGTCCCAGAGGCGCTCTCGACCAGAGGAACCACCTTTTTAGATTCGCTGTTCCATGTACCTACGGAAAGACGAGCCAATCTGATATCGGCCCAGCCCTGGATTATCTCCATCTCGACCAGTTTTTTGACTATGTTCCCCGGACCTTTCTGCGAGGGAGACGACATAACCATACGGATGGAGCGATCGACTATCTCCCAATCGAGAAGGTTTTCCTCCCAGGGGTGTTTTTCCTCTCTCAAGAGAGACAGAACGGTCTCTCTCGTTTCGCTGCAGGGGAAATGCACGATATACTCTCCAGCATCGCAGAGTTTATTGAGCGACTTTCCCTCGATAAACTCTGCTGCGAACGCCGATAGGCCATCGGGAAGAGCGTCGTCGAACCTTTCGAGATATGAATCCCGCCACTCGTCGAACCAGATCTCCGCCGGCTCGGCACAGGCGACCACACCGACAGGCAGAGCAGGACCTAGGGAGATCTTGGGATGGGGGGAGAATCCCTCCGTCAACTCTATGGACAACCCCGCCCTGGCGGCAGCCCGGGAGAATATCTGGGGCAACTCGACGTGACGTATGAAACAAAAAGGACCCCTTTTAGAGAAAAGGATTCTAATTCTGGGCAAGATCGGCACCTCCCCCGGACCAGCTGCATCCTCGCCCCTGCCATCCACAGACAGAGCAGGTCCCTCCACGACAGTCGGGGGTTAAAAGACCCTCTCTGGAGCGGCATCTCTCCCTCCAGAGAAATTCTCTGGTCACTCCGACATCAATATGATCCCAGGGGAAGCCCTCGTCCCTAGATCTCTCCCTTTGGTTGTACCATTCCGGGTCGACGGAACATTCTTCGAAAGCCCTTAGCCATATGGACAGATCGAAGGTCTCCGTCCAACCGTCGAAACGGGCCCCTAGACGCCAGGCCCGCTCTATGACATCGCCCAATCTCCTGTCGCCTCTTGCGAAAACGCCTTCCAGAAAAGTCTGTTCAGGCTCATGGTACCTGAGGGATATCTTCTTATCCCTGACACGTCCCTTGAGCCACCGTCCCTTCTCCCTGAGAGTTTCGATACCGTCCTGTGCCTCCCATTGGAAAGGAGTGTGAGGTTTCGGCACAAAACCTGCCACCGAAACGGAGATCTGCCCCCTCTTCTTCATGGAACGACCGATCTTGGCAGCTCTCTCAGCTATCCTGAGAATCCCGGCAAGATCCTCCTCCGTCTCTGTCGGGAGTCCCATCATGAAATAAAGTTTCATCCTGTTCCATCCGTGCTCGAAGGCAGCTTTCAGAGTAGTCTCCACGTCTTCCTCGGAGACCCCTTTGTTTATCACGTCCCTAAGCCTCTGAGATCCCGCCTCTGGTGCCAAGGTCAACCCGCTTTTCTTCATGACGTCGAGTCCTGCGGCCAAAGAAAGAGCGAAGTTGTCCATCCTGAGACTGGGCAAGCTGAGCTTCATGTCCCTGGCATCCAGATAAGGCCTCAGCATTTCGATGGCATCGCCGATCCTGGAATAGTCGCAACTCGCCAGGGAGACGAGACTGACCTCCTCCCATCCGGTGGCCTCGGCAAGTTTCTTTACCGTCTCCAATACCTTTTCGGGCGACCGTTCCCTTATGGGGCGATATATCATCCCAGCCTGACAGAAGCGACATCCTCTGGAACATCCACGGAAGACCTCGACGGCGATCCGATCGTGCAGGATACTGGCGGACGGAACTATAGCCGAATCGGGACATATCGACTCCATGTCGGAAGAGATCACCCTCGAAAAAGGCCGTTCCGCCCTAAGAGGAACGGCGCCATACTCTCCATAGGTCCAATCGATAGAGGAAGGAGCGTAAACTCCCGGGATATCGGAGGCCATACGAATTCTCTCGTCCCGTGACATTCCGGAAGATTCGGCCAATGACTCGAGCAGAGAGGGAAGCATTTCCTCTCCATCCCCAAGACAGATAAGGTCGAAAAACTCGGAGATAGGTCCGGGAGCCAGTGCTCCCGGACCTCCCGCTATAACAAGTGGGACGTCATCATCTCTATCACATGCCTTAAGGGGGATTCCGCCCAGATCTAGCATGGTCAGTATATTCGTAAACGAGAGCTCGTATTGCAACGTGAATCCTAAAGCGTCGAAATCGGACAGAGGTCGATCGGATTCCAGAGATCCCAGGGGGATGTTCCTGGATCTCATCTCTTTTTCCATATCTATCCAAGGACAGTAAGCTCTCTCCACGTCTATTCGATCAAGTCCCTTTATCATGGAGTACAGAAGCTGATACCCAAGATAGCTCATACCCACCTCGTAGACATCGGGAAAGCACAGACATATCCTGTAGGAAGGGTCTACCTTGGGGGAGATGTCTCCCCACTCCCCTCCGGCGTATCTCGAAGGACGCTTGACCGAGGCCATAGCTTCCCATCGTCGATCGTTCCACTCGTCAAAAAACATAAATCGCTCCCCTGTCAGTTAAAAAACAAAAACGATTACCTCTCAAAAGTCTGACGCTCCATCTCGTCGGTCATACCGACGCTCGCTATCAGTCCCAAGGCAGCGGATGTGGCGACCAAGGCGCTACCTCCGTAACTCAAAAGAGGAAGAGGAAGCCCCGTCACGGGAAGAAGCCCCATGCTCATCCCGACACATTCGAAGACCTGAAACCATATCCATGCGGTCAAGGCGGCTATCATAACTTTAGCCTGCTTATCCTTGGTCTTGATCGCGATGGAGATCGTTCTCCAGAAAAGCAACGAAAAAATAGCTAGGACGATAACCCCTCCGATGAAGCCACATTCCTCGGAAAAAACGCTAAAGATAAAATCCGTGTGAGGCTCAGGCAAAAAACGAAGCTTGCTCTGGGTACCTTGAAGAAATCCCTTACCCCAGATCGATCCAGACCCGACGGCAATCCTGGACTGTATGACGTTATATCCCGCCCCTAGCGGGTCGAGGGATGGATCCACGAATACCATCAACCTCTGTTTCTGATATTCCTTAAGTAAATGCCACCCCACTGGAAGCATGGCCAATCCTAGACCTATCAGGGAAAAGAAATGGCGTTTACGGCACCCCGATGCCCATAAAGCGGCGAAGATCATGGTCGCATAGACCAAAGAACTTCCCAGATCCGGCTGGAGCAGGACCAATACCAGACTGCACCCGGACAGTGCCCACACCCTCATAAACCCTGAAAGGGTCTCCAATTTGCCGTATACCGAAAGCTTGGCCAACAATAAAGCCAGGGATATCTTACCCAGTTCGGATGGCTGCAGCCGAAGTCCACCGAAGGAAAACCAGGATTGAGCTCCCTTGGCCACGACTCCGGTCAGCAGGACTAGCAAGAGGCAACAGAGAATTCCACCGTATATCCAATACCCCCAACTTAAGAAACGCCTGTAGCCGATTTTCAGAACCACTCCGAAAGCCAGTGTCGAGACGGCTCCCCATATCATCTGGCGACGGGCGAAACCAATTCCACTGACGTTTATCCCCGACGCTGCACTGTATATGAAGATAACCCCTATAAAATAAAGAACTACGATGCAGAAAAGCAACGCAAGGTCGAGTCCCTTCAACGATTTACTGAAGGAGTATGCCCTTTCCTCAGACATCCTTCTTGCCTCGCTGGCCCCTCCTGATATTGGTCACAGGGATGTTCGCCACCAAGGCTACTTTCTTACCCTCTCGATCGAAGTCCATCTCTATGTGTTCCGTATCTATCTCCATATAGCTGGATATTACGGAGATCAAATCCTCGCGGAGCCTTTCCAATACCTCAGGGGATATGTCAGATCTATCGTTGATCAATACAAGCTGAAGCCTCTCCTTGGCGACGGACTGAGATTTTTTCTTGCTGAATATCTTATCCAGAAAACTCATATCTGTTCCTCTCTACTTGCGAAGAAAGAGCTTTTTAAAGCCATCCAAAAAACCTTCCTTTTGAGACGACTTCATGTCCAGCAGGTCTATTTCCTCTCCCACTATCCTTCCAGCTATGTTCGCGAAAGCCCTGGCAGCAGGAGATTCGTCCCCCATGGTGAGAGGTTCGCCTCTGTTAGAGGAGGTCACGACCGATTCGTCCTCGGGAACTATTCCAGCCAGGTCGACTGCAAGGATTTCCAGAACGTCGTCGACCGACAACATCTCTCCCCTATCTACCATTTGAGGCCTTATTCTGTTGACTATCAGCTTTATGGGCATCTTTCCCATCGACTCGAGCATTCCTATTATCCTGTCGGCGTCTCTTACAGCGGAAACATCGGGAGTGGTCACTACCAGCGCCTCTCTGGCTCCTATTGCTGCATTTTGGAAGCCCCCCTCGATACCAGCGGGACTGTCCAGAAGGACAAAATCGAATTCCTTTTTGAGCTCGTCGCAGAGATTTTTCATCTGGTCGGGAGAGACTGCATCCTTGGTCCTGGTCTGAGCCGCAGGGAGAAGGTAAAGTCCCTCCACCCTTTTGTCCTTCACCATCGCCTGCCTAAGTCCACAATTTCCCTCTATTACATCCACTAGATTGTATACTATTCTATTCTCTAGTCCGAGGATAACATCGAGATTTCTGAGTCCTATATCCGCATCGACGGCCACGACCTTATAGCCTCTCTTGGCAAGCGCCATTGAGACGTTGGCGGTGGTGGTCGTCTTTCCCACTCCGCCCTTGCCCGAGGTAACAACTATCACCCGTGCATCCACAGAAAAAACCCCCATCTATATCAAATCTACGTAAAAACACAAACTATTTTCGTTCGGTAACCAAAAAAGCTCCTCTTTCAATGGAAATTATAACAGGCCTTCCCCACCAGTGTTGTTCCGATTGGGCCATCTCGTTGCTGACCCTACAGCCTATTCTTACCTGACGTGCCATAAAAGAATCGACGGCTATAAACCTCCTATCGTCCCCTTGGGAACCGGCATGGGCAAGGCCCTGAAGCTTTCCAAAAACACAGATATTCCCTGAAGCCAAAACCTCGGAACCATCGTTAACGCTTCCCAGTATAAGAACGTCTCCGTCGTGAACCACCTTCTGACCCGATCTTAGAGAACGGTCCACCACCAAAGGCTCACCGGTACAGATATTTTCGGAGGAGGAAGTATCGTCCTCTAAGGAAAAACCCGATCTCCGAAGGAGAAGGAGCGATTCTTTATCCTCGCTCTTCCAATATTTCACGTTTAAAGACATCGGCCATATAAGGTCCTCCAGAATCCGAACGATCGATATCCCATCCAGACGTCTGGAACCGATCTCCAGGACGACACCTATATCGCCGATCATGGAAGAGGCCTTATCCAGGGCTTTTCTGGCCTGAGATAACACGATCTCCAAAGGACCATCTACGGACAGCAACAACCTCAATAGACTGCCCTGTCCTTTCAAAGTAACCATATCGTCATTCGCCTTTTCCTGAAGCACCGCCGGGACCTCCTTTGTCGTTTTTGACCAAATACGCCAGAAGCTGCCCAACTATGGGAGCGGCGGCGGTGCTGCCATGCAATCCTTCCTCTACAAAAGCTACGGCAGCATAGCGTGGATTTTCCGCCGGAGCGTATCCTCCGAACACCGCATGGTCCTCTCCGGAATTTTGGACTGTGCCGGTCTTTCCGGCTACAGAAACTCCGTAGATACCGGCACGCCATCCCGTTCCTTTAGGTTTGACCACAGCGGCCATTCCATTTTGGACCACTTTGAGAAATTTAGGAGAGAGGGCGAGGTCAACAGGGGCTGAAGCCGCATCGGAGAATAAATGAGGTCGCAGCAATTTCCCCGTTGCAAGAGCTCCAAACTGCCTCAATATCTGTATAGGGGTCATCAGAAGAAACCCTTGACCGATCGAATAGTTTACTGTATCGCCTTTATACCATCTATCTCCAAAACGTCTTTCCTTCCACTCTCGGCCAGCGATATTCCCCTCGGATTCACCGGGAAGATCGATTCCGGTCTTTAAGCCTATACCAAAGACCTTGCCCCAGCGAACCAACGAATCTATCCCTACTCTCTGTCCAACCTCGTAAAAATAGACGTCGCAGGAATCCCTTAGAGCTCCGACAAGATCCTCGTTTCCGTGGCCCCAACGTCTATGACAGCGAAACACCTGATTCCCGAGCTCAAATTTTCCGGAGCAAAAGAAAGTAGTCTTCTCCGTTACGACCCCGTCGGCTAATGCTGCATAGGCTACGACCGGTTTATACACCGAACCGGGAGAGTAGGTTCCGCTGATCGCCCTGTTCATCATGGGACGATGGGGATCGGAAACGAGATCTTTCCATTCCTTGGAGGAAACGCCCCAGGCGAGAGGGTTTAGGTCAAATGTAGGGCTAGAGTAAAGCACCTTTACCCCCCCAGTCTTCAAGTCCATGGCTATGACGGCACCTCGCCTCTCCCCCAGGAGATCGGCAGCGAACTTCTGCGCTCCCAGATCGAGGGTCAAAGACAGATCTTCTCCCGGAACGGGCTTTCTGCCGGACAGGACCCTCACAAACCGCCCTCTCGCATCGACCTCCAGGACCTTGTGTCCCGGGTAACCCTGTAGACGATCCTCGTAAAAGTGCTCTACTCCTCCCTTGCCTATTACGTCACCACCGACAAAACGAGAGGTCTCGCCGTCCTGTCCCAATTCCTTGAGCTCCCGCTCCGAAATCTCCCCAACGTAGCCCAATACATGACAGACGAGAGACCCTACCGGGTAGGTCCTTCTCCAGACGGGAAGGTGAAAAAGCTGCGGCGGGAACTCGGGATCCCCAACCAGATCCGTTACTTGCGGTAAAGTCAGGTTACGGAGTAAAACGACGGAACGATATGGTACAACGTACTGTTTCTTTATCCTCTTTTCCAGAGTTTTCTCGGAAAGGGGGATTCCATGTCGGGCCAACAGATCAGCGAAACCGGACAGTATCCCCTCTTTTCTAAGGTCTAACGGATAGCCCACTATATCGAACGTCAGAACGTTGTTAGCCAGGAGCACTCCGTTGGCATCAAGAATTCTGCCTCTCCTTGCGGGAAGCCTGACCACCCTTAATTTGTTGGACGTCGCTAATTTGACGTACTTGTCAGATCGAAAAACCTGATAATACAGCAACCCGCTGAACAGGATCAACATAGAGAGCATCAGTGCTATCCTTATCAGACGAAGTCTGGAATTAAGCAAAACCTTATCGTCAAACATTTTCTCTCCTGTAAAACCAGCAGTAATATAGCCATGATATCA
Source organism: Dethiosulfovibrio russensis (assembly GCF_021568855.1). NCBI lineage: Bacteria > Thermotogati > Synergistota > Synergistia > Synergistales > Dethiosulfovibrionaceae > Dethiosulfovibrio > Dethiosulfovibrio russensis. Next base: position 254,677 of record NZ_JAKGUG010000001.1, on the reverse strand, counting down.
GAATAAAAGGTACGGTAAGCAACACCCAGGCCCCAAAGGAGGCCGTCCCTATAGGCAAACCGGCCTTCGATAGCACCCATCTAAACAAGGCGACTAAACTTGAATTCACAGCAACAAAAGAGAGAAAGATATAGGGGACCCGACCTTCCTTAGGTATAAAGGACCAAAAAAGGCTTGAAATCATGTAGGCAGCGCAAAACAAGGCACCGTGCATTCCAGGCACCCCGGTCCATCGAAGGTCTATGAGTAATCCTCCTATGAAAGCTATCCATATGTAGCTGTGCTCAGCCGTTTCATCGATCAATCCCACGGTCAACAAGGTCATAAGAAAGATATCGGGAGAGTTGGTCCACCCCAAAAACAATGCCTGAAGAAAGTCCTGCAGACACCAGGCAAAGATCAAGGCTACCGTCATGGCAACATGTCCCCTCTACGAAAGACCTTCACGTCGTAAAGCCTGGATAGGTCGGCCCCGGAGGAAATCCGATATTCACGATATCCCTGTTCGTTTTCCCTTATATCGTCCGTCACAGTTCCGACGGGGATCCCCGGAGGGATTATCTCGCTGATCAATGCTGTGTCCAGGTTCATTCCCGCTTTGATCTCGGAATCCAACGGTATATAGCAAAGCCATATTCCTCCCATGCCGTCTCCGACTACCACGCCGACATCTCTAGTCTCCCTTATCACCACCGGTATCATCTCTTCCGTGGAGGCCAAAAGGGTAATCCACGATTTGCTTCCGTCCACACGGTTTACCCGGCCTATTAAAAAACCTTTTTGTAAAACCGGATCTCCAGGGGAGATACCATCCATGCCGCCTTGGTTTATCCTTATCTCCTCCCACCAGCTCAGAGGCAATCTTAGGTCCACCATTGCATTCTCGGTTGATTTCAAAAGAGAATCCCGCAAATCCAAAGCGTCTTTGAGATGAAGAGAGAGGAAAAGGGCGTCGTTTTCCTCCTCCATTTTCGACAGTTTGTCTATTAAAAAACGTCTCTCTAAGACCCATTTACGTCCTGTCCAGTAGAGACCCCTAAGATGGGACGCGGGCTGCTCCAACCAGACAAGACAATCGGTCCATAGTCCCATAGCCTTTTCAGTAAAGGGACTACCGGTCCCTAGAGTCAACACCAACCCTAGAGCCACGGCGCATAGTCCAGATATTACGTATCCCTGACGATTCTCCGTCATGCCATCCTCCGAGGTCTATATCAACGGCTCCCCTTTTCCACGGACATCAATACCTTCTTCATGGCGTTCAGATCCTCTAGGATCTTGCCGACTCCCTGAGCCACGGAGTGCAACGGATCATCACATAGGATAACCGGGGCGTTCAAAGCCCTTGAGAGACGCTGGTCCAAACCACGAAGCTGACAGACTCCACCGGTCAAGACGATCCCCTGATCGACTATGTCCTTCGATAGCTCCGGAGGAGTCTGCTCGAGGGCTACCTTGACCATGTCCTCCACTCTGGAAACCAGAGGATCCAGCGCCTCCCTTATCTCGGCAGATGAGACAGTCGCTACTTTAGGCAAGCCGTCCGCTAGATCCCTGCCCTTTACCTCTATCTCTATCTCTTCTCCCGTAGGCAGAGCTGATCCGATCTCCATCTTCACAGACTCCGCTGTGGTCTCTCCTATCAAAATGGCGTGCTTTTGCCTCAACATGGCTATTATGGCATCGTCCATGTCGTCACCGGCCACTCTCAGAGAGTTGTTAACCACTATACCTCCGAGGGACAATACAGCGACCTCGCTGGTCCCCCCTCCTACGTCTAGAATCATGCTTCCTATGGGTTCCTGTATGGGAAGCCCCGCTCCCAAAGCCGCCGCGATCGGCTCGTCGACAACGTAGGCCTCTCTGGCTCCTGCTCCCAAGGTCGCGTCTATGACAGCCTTTTTTTCCACCTCTGTTACCTTTGCCGGAACGGATATGACTACTCTGGGTCTGGATTTTATGCCTGCCCCTCCTGTAAGCTGGAGAAAATGACGTATTATTGCCTCGGTCATATCGAAGTTGGCTATTACCCCGTCCTTCAAGGGCCTTATCGTGGACACTCCCGCAGGGGTTTTTCCGGCCATGGCCTTGGCCTCGTGCCCAAAGGCTATTACCTCGGCTTGCCCGCCCCTTTTTCTTTTTCTAACCGCCACGGCGGAAGGCTCATCCAGAACGATCCCCTCACCACACTGATAGACTACGACATTGGACGTTCCAAGATCGATACCTACGTCGTTGCCCAAAAAACCAGAAAAGAAGCCCACCTTTAAGTTCCTCCTCTTTATCCTTGCCCCTATTACTCCACCGCAGCTATACCCAGCCTGGAGACTATATAGTGGCCATGAAATCGAATACCCAATGCGTCCAGTCTTTCGCGAACAATCCGGGTAAGCGTTCTGTCTTCGGCGCTGCTTTCCAAAGAGCCGTCGGGATGATTGTGCACCAGAACCACTCCGTAGGCATCCAGACGAACTGCGACCCTCATGAAATGCCTGATATCCAAACTAGCTCCGTCAGGACCTCCAAAGGAGATCATCTCCTTGGATAGAAAACGCTCTCTATCTCCTAGAAAGATAGCCACGATAAACTCTCTGGGCTCGTCGGAAAGACGTACCTGGATATTCCTCAGCTCGTCCCTCCAGGAGAGAGGTCTGGACGGATCACGGCCGTTATAGATAGCCAATCTCCTACCTATCTCGACGGCGGCTGCAAGACTGGCCGCCTTTGCATTCCCTATGCCCTTGAAGGAAAGATACTCTTTTACCGACGCTCTGGTAAGGCCTCCCAAACCTCCAAATCCATCCAATATGGACTCGGAAAGGCCGAGGACATCTTCCCCGCCTCCGCCAGTCCTCAACAATATGGCGAGCAACTCGACATCGTTCAGAGCCGTTGCTCCGTTGCTGAAAAGCCTTTCTCTCGGAAGCTGATCCTCGGTCATGACAGGAACGGGTTTTCCCGCCTCTCGGTCCCTATGGTAGTTTCCGGACCGTGGCCTGGAAGCACGATAAGATCGTCGTCCAATGAAGCTACCCTTTCCAGCGATCCGGACATCAGTCCCGGCACGCTTCCCGGAAGATCGGTCCTTCCTATGCTCCTGGCGAAAAGGGTGTCTCCCGCCAAAAGAAGCCTGTCGTTGCCATCTTGAACGATAACGCAGCAGCTCCCTCTTGTATGTCCGGGAGTGTGGATCACCTGAAGATCCATCCGTCCTACGGAAAGGGGAACCCCCTCCTCAAGATATCCCGTGGCAACGACCGCAGGGCACTCGGTTCCCAAATTGGAAGAGAGGTTTTTGTCCCTATCGCAGAGCATTTCTTCGTCCTCTCTGTGAATCCATACGTCAGAACCAAACCGTTCTGACATCGCGGCGGCACCGGCTATATGATCTCCATGTCCGTGGGTCAATACAATGGCCTTGACGTCTATACCGTGTTGATCAACCCATTCGAACACATCCGTCGGGTCTCCTCCGGGATCGACGAAGAAGCCAACTCCATCGTCATCCCAGAGAAGATAACCGTTCGTCCAAAGAGATCCCAAGGGAAAACGCTTCCATTTCATATCACATATCCTCCGGAGTATCCACTATTAGAGTAACGGGCCCATCGTTGACGATATCGACGACCATGTGGGCTTGAAAGACTCCGGTCCCCACTACCAGACCTTTCTCCTTCAAAGCCTCTATAAAGGCCTCGTAGAGTTCTTTCGCCTTATCGGGAGGCGCTGATTTAACGAAAGAAGGACGACGCCCTTTACGGCAGTCTCCATAAAGGGTGAACTGGGACACCAGCAGAACCTCTCCCACCACCTCGCTCAGGGAGAGGTTCATTTTTCCAGACTCGTCCTCGAAGACTCTCAATCCGGCTATTTTATCCGATAACCAACGGACCTGTCTCTGGCCATCTCCTTGACCTACGGCAAGAAAAACACAAAAGCCCCTGTCGATACTCCCGGTCTCAACTCCGTCGACCGATACGGCAGCTCGGGAGACTCTCTGGATAACTGCTCTCATTGAAGATTACCCCCTGGACACGTCTATGACGTTTTTAACGGTATTTATCCTGGCTATAACGGCGTAAAGATGCTCCAGATTCCTGACCGTTACCTCCAGTTTCATCCTGGCCTGCCCTCCACCTATCTGGTTGGCTTTCACGGATAACAAGCTGGACTCAGCCTTGGTGACCGCCTGAGCTACGTCTGAAAAAAGTCCGGGACGGTCGAGTCCTTCTACCAGAATCCTGGCATCGTATCTCTTTTTAAAGGTATTTCCCCATGCGACGCTGATCAACCTATCGGAAGAAACGGACGAAACGTTGGGACAGTTTTCCCTATGTACGGTTATCCCTCGAACTCGGGTCGCAAATCCAACTATTGAGTCTCCCGGCACCGGTTTACAACAATTAGCGAGAGACACCAGTACGCCATCGGCTCCCTCCACGACTATATCTGCGTTGCTGTCTTTTTTATCGAAACCGCCCTTGCCATCGCCTCTCAGATCGGACTTACCGTCGTGGCTGGATAATATCGAACAAATTCTAGCGGCGATCGGCCCTGCGGACTGGTTATTGGATCCCACCGCGAAAAAGACATCGTCGCCGTTATTGTAACCCATATCTCTGGCAACCCTGTTCAAAGCGGCGGTGATCTCCTCCGGCGAATGAGGGCTCTCCTCACTGCCGGACAGGCGTTTTTTCAACTCTCTATCAACCAGGTCTCTGCCACGCTGGAGGGACTCCGCCTTGGCTATCGAATCCAGATGTTTAAAATAGGTCCGGATCTTGGATTTAGCCTTACTGCTCTTCGCTACCTTGAGCCAGTCCCGAGAGGGTTTTCCCTGGGAGGAAGTAAGAACCTTTACGATATCTCCGTTTTGAAGTTCATAATCGGTGGGAACTATCCGGTTGTTTACCATCGCTCCTACGTATTGATTTCCAACCTGGGTATGTACGGCGTAGGCAAAATCTACCGGAGTAGCCCCTCTAGGAAGCGATTTCACGTCTCCCTGAGGGGTGAAGACGAAGACATCGGAGGTAAGGACATCGTCCTTCAGCCTCTCCATAAACTCATCGGGACGAGTTTCCTGGCCGCCCTCTATGGCCTTCCTGATCCATTCCAGCTTGGCATCCAGGTCGTCCATCTTGTCGGCACCTTCTTTGTAGCGCCAGTGAGCCGCTACACCGTATTCCGCCAGCCAGTGCATCTCCCAGGTCCTTATCTGAACCTCCAAAGGCTCGCCGGAAGGACCTACCACCGTAGTGTGAAGCGATTGATACATGTTGTTCTTAGGGTTGGCTATATAGTCGTCGAACTGCCCCGGTATGGGCTTCCATATAGTGTGGACTATTCCGAGAACCGTGTAACAGGTCGTGATATCGTCGACTATGATCCTCATCGCCAAAAGATCGTAAAGCTGGTCGACAGAAAGTCCCTTGCGGTTCATCTTCTCGAGAATGCTGTAGAAATGCTTTGCTCGTCCCTTTATCAGGGCATCTATTCCCTGAGAGTTGAGCTTTTCCTCCAGCACATCTATAGCCCTCTTTATTGTGGCTTCCCTCTCGGGCAGCCTTTTCTGGACCTTCTTCTTTATCTCGTAGTACATATTGGGATCGTAATACTTGAAAGCCAGGTCCTCCAGAGTCCTTTTGACCTGATATATTCCCAACCTATGGGCCAAAGGTGCGTATATCTCAAGGGTCTCCTTGGCTATCCTCTGTTGTTTGTCCCTCCGAAGGGCCCCTAGGGTCCTCATGTTATGGGTTCTGTCCGCCAGTTTTATCAGAACTACCCTGATATCCTTGGCCATAACCAGAAACATCTTTCGGAGGTTCTCTGCCTGGTAGTCCTCGAAAGACTTAAAGGGAAGTTTGCCCAGTTTAGTGACCCCGTCGACCAAAACCCCTACCTCTTCGCCAAACCGTTCCGCCAGCGCTTCTTTGGTGACGACGGTATCCTCTATACAGTCGTGCAATAAGGCGGCCTCCATGGTCTTGACGTCCATCTTCATATCGGCAAGTATCGATGCTACATAGACACAGTGAATTATATAGGGTTCGCCGGTTCCTCTCTTTTGTTCACCGTGAGCCTCGGCAGCGAATATCAAGGCCTCGCCGAGCTCCATAAGCTCTTCCTTGGAAAGATAACGGGAGACCTTCGACCACAACTCCTGCCAGGCAAACTTTACAGTTACAGACCTTTGGGACGTGGGAATTCGTCCCATAAAACTATCTCTAAGGGATAGAAGCTCTCTCTTGCTGGGCGATTTATCGGTTTCGTTCGTCAAGGTTCTCACCTCCGGAGTAACCGTCAAGTTTAGCAGGATAGGACTATCTTCTCCACCAAGAATTGCAAATTTATTCTACCTTTCCATTGATTGAGTCGGGGTCTATATAGCCATCCAGCTATATTATCCATATCTCGATGTTGTTCGGCTCCGTTGAAAGCTATCAGAAAACCTGACCCCACGTCGATTTTACAGTGGATTTCCCCTTTTCCGAGAGGCAAAAGTCTTTCCCCTCCCCGCCTAGGGATAAAAAAACATGGGAACGGGTTTAATTGCCCGAAAGGTCCTATGGTACGTAGATCCCTCCACAATGCCATATCGAAACGGGAAAGATCGTAGTCTATGACGGTCTCTACGGTCCGTTCAGGAACTATGGATCTGAGTTTCTCCGAAAGTCTGGAGGACAGTTTTCCCCATCTAGAGGGATCGACGGAAAACCCCGCTGCATATGGGTGCCCACCCCATGCGGTGAGCATATCGTCCAGTTCGGACAATATCCCGACGGCGTTGGCTCCCTCAGGGACTCTCAAGGTCCCCTTTATTCCGTTTCCTGAAGGTGCCGCCAGTGCAAATCCCTTTTCATAGGAATGGCATAGACGACTGGCTATGGCGCTCAACACCCCCACTGGCCATCTATCATCGTAGAGAACGTGCTCCATATCTCTCTCTATCTTTTCGGCTATAGACGAAGAGATATCTGCGGACAGATCTTTTCTCCTGCGATTCAAGGCATCCAGCCTATCGACGTCACCTGCCACGTTTCCCGTTCCGAGAACGATAGAAAGGGCCAGATCGGCCACGTCCATTCGCCCCGCGGCGTTGAGACAGGGAATAACCTTCATCGCCAAGGTCTCTTCGTCCAATACGGCGGTAGAGACCCCTAGACGAGCATAAAGCTCCTTAATTCCCGATCGTCTCGTGTTTCGGAGCATCTCAAGCCCCTTGTCGACCAAGACTCTGTTGAGCTTGCCCATAGGCACGCAGTCGGCCACGGTAGCCAAGGCCACAAGGTCCAATCTCTCCTCCAACCATCTTCTGGAAACGATGGACGAGACAGCGGCCCAACACCAGAGAACGGATGTAGCGCAGAGATTTCTGGCCTCCTGAGAACCGCCTCTTTGTGGATTTACGAAGGCGGGTAAATCGATCGTATCTCCGTCCACCGAGTGATGATCGAAAACGATGACGGCCATACCGCCATCGACCGCCTCCCTCAAGGGCTCTACGTCTTTGGAACCGCAATCGGTGACTATCAAGGTCTGGACCCCTTGAGCCAAAGCCCTTCTGATCAGGGGAAGATGTACTCCATATCCTTCTTTCTGTCTGTGAGGAAGATAGTAATGAACCGAAGAGGCACCGGAGACTCCTGCCAATTCCACCGCTAAGGCAGTGGAAGCTATCCCGTCTACATCGTAATCGCCGTAGACCAGAACGGAACGACTTGAGACAGCTCTTTTCCATGTATCCGCAGCCTCTGATACTCCGGGACCGAGGTCCAGAGAGGACAAAGATTCATCGATACCTCCGATGCGAAAGTCCTCTATATTTATCGGGCCATCTTCTCCTCTGGAACTCAAGACAGCTGCTACGACATCCGAGCAGTTCATCTTCCCTGCTATTTTCAGGATGTCGTCATCTATGGATATAAGTCTAATGTCGTCGAATGTACAGGTAGGCAACACTTATCTAAGCAACTCCTTCGGGGAAAAGTCATCGAAAACTCTCCGACGGACATTGTAATAAAAAGAGAGGAGGAGCACCAGGCTTCCTCCTCTCTGAAAAAACTGTCCGAACTAATGTTTGACCGGAGATTTGGTGAACCACTCGTCCAGTATCGAGCTGGCCACGTAGATGGAACTGTAGGTCCCCACTACTATCCCTACCATGAGGGCAAATGAAAAGTTCGACAGGACCGGGCCTCCCCATATGTAGAAGGCCAAAACGGGAAGGAACGTGGTAAGCGAGGTATTTATCGTCCTGGACAAAGTCTGGTTTACCGATACATTGAAAAGGCCGTCGATTCCCCAGCCTCTTAGGTGTTTCCAGTTCTCCCTCACCCTGTCGAGAACCACTATGGTATCGTTCAGGGAATATCCCACGATGGTCAGAATCGCCGCTATAAAGGTGACCGATATCTCTCTTCCCATGAGACTAAATATTCCCAGGGTTATTATAGAATCGTGGAGAAGGGCCAAAACACTGACCACGGCAAAACGAAATTGGAACCGAACAGTGATGTAGATCAATATCCCCACCAGAGCGAGCCCGAGAGCGATGAAAGCCTCTTTGCGGAGCTGACTACCTACCACAGGTCCCACCTTTTCGAATCGAAGGACCTGGACAGAGTCGTATTTAGCCTTGAGAGCATTAAGTACATCTCGTCGAGCGTCCTCTTCGTCGGCCTTCATCCTTATGATGACCCCTTTGTCGCTATAGGCTTGTATAACGGCCTTGTCCTGACCGACCCCGGCCAACACATCTCGAACCTCTCCAACCTCTACGGAAGAGCCGAACTCCAACTGGACCAAATTGCCTCCGGTGAAGTCTATCCCTAGGTTAAGACCTCTGGAAAACAAAGAGCCTAAGCTCACCAACAGTAAAACCATGCTCAAAACCATGGCTTTTTTACGAAAAGCCATAAAATTAAAACGATATTCCGCTGCTTTATTCATATCGACCGGCCTCCCGTTACTTCCTACGAGCCAGAGAAGGTATGCTGTTATGGCTGACCATGACCTGGAGAAGGACACGGGTCACCAAAACCGCGCTGAAGACACTGGCCACTATTCCGAAAGCCAGAGTAAGGGCGAATCCCCTAATAGGTCCACTTCCGAAATAGTAGAGGACCGCTGCCGCTATCAACGTAGTCACGTTGGCATCGAGAATCGTCTTGAAAGCCTTCTTGAACCCCGAATCCAGCGAAGCGAAAGGAGTCTTGCCGTCTCTGTATTCCTCTTTGATACGTTCGAATATCAATATATTGCCATCGACGGCCATTCCTATAGTAAGGATGATACCGGCGATTCCGGGAAGGGTGAGAGTGGCCTTAAAGCTTATCAGCAAAGCGAAGAGGATCAAGATCGTTACCGATAGGGCTATATCGGCGGCGATCCCCAAGATCCTGTAATAGAGCAACATAAACAGGATCACCAGGGCACACCCTATAAGCCCTGCCTTAAGCCCCGAATTGATCGAGTCCGCTCCCAGAGTAGGCCCGACCGAACGGTTCTCAAGTACATCGACAGGAACTGGCAAGGCTCCGGCACGAAGCATAATAGCTAGGTTGCGAGCTTCTTCCGGGGTAAAACGACCGGAGATCTGGGCTGCACCTCCGCTGATCCGCTCCTGAACGACCGGGGCGGAAACCACAGTTCCGTCGAGCACTATGGCTATCTGATTGCCGACGTTCTCGGCTGTCGCCGAGTCAAAGAGCTTTGAGCCATCGTCGTTGAACTCCAGGCTTACGACAGGCCTTCCCAGGTTATCGTAGGTCGCCTTGGCGTCCTTGAGATCTTTCCCTCCGACATACACCGGTCCAAGAAGGTATATACGTCCGGCCTCATCGCTTCCCACTACCGCACCAGACTTGGAGGAAGCCTCCGATCGCAAACGGCTTTCAAGTTCGTCCCTGTCGACCTTTACCTCGTTCCATCTTGAAACGGCGGTCTGGTATTCCTCATCGGAATCGTAGTTCTCCCTCTGAGCTTTAGGAGGCAGAGCGGAGGTAGCCTGAACTACCTGTCTGAACTCCAAAAGGGCGGTTTTACCTATCAGTTCAAGAGCCTGTTCAGGGTTTTCCACACCTGGAAGGTCCACTATCACCCTGTCCTGCCCCTCCCTTTGTATGAGAGGCTCGGATACGCCATATTGGTCGACCCTGTTTCTAAGGACTGCAAGGAGTCTTTCGACGCTGTCGCCGGTCAAGGGGTTCTCGTCGGTACCCTTTGCCTGGAGAACTATATGCGCTCCTCCCTTGAGGTCGAGTCCGAGATGAATCCGCCCTTTTATTGGGAAAACCGACGCCAAGGCGGCGATAACGACGACGGCTACCAACGTGAGCCGCCAACGATCTTTTCTCAGCATAGAACGTCACTACCTCCTCAAAAAAAAAAAATAAAAAAACGAAAAAGGAGTGGATGCGTCAAGGACACCCACTCCGGTCGAAACCGAAGGTTTCTACTTCGCCTCGTCTGAGTCCTCGCCCTTATCCTCCGTGTTATCGTTCTTGGGCTCGGACGTGGTCTCGTCCTTTACCGACTTCTTGGCATCAGGGGTTTCAGTAACCATTTTGCTGGAAACGGACCCCTTAAGGACTCTGACCTTGACGCCGTCGGCTATCTCGAGGATCAGGCTATCGTCCTTTACTTCTCTCACGATGCCGATGAATCCACCGGCTGTCACTACTCGGTCCCCTCTGGTTAGAGATCCTAAAAGTTCATCGTGCTTCTTCTGACGCTTCTTCTGTGGTCTTATGATGAAGAAGTAGAAGATGACGACGAATATCACCAGAGGAAAAAACATCTGCATCGCGCCCGCCTGTCCAGTTTGATTCAACGATACCGCCTCCTATATCTTATATCCCTTGTCCACGACCAGGAATAACTATTCTACCATGGACCGGGAAGTTTATATACTTTCGGTTCCCTCGTGCTTCAGATAAAAGAGCAGTTTCTCCAGCTCTACCGAAATATCGACGGAGTACACTATGAGACCTGGAGGAGCGACTACGGAAGAAGGGGAGAAGTTCAGAACTCCTTTTATCTGTCCTTTCTCCGTACCGGCATCCACGCATCTTTGTGCGGCGTCTTTAGGAACCGTCAGTATGAGTATCTCTATATCCATCTCTTCCAGTTTTTCAGGCATATCGTCGACGTGAAAACATGGCCGTCCGAAAAAAGTCTCTCCTACCTTTTCATCCGAGACGTCGAAAAGCGCTACGATCTCATATTTATCCGACAAAAAGGCCTTATGGTCCAACAGGGCCTCTCCAAGCCTTCCTACTCCGACCAGGCCTACATTCCATTTCCTAGGAGGAGATAGTATATCGGATACGTGTTTCAAAAGTCGATCGACGTTATACCCAACGCCTCGTTTTCCTATTTCTCCGAAGTAAGATAGGTCCTTTCTCACCTGGCTGGCCTTGAAACCCAGCATATCCCCTATTTCCTTGGAGGAGATTACCTGTACCTTGTCTCTGTCCATACGATCCAGAAGTCTACGATACTGGACCAATCGCTCTACCGTAGGTTCCGCGACCTTCATCCGCATCCCTCATCCGCCATCGATGGTGCAACCTTCACCTACGAACCTTAAGCCCTCTTATAGAGGAGGACCCGGCATAAGGGGTGCAACAGCCTATAGCTTCCTCTATACGAAGAAGCTGATTGTACTTGGCGACTCGGTCGGTTCTGGCAGGAGCTCCTGTTTTTATCTGTCCCGCCGACACAGCAACGGATAAGTCGGAGATAAAAGTGTCCGAGGTTTCACCTGAACGATGAGATATAACGGTGGAGAAACCGGCGTTTTTAGCCGTCCTTATGACCTCAAGAGTCTCGGTCAGAGTACCTATCTGGTTGAGTTTTATCAATATGGAGTTTGCGGAGTTCATCTCTATTCCTTTGCTCAGGCGATCTCGATTGGTGACGAAAAGATCGTCTCCCACGATCTGGATCTTATCGCCCAAGGTCTCGGTCATCAGGGCAAAGCCCTCCCAGTCTTCCTCTGCCATTCCGTCCTCTATGGAGACTATGGGGTAATCCCTGCACAGACCTTCATAGTAACCGTTGAGATCCTCGGCGGAAAAGGACTTGCCCTCTCCCTTAAACGAGTATACTCCGTCGGAGAACAGCTCGGAGGCGGCTACGTCTACCGCTATACCTACCTGGTCGCCGGGAGTATATCCGGCCTTCCCTATCGCATCGACCAGTATATCGAACCCTTCTCTGTTGCTTCCCAGGTTAGGTGCGAAGCCTCCCTCGTCTCCCAGTGACGTGGAGTAGCCCTTTTCCTTGAGCATCTTCTTCAAGGTATGGTATATCTCTACGTTCATCCTGAGAGCCTCGGAAAAACTAGATGCGCCGTAAGGCATCACCATGAATTCCTGAATATCCAGGTTATTGTCGGCGTGTGCACCTCCATTGATGACGTTCATCATGGGGGTCGGGAGGGTGAAAGGACCTAACCCACCGATATACCCCCAAAGAGGCATGTCGTAGTAATCGGAAGCGGCTCTAGCTACCGCCAGAGACACTCCCAGGATGGCATTGGCACCGAGATCTCCCTTGTTGGGAGTTCCATCCAGATCGATCATGGAACCGTCTATATAGGACTGTTCCGAGACGTCCATTCCGACGATCTCCGAAGCGATCCTCTCGTTGACGTTCTCGACCGCCTTAAGGACCCCCTTTCCCATATAGCGGCTGCCTCCGTCCCTCAATTCCACCGCCTCGAAGGTTCCAGTAGAAGCTCCCGAGGGAACGGCAGCCCTGCCTATCACGCCACATTCCAGCGCAACCTCCACCTCTATCGTCGGGTTTCCCCTCGAATCGAGAATTTCTCTGCCGTGTATTCCAACTATGGTGCTCATGCGACTACCTCCCAATCCTGCAAGTAAATAACTATCGATCCCAAAGCTTAGTCTCTGGATCCACCCTTTTATCCTCTATCAAGCTGTAAGGCTCGCAGCCCCGTCTCTTCAAGACAGTCTCCTCGTCCACTAAGACCTCCACTACCAGAAGCCTGCGGGGAAAGGCCACCTCAAGGGTGGAACCGACCTTCACGTCCGACGATGGTTTAACTTTCCTACCATCTATCCTCACTGCGCCAGCTTCCACCATCTCCTGGGCTACAGTCCTTCTCTTAACCAATCTGGCAAGTTTTAAAAATTTATCCAATCTGATAGCCATGGGCCCCCCAAAGAATCAAGACATGTAATCTCTCAAAGTAACGCTCCGACTTGGATGACGAAGTTTTCTCAATGCTTTCGCCTCTATCTGACGAATCCTCTCTCTGGTGACTCCGAATCGACGACCGACATCCTCCAGAGTGTAGCATTGACCGTCGTCAAAACCGAATCGAAGTCGGAGAACCTGCTTCTCCCTGTCGGTAAGTCCCTCAAGGACATCGTCCAACTGATCCCTCAGGAACTCCATTGAGGTGGAGTCGTCTGGACTTATCATGTCCTTATCCTCTATAAAGTCTCCCAGCTCGCTGTCGTCTTCCTCCCCTACCGGGGATTCCAAGGATATGGGTTCCTGAGCGACCTTTCTTATCTGGACTACCTTGGCCGGTTCTATACCCATCTCCGCTGCGATTTCCTCGTCGGTGGGCTCTCTTCCCAAGCTCTGAACTAGATTACGAGAGGCTCTCATCACTTTGTTGATGGTCTCCACCATATGGACCGGTATTCTTATGGTCCTAGCCTGGTCCGCTATTGCCCTGGTGATGGCCTGTCGAATCCACCAGGTAGCGTATGTACTAAACTTATATCCTCTAGAATAATCAAACTTCTCTACGGCCCTTATGAGCCCAAGATTACCTTCCTGTATTAGATCCAGAAAGAGCATACCACGGCCCATATATTTCTTAGCGATACTGACTACCAGACGAAGGTTGGCCTCTATCAGCTGAGATTTGGCCTCGTCGTCCCCCATCTCTATCCTCTTAGCCAGTTCCACCTCTTGAGGTTGATTCAACAGAGGGATGGTGCCGATTTCCCGAAGGTACATCCTGACAGGATCTCCCCCGCCCCCTGAGTCGGAGGAGACCGATTCTCCGGAAACACGAGAAGAGGAATCGTCTCCTTTTTTTTCGTCCTCGTCGTCGATCCCTTGGATATCTATCCCCAAGGCTCGGAGATTATCGTATATCTTCTCCAGTAACACCTCGTTCAGGGTCTGAGGGGTCATATGACGTTTGATGTCCTCTTTGGTAACGAATCCTTTGCTCTGCCCCTCGAGAAGGATTTCCTTTATCTTATCGAGGTACTGGTCCAGAACGATCTCGGTATGATCCGCTCCTATATCTAGATCGTCGTTTACTTCCTGCTGGTCAACGATGTGCTTCATACCACAACCACCGTCCTTTTCCACAATCAGGAACCTTTCTGGGATACCAGTTTCTGTCGAAGGTCCTCCATTTCCCTTATTTCCCGGGTCGTAGCCTCCCCTTTGAGCATTTTTACACGAAGTTCATTATACCTCATCTGCCCCTTTTGGCGATAGAGAAGATGACAAAAATGTCGCCATTTCCAGTCGGAATTTTGAGTGAATTCGTCCAGATAGGCTCCTCCTCGGGCTAAAACACGAAGCTGAAAGGTCTCCCCCATCTCGAGCCATCGCTTCTCCAGAGAGGAGGGGGATTCTCCCATCATTATGGAACCGGCCATGAGTTTAAGTCTCGGATCGGAGAGAAGTTCCACGACCTCTCGGGTATCGCATTTTCTACGAAGATCACACTCGCTCCAGAGCAAGGAGATCAGAGCTATCTCAGGCAAAGGAGGCATTTCCTGGCTATCCCTGTCCTCATCCGAAAGGGATGGAGGGATCACTGTATCGACAAAACGGCCGCTCTTCCTGCGTCCGGAACGAACCTTCTCCAATGCATCCAACACCTCGAAATCCCTGATGCCCAACAAAGCGGCTAAAGAGGGAAGATAGGGAGAGACATCGGTCACGTCTATGTGTGAAAGGCCCTCTAGAAGATCGTGAATCGCCGACTTTCTGGTCCTATCATCCTTGATGGCAGGAGATAGCAATTTTATATGATGTTCTATCAGGGGCAAGGCCTTTTCCAGACAACCGTCGAAAGAGGCCTTCCCACCGTCGGACCTCAAAAGATCGTCCGGATCCTGTCCCTCGGGAAGAGCGACGACCTTTACAGATAATCCTGCTTTCTGAAGGACGTACATACCCCTTATTGCCGCAGCCTGTCCCGCCTGATCTGCATCGTAACAGATGAAGACCTCATCGGCCAATCGTTTTAATATGGTCGCCTGATCTTCCGTCAAAGCAGTACCTAAGGTCGCTACCGTCTGAGAATAGCCCTCCATGTGAAGTCGCAAGGCATCCATATATCCCTCGACTATTATCGAGTGCCCGCCGTTTCTTATAGCCCCCTTAGCCTTGTCTATCAGATAAAGGGTTCTCCTTTTGCTGTAGATCTCGGTCTCAGGGCTATTGAGATACTTTGCTCCGTCGCCATCGACGATACGTCCACCAAAAGCAACTAAGCGACCGGTGATATCCCTGATCGGAAAGATGACCCTACCTCGGAATCTATCGTAAGGACCTCGATCTCCTCTGAGGACGAGTCCACACCTCTCCGCGTCCTTCAAGGATATCCCTTTTTCCTTGATATATTGGACCATAAAAGACCAAGAGGGGGGGGACCATCCCAACTCGAATGACGACCGGACCTGGGGAGGGATCATCCTACGATCCAGATACCCTCGAGGGACACTCCCCTGATCCCCATCCATACATTTTCTGAAAAGGGAACAAGCCTCCTCCATTATGTCGAAAAGAGTTTTTTTACCGGATCCGTCGCTTCGTCGATATGACTCGATCTCTATACCTGCTCTGCGAGCCAGAAGGGAGAGAGCTTCAGAAAAAGAAAGCCCCTCTTTTTCCATGACAAAACTGAAAATGTCTCCCCCCTTCCCGCATCCGAAACAATGCCAAGACTGTCTCTCCTGGGATACGTAGAAAGAAGGAGTTTTTTCTTCATGAAAAGGGCAGAGACCTTTGTAGTTTCTCCCGCTCCTGGTCAGTTTTACGTAATCTCCGACGATATCCACTACATCTAGTCTGGATTTTATTCTATCCACGTCATCGCCCACTGCCTCACCCCCTCGAAAGATAAGTCTATCAAAAAGCGGGGAGAGCATATGCTCTCCCCGCTTTAGATGGTAAAACGGATATCCGATTCGTAGGCTTAAATATCTCCTGCTACAGGAAGAGAGGGGCCATAACAACGGCCACGACGGACATCAACTTGATGAGAATGTTGAGACTCGGACCGGAGGTATCCTTAAAGGGATCTCCGACGGTGTCTCCGACCACGGCGGCGGCGTGTTGCTCGGTGCCCTTGCCTCCGTGATGTCCCTCCTCGATATACTTTTTGGCGTTATCCCAGGCTCCTCCGGAATTCGACATGAATATAGCCAACATTACACCTGTAACTATGGCTCCTCCTAAAAGTCCACCGAGCGCCTCGGGACCGAGGAAGATACCGACCAAAACGGGGCATACTATGGCCAAAAGACCGGGCAAGACCATTTCCTTGAGAGCCGCACCGGTAGAAATCTCGACGCACTTTTCGTATTCCGGACGGGCCGTTCCCTCCATGATGCCGGGAATCTCCCTGAACTGACGTCTGACCTCGTCTATCATTTTCTCTGCAGCTCTTCCTACAGCCTGTATGGTTAGGGCACTGAAGAGGAAGGGAAGCATTCCACCGAGAAAGAGTCCGGCCATGACGGTCGGGTTGCTGAGGTCGATAGCTTGGAGGTTCACCGCTGCAGCATAGGCGGCGAACAGGGACAGAGCAGTAAGAGCGGCTGAACCTATAGCCAATCCCTTGCCCATAGCGGCAGTGGTATTGCCGACGGCGTCAAGTTTATCGGTTATCTTCCTGACCTCAGGAGGAAGCTTACTCATCTCGGCGATACCGCCGGCGTTGTCGGCGATGGGACCATAGGCATCTACGCTTAGGGTCATACCGGTGATGGAGAGCATCCCAACGGCGGAACAGGCTATGCCGAAAAGGCCGCCGAACTTATAGCTGACCAGAGTGGCCACACATATCATTATAACGGGGACTACAGTGGATATCATTCCCACCGCGATCCCGGAAAGGATCGTCGTGGCAGCACCCGTCTCGGTAGCCTGGGCTATCTGTTTCACCGGCTTATAGTCTGCCGAGGTGTATATCTCGGTAACCCAGCCTATAAGGACACCGACCAGGATCCCGGAGAGGACGCTCCAGAAAAGGGCGATATCGTCCATCATGAACTTGGTGGCCAGGAAAGCTCCCACCATCATCAAAGCCCCGGTAAGAAAGGTTCCCTTTCTGAGAGCGGCCTGTGCGTTGCCTCCCTCTTTGACCTTAACGACTACGGTACCGAGGATCGACGAAATTATCCCTATACCGGCCAGCACCAGAGGGTATGCGACACCGACGCCTCCGGCAACTATGACCCCTATAGCCATGGCGGCTATTATGGAGTTCACGTAAGACTCGAAAAGGTCGGCTCCCATGCCGGCGATATCTCCGACGTTGTCTCCGACGTTATCGGCGATGGTGGCAGGATTTCGGGGATCGTCTTCGGGGATCCCCGCCTCGACCTTGCCGACCAAGTCTGCTCCGACGTCGGCAGCCTTGGTGTAGATTCCTCCACCGACACGGGCAAACAAGGCGATGGAACTGGCACCGAATCCGAAACCGGTTATGACGCTGGGATCACGATACAGGAAATAGCAAACCAGTATTCCCAATACACCGAGCCCGACAACCGCCATGCCCATTACACTGCCGCCTTTGAAAGCCACGTTGAGAGCGGGGTTCATCCCTCTTGTGGCAGCATAGGCGGTCTTCCCGTTGGACTTGGTCGCGACGTTCATGCCGATGTATCCGGCAACGGCGCTGCACATGGCTCCGAGCACGAAAGCCAGAGCTGTGGGCAATCCGAGCTTCCAGGTTAAAAGCACGGCAACCAAGATCACGAAGGGGAAAAGCCAACGATATTCTCTGTTCAAAAAAGCCATGGCACCGCGATGGATGATGCTGGAAAGCTCCTCCACCCTCTCGTTATCGACCCTGAAACCACTGACCTTGCGATAAGCCATCATCGCATAGATCAGGGCCAGAATCCCGGAAAAACCGACAAGCAAAAACACTTGACCCATAAAACAGACCTCCTCTGTGTTCGATACAACACACCGTTAACGAGGTCCCCCATAGGAGGATCACCTCGTCAAAGCTCCAACATTATAGTAAAGGGACAGGATAAAAACAAGCAAAGGTCCGGCCCGAAACTACTCCCATTCTATGGTTGCAGGCGGTTTGCTCGTTACGTCGTAAACTACCCTGTTTACTCCGGAGACCTCGTTACATATCCTGGTGGAGACCCTGTCGAGAACCTCCATTGGAAAACGAAACCATTCCGCGGTCATTCCATCCGAGGAGGTTATAGCTCGAAGGGCCAAAACCCTGGCATAAGTCCTGTCGTCGCCCATAACCCCTACGGTATAGACCGGAAGTAACACCGCGAAAGCCTGCCATATACTATCGTACAGACCGGCCCTTTTTATCTCGTCGATATATATTCGATCGGCCTTCCTAAGGACGTCCAGCTTTTCCTTGGTAATATCTCCAAGACAACGAACGGCCAGGCCTGGACCGGGGAAGGGATGACGGTTGACTATATCCTGAGGTACCTT
Source organism: Dethiosulfovibrio russensis (assembly GCF_021568855.1). NCBI lineage: Bacteria > Thermotogati > Synergistota > Synergistia > Synergistales > Dethiosulfovibrionaceae > Dethiosulfovibrio > Dethiosulfovibrio russensis. Next base: position 235,954 of record NZ_JAKGUG010000001.1, on the reverse strand, counting down.
GAGTATCCTTCCGATAGCCCTTACCTCGTCCTTGAAGAGATCTCTGAGTGGCTCGAGGACCTTCAGATCCATGTCCTCGGGAAGACCTCCAACGTTATGATGACTCTTTATGACCGCTGCGTTCTTCCCCTGATGGCCACTTTCTATGACGTCCGGATAGAGGGTTCCCTGCAAAAGCCACTTGGCGTCGGATATCTTCGCCGACTCGGCCTCAAAAACTCTCACGAAGAGTTCACCGATGATTTTACGTTTTCTCTCCGGGTCGGTAACACCTTCCAATGCGGTCAGGAAGCGTTCCGACGCATCCACGTGAACTACGTTTAAGTCCATTGCCTCGTAGCTCTCCAACACCTCCACCGCTTCTTTGTCCCTGAGCATCCCGGTGTCCACGAAGATACACTTAAGCCTGTCCCCAATAGCCTTGGACACTAAAGCGGCGGCCACAGAGGAATCCACGCCTCCGGAGAGACCGCAGATAACCCGGTCTTCGCCGACTTTAGATCTGATGGAGGCCACGGAACTCTCCACCCAGTCTCCCAGGTCCCAGTCTCCACTACAGCCACATACCTTAAACAAAAAGTTAGAAAGCATGATCGTTCCATGTTCCGTATGGGCAACCTCGGGATGGTACTGAAACGCCACCAATCGCTCGTCGGAACTGCGAAAACCGGCGACAACGCCGTCGTCAGTCTTGGCAGTCAAGACCATGTTATCGGGGATGGCCTCAACGTCGTCGCCGTGACTCATCCAGACCTGGGTCCTGGAGGGAACTCCATCGTAGACTGTTGCCTTCTCATCCACTATGGTGACGTGAGCTCGACCGTATTCCCTGCTTGTGGACGACCGCACCCTTCCTCCCATTGCCTTACAGATGTACTGCATCCCATAACAGAGTCCCATCACAGGGACCGACATATTCAGTATGGCAGAATCTATCCAGGGAGCGCCTTCCTCCAACACGCTTCTAGGACCTCCGGATATAACTACACCCATGGGAGATCTGGCCTCTATCTCCTCCAAAGTGGAGTCCCACGGCATTATCTCGCTGTGTACTTTCAATTCCCTGATGCGCCTGGCTATCAGCTGGGTAAACTGAGAGCCGCAGTCCAAAATCACGATATTTTCCATGATCTCAAAGTTCCTCCCCCGTTTAAATGCGAACCTTCCCGTCGCTCCGTTCATGATACCAGAAAGGGAGGCCTTGGTGATCTTTCAAGCGATAAAATCGAAAAAAGGAACCCCCGGTGAAAAACCGGGGGTTCCGGAAAGGTCCTCTAGGACAGAATCTAGTACATACCGCCCATTCCGCCGGGCATACCGCCCATTCCGGCAGCAGGATCGCTCTTCTCCTCGGGCTTGTCGGCCACAAGAGCCTCGGTGGTCAGGACCATCTTAGACACGGAAGCCGCGTTCTCCAAGGCACTCCTGGTAACCTTGACGGGATCGATAATCCCCTCTTTGATCATATTGACGTAATCTCCAGTGGCAGCGTTAAGCCCAAAACCATCCTCCAGGCCTCTTACCTTCTCTACCACAACGTCGCCCTGAAGGCCGGCATTGGTGGCGATAAGGTGGAGAGGCGATGAGAGGGACTTGAGAACCAGGCTAGCGCCGGTCTTTACGTCTCCATTGAGCTTCTCTATCTCCTTGGCCAAGCCATCGATGCAGCTGACCAGGGCGACACCGCCTCCGGCAACGATACCTTCCTCAACGGCAGCTCTCGTAGCGGCCAGAGCGTCGTCGATCCTGAGCTTCAGCTCTTTCTGCTCAGTCTCGGTAGCGGAGCCGACCTGTATCACAGCGACTCCTCCAACTATCTTGGCAAGACGCTCCTGGAGCTTCTCCTTGTCGTAATCGGAGGTTGAGTCCTCAAGCTCCTTGCGAATCTGAGCGGCCCTCTTGCGAATATCCTCGGGGTTACCGGCACCCTCGACTATGGTGGTCTCCTCTTTGGTAACCCGGATCTTCTTGGCCTTACCGAGCTTGGAGAGTTCCACGTTCTCCAGCTTCTCTCCCAGATCGGAGGTGATGACCTCTCCGCCGGTCACTATGGCAATATCCTGAAGCATAGCTTTACGACGCTCGCCGAAGCCGGGTGCCTTGACCGCAGCAACCTGCATGGTACCACGCAACTTGTTGACGACCAGGGTCGCCAGAGCCTCTCCCTCGATATCCTCGGCGATTATGAGAAGAGGTTTTCCGGTCTGAACGACCTTCTCCAATATGGGAAGAACGTCCTTGATGTTGCTGATCTTGCCATCGTATATCAGGATATAGGCGTCCTCATGGGCAGCCTCCATACGCTCGGGATCGGTGACCATATAGGGACTGATATAGCCCTTGTCAAACTGGAGCCCCTCCACGGTCTCAAGGGTGGTTCCCATGGTCTGACTGTCCTCTACGGTAATGACCCCGTCCTCGCCGACTTTCTCCATCGCCTCGGCGATCAGCTTGCCGACCACCTCGTCATTGGCGGAGATGGAGGCTACCTGACTGATCTCCGACTTACCCTTAACCTGTATGGATTTCTTCTTCAGGTCTTCGGTTATGAAACTGACGGCTTTCTCGATACCGGTGCGGAGGAACATCCCGTTAGCACCGGCTGCGACGTTCTTCATCCCCTCGTGGATTATCTCCCTGGCGAGAACAGTAGCCGTGGTGGTGCCATCTCCGGCCACATCGTTGGTCTTGGAAGCGACCTCCTTGACCAGCTGAGCGCCCATGTTCTCGTAGGGATCGTCCAGCTCTATCTCCTTGGCTATGGTGACACCATCGTTGGTGATCGTCGGAGAGCCAAATTTCTTCTCCAACACCACGTTACGTCCCTTTGGTCCAAGGGTAACACCTACGGTATCAGCGACTTTATCGATCCCGCGCTCCATTGCGCGACGAGCTTCCTCACCAAAAGCGAGAATTTTTGCCATATTTGTCGAACCTCCCGTTCTTTCTATCGGTAAATTAAAAGGCTAACGATCTTAAACGTCTACTTCTCTATAACGGCGAGAACGTCTCTCTCGCTGAAGATCACGTATTCGTCTCCATCGATCTTTACCTCCGTACCGGCATACTTACTGAAGATGATCCTGTCGCCGACCTTAAGCTCAAGGGGGAGCTTCTGACCGTTCTCCAGAACTTTTCCGGAACCTACGGCCATTACCTCGCCTTCCTGAGGCTTCTCCTTGGCAGTGTCGGGCAAGAAGAGTCCACCTTTTGTCTTTTCTTCACTGGTAACTACCTTGACTACGATACGATCCGCAAGGGGTTTGAGATTCACGCTAAATACCTCCCTCAAAATTTCTTTGGTGATATTAGCACTCAAACCTTGTGAGTGCTAACCGACGCTGTTGATAATACAGGCAGCCCCTTTAAATCTCAAGAGAGACTAGAGGCATCGTGACACAAATAATCGGCATTATAACTTAAAATCGCCGTTTTTCTTCCATAATCACATTTGGTCAAACTCCATCCATAATGCTCCACGATGGAGAAGGCGACAAGTCCAAGCCGCTTCTACGTCCTCTCATCCAACCGTGGTATCCCGCCGCACCTATCATGACGGCATTGTCGGTACAATAGAACAAATCTGGGACATACCCCTTCCAGTCTCCGCGATCGAGAACCATTCCCCTGAGATAGCTGTTGGCGGCGACACCTCCGGATAACACCACCTTTTCAACCCCGGTCTTTTGGACAGCCAGATCCAGTTTACATATCAGCGCCTCTACGGCAGCTCTCTGAAAGGAGGCGCAGATGTCCTTCACTGGAAGAGAGGTACCTTCTCTCTTTATGCGTTCTATCTGCCAGAGTACGGCTGTCTTCAAGCCACTGAAACTGAAGGATATCTCATCCGATTTTTTCAAGGGAACGGGAAAGTCGAATGCCTGGGGATCTCCGTCCTTCGCCAGTTCGTCCACGATAGGTCCTCCCGGATACGCGAGGCCCAGAAGTTTAGCCACCTTATCGTACGCTTCTCCTGCGGCATCGTCTTTGGTTCCCCCCAGTATCCTGTAAGACCCCAGGTTCTCCACGAGGACAACTTCGGTGTGCCCGCCGGAGACTATCATCGCTATAAAAGGAGGATCGAGGTCGGGATGATTCACCACATTGGCGAACACGTGTCCCTCCAGATGGTTTACCCCTAGGATCGGTTTTTTCCAGGCCTGGGCCAATCCCTTGGCAGTCATGACACCTACCAGCAAGGATCCCATCAGTCCCGGTCCAGCGGTCACTGCTATGAGGCCCAGATCCGACGGTTTTGCATCGGCTTCAGCTAAAGCCCTGTCCACCAAGGGAAGAGTCGCCTCCAGGTGCATCCTGGAGGCGTATTCCGGGACAACTCCCCCAAAGGGAGCATGGCTCTCCACCTGAGAGGACATCGTGGAGGACAGTACGTTTCTCTGGCCTTCAAGTATGGCCACGGCGGTATCGTCGCAACTGCTTTCTATGGCCAATGTCAGGAACCCCATAAACTCAACTCCCACAGCCGCTGCAACAACTGCAGTTACCGCTGCAACTTTTCGAATTGAACCTTTCTCCGCTGACGTGAATCAAGACATTGCTGCCACAAAAAGGACATCTAAGCTCTCTTTTTTCGCTTTTGAATTCCTTTTCGCAGGCCGCGCATTTAAAGACGTGCACTAACCTCACCTCCTCGGGACGATCCAATCGGTCGTCCATTCAGCGTAAGCCATCTCCAGAGAACGCCCCGGCTTCATAAAAGATCTGGGGACGGAAAACGCCAACGTCGCTACCGTACCGGAAGACAGGGGACCTACGTTTATCATGTCCTTCCTGGACACGATATCGCCCATTTTTAATTTGTATCCTCCTATCTTTATATCGGTCGGGTCGAATTCCCAGTTTTTTATCGCCTCGTATCTTAACAGGAAGAACTCTCTTTTCCCTTTTCTTGCTACCGATTCATACTGGAGGTTCCATATCAGCCACTCAGGCAAACTCCCTCTATCCACTCTAGCAGCATCACAGATTTTTCTATCCATAAACAGGAAGGTCAACTTCCCTTTTGCTCCTAATACCATGTCGCCCATAATCTGACCTTCGACCCACACAACCGAGGAGCGGTCGGCCTCCAAATCCTCAAAAGATCCTCCCCAACAGGGGACACCGACGACAAAAAGCACCGACACGGCAAGCGAGAAGATAAACATTTTACCTATTCGATTCATCACGTCTTTTTATATCCTTTCTCTTTCTGGAGACAACGGCCTCCTTTATCCAACGAAGTTCACCGGACCCCATAACGGCGGCTCCTCCGATGTAGGAAGCCCCTCCTAAAATCGCAGCAAAGAGGATCCATAGGGACCTCCAGGCCATCAAACCATCTTGAGGATAGGGATACAAAGTGGAGAGACCGTACAGGGCTACGGCTAAAGCCGACAAAGCGACCAGGTTCTTCCCGATCCACGACATGTCGAAAAGACCTATTCTATGTGTCGTTTTCCTACCGAGAAGAGAAAGCCCAACAAACGAGGAAAGGGTAAAGGCGATCGAGGTAGCCAAAGCCAGCCCGCTGAATCCCATAGGGCGCAGGAGCAGGACACTGAGAACCAGGTTAGAGACGACGCTGGAAACGGTCACAGCAACGGCCGCCTTTGGAAGCCCCTTAGCGTAAAGAGCTCTCATAACTACGGTAGAACAGGCCATTCCCGGAAGTCCCAAAGCGTACATAGACATGGCCAAAGAAGTGGCGTTCCACGCCCATTCGTCGAAAGCCCCCCTATAGAAAAGAACATGTATCACCGGGCTAGAGACCATACAGGCCGCCACCGTTATCGGCAGTATGGCGAAAAGAGCGAACCTGACCGAATCTCGAACGGTCTCAGAGAATACCCTGTCTCCCTCCAACATACACCGCGAGAGTTCTGGGAGCACCGCCTGGGATATGGCTATCACGACAAGCCCGAGAGGAAGCTGTATCACTCTGTTGGCGTAGTTAAGGACCGATATTGCTCCATCTTGGAGAAAGGACCCTAACACCCTGCTGATAATCGGGTTTATCTGATTCAGAGAGAGGCCCGCCGCATAGGGGAGGAAGAGCAACATCATCCTTTTGAGCTCGGGATCTCCTTTTTTAGGTATCGCAGGAAGCAGGGACACTCCTTCCCTCGAAACCGCCAGAAGCTGTACCCCCATCTGCAATACCCCTCCTAGAAGGACCGCCCAGACCAGACAGGATACGCCGCTTCTTGACGCAAACAGGAGCACGATCGTAATATATGCTACGTTGGCCATGGCGGGAGCCACGGCAGGCACGAAAAACCTGCCCATGCTGTTTAAAACTCCCATGGCAAGTGCGGCCATGGACACCATCATAAGATAGGGGAACATCCACCTGGTCAGGGACACCGCCAAATTGGCCTTTTCGACGTCGAATCCCGGAGCCATCAAGGAAACCAACAGTGGAGACATCAGATAACCCAAGACGACTACCGCGGCACACAAAAAAAGCAACACCGATGAGGCCTGTCTGGCCAGGTTTTCGGCCCTTCCACGTCCGTCCTTCTCGAGGACCTGGGTGAAAACCGGAACGAACGCCGCGGAGAGAGCCCCTTCAGCCAGAAGCTGCCTTGCCAGATTAGCAAGGGTGTAGGCTATATAGAAAGCGTCGAGAGAACGAGAGGCCCCGAAGAGGGCCGCGGTTATGATCTCTCTAGCCAGTCCAAGTATGCGACTAGCGAAGGTTCCTAGCATCATTGTAAGAGCGTTTCTGACCATACGAGAGAGAATTACAGACACAGAGTTTCCTCCAGTTCAAGATAGATCGAGGTGCATGAGATGAACAAAACGATGATATGGGGTCTGGGAAACGAGCTCTACGGAGACGACGCGGTAGGGGTAATAATATCGGACAGACTAAAGGTGACACCTCCTGCCGACACGGTGGTTTACACGTGTTATACCGTTCCCGGAAATTACGTATACGCCATAAAGAAAGAGAGCCCAGAAAGGCTGATCCTGGTGGACGCCTCCGACATGGGGCTCATGCCAGGAGATTTCAGGCGTTTTTCAATAGAACGGATATCGGATGTCTCTTTCACAAATCACGACATGCCCTTAAATTTGATGTTGAATCAGTTCGATCTGGAAACGTTCGTAATCGGAATACAGCCAGATAGAGTCGTTCTGGGAGCTCCCCTCAGCGTCAAGGTGGCCTCTGCAGCAGAAAAGGTAGAGAGAATCCTTAGAAGAGGGAGGGCCTACGAAATAGCTCCTCTTTGATTAAAAATCACCAGGTAAACCTCTCCCCAAGATAGAACTTCCTGGCTACCTCGCTTCTGGCTACCTCGTCGGGATTGCCCTCTATGACTATCTCTCCTCTATGGATGAGATAGGTTTTATCGGTTATGGCCAGGGTATCCCTGACGTTGTGATCGGTTATCATTATCCCATAGCCTTTTTCCCTGAGCCCTAGAATTATCTGTTGTATATCGTAGACCGCTATCGGATCGATCCCGCTGAAGGGCTCGTCCAAGAAGATGAAATCCGGCATTATAGCCAGACAGCGAGCTATTTCAAGCCGTCGTCGCTCTCCACCGCTCAAGGCATATCCCGACACGTCCACCAGTCTCTGAAGCCCCAGATCTTCTATCAGACGATCTGCGATCTCCCGTCTCTCCGCTTTAGCGATGTGCCTCTCCTCCAACACGAGGTCTAAATTTTCTCTAACAGTCAGACTTCGAAATACCGAGCTCTCCTGAGGCAGATAGCCTATTCCTATACGGGCTCTCCTGTAGACAGGAAGGCCGGTTATCTCCCTGTCTCCCAGTAGAACACGACCTCTGTCGGGTCTTATCAACCCCACTATCATGTAAAAACTGGTGGTCTTTCCCGCTCCGTTAGGCCCCAAGAGACCGGTGATCTTCCCCATAGGAATTTTCAGATCGACCCCTGAGACCACGGTCCGTTTTCTGTAACTCTTCGTCAGACCCTCTGCAGAAAGGGTCACTCCGTTTCGGGATGTCATAGTTAGCACGACCTCATTCCACGTCGAAGGTTATCTTGGGGTTCCCCTTCGCCTCTATCTTGCTTGTGGTCGGATAAAAGACCACGTTTTTGGCGGTTATCTTTCTACCCCTCTGAACCGCCACCGCTCCTCCGCTCATAACGATGGAACCTCTGTCTTTGGAGTATAGTGCCTTACCACCGGAGATTTTAGTCACAGTCCCGTCTTTTGCGTGTTTTATCTCCATTTTTACGGACCCTTCGGCCTCGAACTCTCGAAGCAGACCTTCGACAATCGCTCCTTTCACCCTATCACAGGACAGGGAAAGGCCTTCGTCGTCGTCCTTAAAACGAGAGACCTTAGTCGCTATAAAACGATCTCCGATCATCTCAACGTCGTAACATTTCAAAGAACGGCTTCCGAAACGACCTTCGACGGATCCGACCATGGATATTTTCTCCGGCTTAGAGAAGGACGCGCTAAGTTCCTGACAGTGAAACGAAAGGCTCTCTCCGCTCCAGGTTCCCTCGGCCCTGACGTTCTGCCACATCCTGGCGGTATTTTCCCTGTAGCTGCCCTCGCAACGGTCGGAGATAACCTTGAGATCCTCCCTTATCAACGTGACGTTTCCCACTCCGACCAAAAGCCCCGTAGCTGTGTCAAAGGTCATGTTGTCCGCTGTAAGCTTCACCTCAGCAAGAGTAGTGGAAGGAAGGGGAAACACCGAAAATAGAGAAAACAATAGCACCGCCAGAACCGTTTTGGATAGCCTCATCTACGACCGCCCTCGTCGGAATCAACAGGGACCCACCCCATCGAACCGATCCTATCAACCGCGTCTTCCACCTGATAACGAGAGTAAAAGCCCCTGTCGACGATTTTCTTCGTCGCCCGTAGTATTATCTCCTCCCCGTACCATCTGCTTATAGAATCCTCTACCAGGGCTTCTTTCGCAGCCCCTCCTCCACGAATTCTACAGTAGACTACGAACGGAGTTCTCCCTCCAGAAGGCACCCTATTGCGTCTGATATAGCTGGACGTCAGTTTTCTACTATCGACCACGACAGGATCTATGACCAGACGGGCTTCTTCCATATCGTCAAGTAGATGGCTTATCCTCTCATAGTTGGCTATCTCCACTGACAGAACATCCAGAAAGTGATCCTCCAAGCGAATAGATCTATCCTGCATTTTCCAAGCCCCCTTTAAAATCGAACATCGGCCTTGAAATTATATAGTAAAGGCCTCCATAATAGGAGGCCTCTGGGTAAAATGTTCTAGTCGGAGTAGTCCTCGCCGTCTTTCTTAGCTGCGTTGGGAGCTTTGTCCGCACCGAAATCCCCTCGAGAGGCTTGGACCTTAGTATCGGGGAACGGATTCCAGTTTTCCCTGGAAGACATCCTTTCCTTGACTATCTCGGCGGTCCCCTCCGCGTTGAAGGCCTTTATGAACCTCTCGGCCCACCATTGGGTCTCCTCGACTATCATATCGACACGCTCCGAAGGAAGAGACGCTATCCGCTCCCAGAAAGGAAGATTGGCTTTTTTATAGTTCCCGTCCTTACGACTGTAACCCTGACCGTCGCACCAAGAGACCAGATCTTTCCATAGATCCATCGGTATCCCTCGATCCGGCTCTTTCACATAGCTATCCCCTTCTATTACGGCGTTACCGGTCTCCTGATCCATCTTGATTCCGAACAGCACGTTTTGGAATAAAGTGGCCACGTTACCCTTGTTTATGCCATATTTTGAGAATTCAGCACACTTGTCTATGGCAGTACCGGATATGCCGTGTTGAGCTATGGATACACCGTAGGGGGCTATGGCTTCGGCGATTTCCTTCGTCCTCTTGAGATCGATCCCCTCCGCCTGCCCCTTCGAGGCATCGTAGGTACCGTGTAAACTCCCGTTTGAGATGGCCAAAAGATCGGGGAAGACGCTCCAGGAATTCAATCCGCCCACGAAGTAAAGAGCCTCCTCTACCGTTGAAAGTTCCCCCGCTCCTTTTATCTCGCCTACCTCGACCTCCAGACCAAAATAAGGAGGCACGTGCATGGCGACATCTCTAGTAGCACAGAGATTCTCCCAATCGGGAAGATGGGAGGCGTCTATGGCGACTGAGGTCCAACCGTTTTTGACTATCCTGCCTAGGTCGGAGACCGCCTTAATAACGTCGTCGTAGCCTTTTATGCCGTAGTGGTCCACATGAAGGGCAAAGACCGCTCCGTGACCGATCTCAGATGAGTACCGAACGGCAGCCTCCGGCAGACTATCGAAGTTACTTCCACAATAGTTGGTCTCCGATTTCGCTATTTCTATCACGACCGCGGCATCGAGTTTTTTTGCTGCCTTCAGAATCCCTTTTACCGTAAGGGGATGTCTAGCGTTCGCGGCCAAAGCGATTGCTCCTTTATGCTTCATAGCGCCGAAGACATCTCGCCCGCTGACCAATGCCACGTCCTCGGAACCCCATCTAGCTCTGACGTTTAGAGGACGTCTGTCGAGATACGAGCTCTCTTTGGATACCATAACACTATCACTCCTCAAGATAATACGATAACGTCTAGGTGGCACCTCTAAGACCTCTCTCCTCCGTGAGATCCTCCCATACGGGCTCCATCGGGACAACAACCTCACGGAGAACTCGCGTTTTTAGAGGTACGCTAAAATAGACGTTCCAAATACTTCGTTCCTCTTTTGCCATTATAGCCATACAGCCGGTTTCGTAAAAGAGGAGAAGTACGTCCAAAAAAGGGACTATTTCGATATTTATTCCGGGGTTGCGAACATCCAACCTCCATGGTATTATACCTTTCGCACCGGGCTGAAGCTCGGTCGACCATTGGGGAATCGTCCAACGGCAGGACGCCTGACTCTGGATCAGGTAATCGGGGTTCGAATCCCTGTTCCCCAGCCAAATGGTCCCTTCGTCTAGTGGTCTAGGACGCCGGGTTCTCAGCCCGGTAACAGGGGTTCGAACCCCCTAGGGACTGCCAAAAATTAAAGGCCTTCCATAAAAATGGAGGGCCTTTTTTGTTTTAGATCGTTCTCCTAAGATTCACTCACCTTCAAACCTCTCAAGTACCCCACGTGAAGGAGTTTCTGCAGCAACAATAGCAAAACCATGCCCATAGGTATTAAAATCGCAGGAGAGATCCTGAAAGCCCCGTACAAAATGTACATGGACAACACCACCACCGCTACGGTAATGGCGTAGGGTAACTGGGTGGCTACGTGATCTATATGATCGGCCCCGGAAAAGATAGAGGACATCACGGTTGTATCGGATATAGGTGAACAGTGATCTCCAAATATAGCACCAGACAGAACCACACCGGCAATGGCGGACGATGTCGAGGGATCCCCCGTTATGTTGTAAGCGAGGGGAATAGCCAAGGGAGTCATGATGGCCATGGTTCCCCAAGATGTCCCGGTAGCAAAAGCTATCAATATGGAAAGCAAGAAGATAATCACTGGAAGCATCACGAAAGGTAAATCCGTACCGATTTTTTCTATTATGAATTGAGCCAACCCCATCTCCTTCGTTATCGCACCAAGGGACCATGCCATCACCAATATGGAGGCGGTCAAGACCATCAGTTTAAAACCATCTACGAAGGTATCCATCGCGTCCTTGAAGTCCATTATCCTCGTCATTAGAGCCAGTGTTACCCCCGTCGCCGCCATAGCAAAGGCCCCCCAAAGCAAAGCTATCGACGCATCCGAATTCTCCAAGACCCCCATAAGAGAGGTTCCGCTCCTTCCGGTCCAGTAAAGCCCCGCTAGAATAACCACGAAAGCCGCTAAAAGGGGCAGTACGAATGTTATAACCATCGGGTTGGTCTTTATAGGTTCTCCCAGCTCAGACCCTACGTCCAACATCGGTACGGCTCCATCCCGGTTGAACTTACCCGTAGAGATAGCCCTCATCTCTGCCTTTAACATCGGTCCATAGTCCTTGCCCGTATACATAAGAACTCCAACGAAAAACAACGTAAATATGGAATAGAGGTTAAACGGAATAGTCTTAACGTAAGCCTCCACCGGTTTTATGGTAGTTATTCCGGCGATATCCAATCCCTGTTGAATCATCCCTATCTGATAGGCAACCCAATCGGAGATGAACAGAGCGGCGGCCGGAGCAGCTGTGGAATCTAGAACGTATGAAAATTTCTCGGAAGAGACCCTGTACTCTTTACAGATATCCCTGAAGACGTTGCCATCGACGGCGGCGACCAGACAATCGTTGATGGATGTGCCCATTCCCAAAAGCCAGGTACCGAGACAGACCGATCTTCTGGTCTTTATCCTCTTCTTGGCCTGATCCGCCAACGCAAAGCTGCCTCCCAGCCTCCATATGAAGGATATCCCTACTCCCATGAAAAAAGTAAAAAGCAGCAATCTCGCGTTCCATGGATCCACCACGTTATCGACGATCGTCTCAAGAGAGTATCCGATACCTGCAAGAACATTACCGTGCGATACTATAACCGCTCCGGTAAAAAGCCCGGCAAAAAGCGACGGAAGGACCATCTTGGTCCTGAAACACAGTATTATGGCGACCAAAGGCGGCAATACCGCCCATAATCCGTATCCGACAGATTCCATTCTTAAATACCTCCCAACCAAGTTCACATTCAAACATCATTCCAAAGGCCATATAAGCTCTCTACTGTCTCCGACTATAACCGACACAAATCCCCTCAGCTCTTCGTCCAGCTCTCGGTCCCCCGTATCAACCAGCAGAGGTTTTCCAAAAAGCTCCTCCATTTTTTCAGGGGTTGCTATAACCGATATCCCCTCCTTTCCTACGGAACGAACGATATCGGGACTAAGCTGTTGGTTTCCTCTTCCCAACAGAAATCCCTGTCCTCCTATTGGAGAGAGAATCATGGCTACCTTGAGGGAGGTCGCTTCGATCGCTTTCCTTATCTCTTCCTCGGTCATATCCTTGCCGATCATCCTTCCTCCTATGACGGCATCGACTCCGAGCAAGGTTCCGTCGATACCGAGATAATCTGAAAGCCCCTTAACGGTGGCCCCCGACCCAAGTAGATATATGACGTCCTCATCCATGGAAGAAGTGACGTAACAGGCTAATTCCTTCAACCGGAAGGACGACGACTCTCTGTGTCTTCCCGACTTCTTAGACTGCATGGCCTCCGGTGATACCGGGACTCTCATATATCCGTAAAGGCTGGCGGACAGTCTCCCATCTCTGAACGCTTCTTCATCTATGTCCATCACCTCGGCAAGACGAAAGTCGTCTATCCTCCCCCTGATATATCTCTCGAGTATTTCCCCCGCTTTCAGCGGAGTCTTCGCGAAAACCGCGGAGTGCAACTTAACCCCGCCGGGAATCCCTACCACCGGTATTCGATCTCCAATTACGGACGCGACATCTCTGGCTGTACCGTCCCCTCCGACAAAACTCAGGAGATCCACGTTCATATCGATCATTTTTTCGGTCGCGAAAGCGGTATCTCGACCGGTCGTAGGAATAGCGAAATCGCCGTCTAACACCTCAAAATCCATGCCTAAAGACAGAAACGCCTCCTCCCCCATAGGACCGGGACAGGTTATCCATCTAACCTCATCGAGATCCATCAATCCCCTCAGGACTGAGATAGCCCTTTCCATCGCTTTAGGGACAGCTCCCAAAGCGATGGCCCGCTCCAGGATCTCCGGGCCATCGGTTCCCTTTAGTCCCACCGCCCCTCCCATTCCTGCAACGGGGTTGACTATAAAACCGACGGTTTTCAAAGCATCACCCCTCTTTTCTAAAAAAGAACGGCCTTTAGACGTGAACCGAAACCCACGTCCAAAGGCCGAGAATCAATCTTTCCTTCTCTCAAAATAGCCGTCGTATTTCTTTTTATACGCTCTCCAGGTTATGGCCCAAAGATCGGGATCGTCCAAAACGTCGTGATCCACGTGGTGTATAGTGCTATTATGCGGAGCATGTCGGATGGTATCAGGATCGTCGTAACACTCTTGGGAGATCCGTTCCAATATGGCACAGAACTCGTCAAGATCGGCCTTTGAATAGGACTCGCTCGGTTCCACTGTAAACGGTTCGGGGATAACCCAGGGTTCGTGACTGGACCAGTAATGAGTTCCGAAGTCAGCTATACGACGCTGAACGTCCTCGGTGCCGAACCCCGTGTCCTCTTTGAGTTTTCTCCAGCTGTACCTCGCTTGTTCTATTCTCGGAGAATGATCGGGAAAGGAGATGGAACAGCCCTTTATGGAGAGAAGCTTTTTCATAACATAGTTATTGTTGAGAATGGCTACCCTGGAGACCTCGTTCAGACCTTCGGCTCCTAGGCTCATAATCCAGGCATAAGCCCTGACGATAACCGGAAGAGTGCCGTAAAACGCCTTTATCTTCCCACAGCTTTTAGGCATATCCCAGTCCAGCGAAAAACGGTCTCCTTTTTTAACGACCAGAGGAGCGGGTAGGTAAGCCCCTAGGAACTGCCTAGCAGCGACCAGACCTGTTGCAGGACCTCCACATCCGTGAGGAGAGGAGAAAGTCTTATGAAGATTGAAAAATGAGAGATCAAAATCGGCCTCTTTCGCCCGAGCGATACCGAGCAATCCGTTGGCATTGGCCTGGTCATAACAACATAGAGCACCGAATTTCCTGGCCAAACCGGTGAAATCCTTTATACGACCGTTGAATATACCGGTGTCCTCGGGATTGGTGAAAAATATAGCAGCAGTACGATCGGATAAAGCGGCCTTAAAGGCTTCAAAATCGGGCAAACCGTCCTTATCGGGCGGAAGGACTACCACCTTAAACCCCTTCACTATCGGAACAGCCGCGTCGGCGGGATGGGAGAAAAAGGTGGTTATCACCTCGTCTCTACGATCCTCCTCGCCTCTATCCCTAAAATATGAACGAACTACGGTGGCCATCGCCAGAGCTCCGTGTGACCCACCTCCAGGCTGAAGACTGAAACAGTCCAGGCCGGAAATCTCCTTGAAACACTCCCCCAGGCGGTACATGACCTCAAGGGCTCCTTGGACGGTCGATTCATCTTGATAGGGATGGAGATCGGTTATTTTAGAGGAAGTTGCAAATATCTCGTTGACCTTAGGGCTGTACTTCATCGTACAGGTCCCCTGTCCTATATCGACGTTGTAATCGGCTCCCAGGTTCTCCTGGGCCAGATGGTTGAAATGTCGCAACACCTGAGGCTGTCCCATCTCGGGCAACAGCGGAATATCGGAGCGACGCATGGATTCCGGGATGGCGGAGAGACCGTCTCCAACGGATTCCTCTATCTTCGGCCCCGCCTCAGGCACCAACACCCCTCTCTGACCTGGTTCGCTGAGATCGAATATTATCGGTTCATCCCAACTCGCCTGGTGAAATCTACGGATCATAGCGGTTTTATTCATATCGAGACCTCCCCGCTTACCCTAGACAATCCCGTAGAGTCTCCACGAGAAAATCGATATCCTCGGCGCTTGTCATCTCGGTGACGCAGAAGAGAGCACACTGCCCCAGTTCTTTAAAATCCGAGGAGATATCCTTGCCTCCGAATATGCCCTTACCCAGCAGATACTCGTTGATATCTTTCACGCATTTCCCGGTATGGTTGAAATCGACGACGAATTCCTTAAATGACACCGATCCGAAACGATCGGTGGAGACCCCCGGAATTTCGGAAAGGCGTTTTTTAGCATAGAGAGAACGCTGCATTATGCCCCGTCCGAGGTCCTCCATTCCACGAGGCCCCATGGTAGCCAGATATACCCCAGCTCCGATCCCCCACAAGGCGGAGTGGGTCCCCACAAACTCTTTAGAGGTCTCCCTATTGGCAAAGGATGTCCTCTCCCATAGGACGTCTCCAAAGCCCCACTCCCCTCCGGAGGTAGGAGCCAGGCTGAACAGCCTTGACGGATATTCCTCGACTATCCGAGGATCGTCTTTGGTCGCTATAAAACCGCCACCGGTACCGTAGTTCATGTGAATTCCCAAAGATTGGATATCTCCACAGGAGATATCCGCCCCGTATCGAGATGGGGGGGTTAAAACACCCAGAGAACTAGGATCGACGTATACGACGAAAAGCGCTCCCTCGTCGTGAGTAATTTGGGCTATAGAACCTCCTCTTTCCTCGATGGACCCCAGAAAGGAGGGATTCTCGACGTATACCGCCGCAACCTTATCGTTCAAACTCTCTTTCAGATCGGATGGATTTAACAACCCTGTTCTATCGTCGTACCCCAAATATTCGACAGATAGAACCGGATCCAGATACGTCTCGATCACCGCCCTGCGATCAGGATCGATAGCGCCAGCCAATAGGATCACTTTTCGGCCGCTAACACGGGAAGCCATTCTGAGCGAGGTCGCAGCCGCCTGAGCCCCGTCGTAGGTCGGGACGTTACAGACATCAACGTCCAGAAGCTCGGCCATCATGCTCTGATATTCAAAGAGAGCCTGAAAACGACCGTGGTCCTCGTAGGGTTCGCCCGCATAGGCTGTCAGGAACTCGGCGGAAGAGACTATCTCATCCACCACCGCCGGAACCTGATGGTTGTAACAACCGGCACCAAGAAAGGATATACTCCTACCTGCCGGGATGTTTTTGTCGATTATTCCGTCCATATGTCGACGGAGTTCAGCCTCCGAAAGACATGGACGGGGAAGCTTCAACCCTCCCCTGATCCGAAGTTCTTCCGGTATATCGACAATCAAATCGTCTATGGATTGGACTCCTATATACTCGAGCATCTCTTTCTGCGCTTCCGGTGCCGAGTTCGGTATATAGGGATACGTTTTTTTCATAACAGACCTCCTAAAGTTAAAATCTACGCAATCCCGCCGCCATCGACGACCAAACTACTTCCGGTCACCCAAGGAGACATGTCGCTAGCTAGAAAGAAGACACTTTTGGCTACGTCCTCTGGAGTTCCCAGCCTTTTGATCGGTCTCCTAGAACACTCCTCTCTGTATTTCTCGTCGTATACTCCTCCCAACTGCTCGCACTCGCTTTTCAACATAGGGGTATCGATATCTCCGGGACACACGCAGTTAACGTTTATATTGTCCGGTCCCAGATCTATGGCCATAGCCCTGGTCATGTTCCAGACTCCTCCCTTGGCAGCACAGTATGAAACGGCCTTAGGCCCTCCTTTGAAACTCCACCCAGAACCTATGTTGACTATTCGACCTCTGCCCTGTCTCCTCATATGGGGAACCACGAACTTTGACATCAGGAATACGCTTTTCAGGGTCACCCCGAGAGCCAGATCCCAATCGCTCTCGCTCAACCCCACCACATCGTTTCGTCTCGCGACGCCGGCACAGTTGACCAGTACGTCTATATGCCCGAACCTCTCCAAGGCGGCGTCAACGCCGCAAGAACAACTACCGCTATCGGTAACGTCACACAGAAAAAACTCAGAATCTCCTTCGATCTCGGCGCTCCTCGCCGGACCGGCATCGCCATTTATGTCGAACATAGCAACGGACACTCCGGCATTTGCGAAAAAACGAGAGATACCCAAACCAATTCCTGAAGCCGCTCCTGTCACTAGCGCCACCTTGCCTTTCATGCCAAAAAACTCGTTAAGATCGATCACCCTTACCCCTCCTCAATCGTCACAACAAAATTTAAGTATACATAGAATACACTGAACACCTTGTATATAACACTGACGCTCTATTTTGTCAACACATTGTCTGTATTTAGAATTATTTAGCACCAGAAAACTTGTAAATGCAGAGGGGTTCTTGTATGATTTTCGTTGTTCAGACAGGGAGGGAACCGCATGAGAGATACCGTCCTTTACACTACGACCGCAGATTACGTCTACCATGAATTGAGAAGCCAGATATTGACTAAAAAACTGAAAGCCGGTCAGAGGCTTCCTGAGATAGCCATAGCCAAACAGCTGGACGTAAGCCGCACACCGGTAAGAGAGGCCTTGAGGAAGCTGGCCAACGAAGGCATAGTGCAGTTGATTCCTAACGGGGGAGCCAGGCTGACCGCCCCGACGAGAGAGGAGATAGAGAGCACCTACGAGGTAAGGGAATACCTCGAAAAACTGTCCGTAAAAAAAGCGGCAACTCGTATAACACCGCTTCAGATCTGCAAACTCGAGGAACAGATAGAGAAAGAGGAAAAAAGCTTCGAGGACAAGGACCTAGAGGGCTATTTGGAGATAAACAAGAGGTTTCACAGCATAATAGCGGAGGGATCGGGCAATGTGGTCCTTGCCGAATACATAGAAAACATATTATCCAGAGCCTACGTATATATGGTTTTTTACGAGAATTTTTTTGATTTTCACGACAACCCTAGTCTCAACGAGCACCGGGCCATATTATCCGCTCTATCCAGACACGATGAGAAGCTGTCCGTCCAACTGATGAAGAACCATCTGGATCTCTCATGTCAAGGACTCGTCTCAAAACCAAGGGGAGAACAGCAGTAGATGCCGTCCCCCCCTAGATCGATAAGACATATTATGGCTTGACGAATGTTACAGAGCTTCTAAAAATCGGCCTAAAAAACCTATCAGGTTATCCTGTTCGTCGTCGTTAAGCTTTAAAGCCAGCCTTTTTACCAGCTCACGCTGTTTTTGACTATGCCGCTGGAAGTACTCCTCTCCCTTGGGGGAGAGAACTATTCTGTAGGAACGACGATCCATCTCGTTCCTACATCTTTCGACCAAGCCCATTTCCTGCAATCTATCGACCATGACAGTTACCGTACCGGTCGTAAGTTCCATCTTTTCCGCGATATCCTTCATTCGCAGGTTTCGATTCCGGCCGATAACACCTATGGTTCTCATCTGAGCGGGAGAAAGCCTTCCCAACTTGGCGACGGCCCCTTCCCATCCGCTAAATTTTTCACAAAATTCAACCAAAAGATCGGTCATATCCTCTATTTTTTCGTCCTTAACCTCTATCATTCTTTAACACACCCCGCCTTCAAATAACTCGGACTCGAGATTTATACCATATCGAGACAATAAAATCAAATGGCTTGATAGTCATTTTAAAGGCTTTCGTTATAACTAAACACGCTAGAGACTTAAAAAAGGGAGTTTCCTTAAGGAAACTCCCTTTACGTCTATAGGTTGGGGCTGTTGATTACCAGATGGGCCACGCCATCCCCTCCGTCTGAGTCATTCAGAAGGTAAGGCAATATTATGTGAGCCGTCCTTTCCGATTCCACCTGTCTGATCCTCTCGCCGCAAAAGGTCTGAGGAGGAGTTATATCCACTGAAAAACCCTCCTTGCTCATCTCGAGAGCCATCCTGCCTGCCACCATATTCAACATCTCCCCTATAGAACTAAGGGCAATGGCGTCCTCCACATCAGGACGGATAATGCCTCCAGTCAAAGCCCCTACGTAACGACTAAAACCGGATTGATCAAGTATTACGGAAAGTCCTCCTCTACAGTCTCCTACCACACCTATCATGGCGATTATGACGCCGTAAGGGATCGAGTAGGAAAGCGAGGTTTCCCTCCTCCGAAAGTGAACGTCTATGCCCATGGATTCATTAAAGCGGTAGAATCCTCTTTGAAAAGACTGCACTAATGCCGTCAAAGTCTCTATCGGGAGTTTTCTGAACTCCCTCCCAGGATCAACCATCGTAATCCCCCTTCAAGACCCATCCTACGACGATCAAGCCGGTATTCGGATCTTATCGGATCATCTCAAAATAAAACGGGCAAGCTTCCCAAGGATAGGAGATCTCATTTTCGACATCATCCATTCCTCCGCTACCATCTTGTTGATGGTTCCGACAGACGGGAAAGGATGTTGGGTCATCATGATATGGGTCATCCTACGTCTGTCCTGAATGGCCATGGTCCATTCCTGAATAAGCTCACTCGCCCCTTCACCCACAACGGTCGCTCCAAGGATTTTACCAGACTTCCCGACTATAATCTTTACGAACCCCTCCGGGTGACCATCCGCTACTGTCCTGCCATATGAACTGTACTTCTTCTCGCAAACATCGTAATTCAGCCCTCTTTTTGAAGCCTCTTTCTCCGTGATACCTACCTGAGCTATTTCCGGCTCCGTAAACACCGCCCAGGGAACCACATACCGATCTCGACAGGTCCAAGGCAGGCTGAACGGAGATAAGGCATCCATAAAAGCCAGCATACCCTGATGCATAGCCGCGTGGGATAGAAGATATTGCCCGTTGCAATCTCCTACGGCGTATATATTTTTGACACTGGTTCTCATACGTTGATCCACGGAGATACCTTTTTTATCGTGGTTTACCCCAATCTCGCCCAGTCTCAAACCAGATATACTAGGGACCCTTCCGGCCGCCACGAGGAGCTTTTCGGACTCGAAAACATCATCTCCGGAATAGAGGAAAAAGCTGCCGTCTCTCTTCTCCACTCTGTCTATCGAAGCGGAGTTTCGTACGGTAACGCCCTCTTCCACCATAACCTTTTCCAGCAGGCACCCTGCAGCTTCGTCCCCTGTCGGCACTAGATGGGGGTCCATATGCACGATGGTCACATTAGTTCCCAATCTAGCAAATGCCTGTCCCATCTCGCTGCCTATGGCACCTCCGCCTATGATAGTCATAGATTTGGGTATCTCCTCAAGCTGAAAGAGGTTCTCGTTCGTCAAAATATCTGGGAGATCCTTCAATCCAGGTATCGGAGGAATGGCGGGGCTTGTACCCGTAGCTATGAATATCCGTTTCCCCCTGTAGGTACGGCCGTTCACCCTTACGGCATCAGGTCCATCCAGAACGGCCTCTCCAGATACGAGGGAGACCTTCTCGAACATCTTCATCGTTTTTTTGCTGTTTATAGCGTCTATTTTATCCCGAACCACCGACATAGGGGAGATCTTCAGGATATCGGCATCGATATCGATCCCGTAGGAGGAGAGCCTCTTAAGCCCGTGAAATGCCTCGGCCCCTTTTAACAATGCCTTGCTGGGGATGCACCCACAGTTAAGGCACTCTCCACCGATTTTACGCCTCTCTATCGAGAGGACGTTCAACCCCATCGAGACCCCCATCGCGGATACCGCCATACCGGCTGGCCCCATCCCGATCACTATCAAATCATAGTTTTTCATATCTACCCCTCCTTAAAGTCGTGAGTCTAGATATGTCTTATACTATACCACTTTAAAAAGACCATAAATAATAAAGCAATCAGAGCCATGGCATAGAAACGCACAAGATTGGACACACAAAATCGACGCTTTTGAGAAGAAATTTAAGGGACAAAAAAAGGCCCACTCTACAGAGTGGACCTTAAAAAACAATGGTGGAGCTAAGGGGATTCGAACCCCTGACCTCTTGAATGCCATTCAAGCGCTCTCCCAACTGAGCTATAGCCCCGACCGATTTACATCGACGCCTCGCGGCGACAGGGAGAATTATATGTTAGGAGGTCGATCCTGTCAACACCTTTTGCATCAGTTTACGGGAAGGATTCTACCCCTCAGTCTGCGTAGCTCTTTTTCCAGGTAGGATCCTTTGAGGTCCTCTCTAACCCTGTCCCTTACTACATCAAAAGGCAGGACTCGACTACCCTGAAATTCTAACACCCTCGCTATCCAGAGGTCGCCATCGGAAGAAAGTACGGGAGGCACGTCTCCCAGCTTTAGATCGAGAAAAAAAACATCCTTAAGAACATCGGGGACATCCTTCAAGCTGAACCACCGTGGCTCTTCTGTATCGAGATTACCGTCATATGAGCCACCACAGTGCCGGACCTCGGCTAAAACCCTCTCTGGAGCTCTATACTTTTCACTGTTGGACGAGTAGTACTTTCGAAGAGCCTCTTCGGAGAGATCCCAGGTCAGAGCGATTCTGTCTATGTAGACTTTAGCCAATGTATTGATACCATCCCAACGGATTTTCCTGACCACATCCTGATTCAACCCCAGTCCCCTTAGCCTGGAGGCCTCGGAGAGAAACAGAACGTCCTCCACGTGGGATATAAAGTTCTTTCTCTGCTTAGAGTCCATTCCCATCCAGGCCAAAGCCGCTACGTCCAGGCTGCTGTCCATCCGTCTGGATAAAAGATATATAAGGTCGTCCTCGGTCACCTCCTGACCTCCGACCTTGGAGAGGCAGGGTTCCGCCAACGCGAAATCGGAAATCAAAAGGACGACCGCGATGACCAAAAGGCCCCGTAGAAAATCCTTAAAGATCAAAAGACACCCTCCTTACTGCCGGACCTAGACATTTCAAAAAAGGAGGGCTCTCGCCCTCCTGCACAGGTAAAACAAGCCGCACGAAACGGGATCAAACGCCCTTGATCCTATCCGACCCCATCTTTATGCCCAACCCCACGAGATCTTTGTTCTGAAGAACATCCCACTTCATGTTCAACACGAGCAGGAACACCGCAGAATAACCGTCCACTTTCCAGGAGGAGATCTCTTCCTCGAATGCGGAGTGGACCGTCTTAAGTTGCTCTATGCCGGTGCCGTCTCCCTCCATAGACGAGAGAAAATCTCTCACCTCGGACACTGAATTGAACTCGGCCGCCTTAAATATGCGGCACAGATAATCAAGGCTATCCTCCAGATAGGAACCGTCCGGGACAAACCCGGGGAAGCCCGTCTCTCTAGCAGCCTCGGACCACCGTGAGTAGAGTGCTCCGTCGGATTCCTCGAAAAGGTTACGTAAATCTTCCTTATCCAAAGGCTTTTTCTCCTCTGGAGGAGAGTTATCGATTATGGGCTTGGCTCGATCGGGCGTCACAGGTATGGCCAATCCCTTAGCTGCCTCTCTCAGATAGTGGAAATCTTCATCTGCTTCCTCAAGAAGGGCGCTTACCCTGGAAAGCTTCCTCTTCAGTTTACCTTTGGTCACTACATCGGTGGCTCCCGCTATTTCAGGGCTTATGGTAGCCCAGGCTTCCTGCAACATCGTACGAACCTGAAGATGAAGCTTCAGGTCACGATAGCGCTCCCATTCTCTCAACTTGCTCCTATCGGACTTCAAAGAGACGTCATAAACTATGGAACGATAGCCGAATATATCGGGATCCTCAAGATCCTTGCTGGTAGTGGATCTCGGAAGATCTATCAGGAACTCTTCCTGTATCGTCTTCTCCACCGCGATAGCATCGCTGGGGAAATAGAGGAGAATCCTCACCGTAGCCAAGTCGGGCATATCCTTAAACGGATCGGCAGGAAGAGCCTTACCGCTTTCCGTAAGGTCACGGATAAAACTTTCCGGGGATTTAGCCCATCCCTCAAGAGCATATACCTTTACATGCTCCCTTTCGATTAAATCTTGGAGAAGGTTCTTCATTCTCCTCACGAATTCCTGGTACATGGAGTAGCGCTGGATGTACTGAAACCCCCACTCCTCGACCTTCTGAGTCTGCATTCTGCGACCACCACCTGTGCTTGATATCGATATGTTACTAACGTAAAAAAACAAAACACCTTAAAAAGTATAGATGAAAAAGGGTATATTGAAAATGCCGTTTTTATATCTTCGTCGAAAAGCTGTCCCTCAGTTCTTTCCAAAAAGCCACCGAAGGGGCTAATTCTTCAACAGTATCGATCAAGACCAAGGCCTCGTCTTTTCGTCCGGAGACGAAAAGACCGTGGGCTTCCATAGCCATAGCGGAGGCCTTAAGGATCCTCGAAGAGAGGCTCGGAGTGATTTTGACCGTAAGAGCCATAAAATCTATGTATAGCTCTTTCCCACCAGGGTTAAGCTTTATGGCTTTTTTCAAAGGATCGTACATATCGAGACCGATTTTAGGCGCTATCATACCGGGAATGGACACTCCTTCATCCTCGGCATAAAGAGTAGCATCCTTCACCGTGCTATCGCCGCCGTTCCAGCCGATATTCCAGTTATTCCTCGATCTGTAGACCAAGACGGAAGGAGGGTCTCCCTTTAACGATGCTCCGCTCCTCTTGGTCAAGAGATGCTGCACCATGGCCATAGCGTCTTGATCTCTGCCGATGGATGAGCAACTATAGGCGGCTTCCAGTAAAAGACGAGAATCTTTATCGTCCAAAAGAAGTCCCTTCTCCAAGAAAAGCAAAGCCTCTCTGAAACGGCCTGCCGTATTATAGGCTTTCCCCAACCGGAAGAGGGATGATATATCGCGCTTATCGGTAAGTCGTCTCAACATATCCGAATCCTGAGCTCCTATCCTGCGGGAGGAACTTAACAGAACCATGAAGTGTCGTTCCTCAGGACTAGGACCGGACATCTCCGTTTTTTTTGTTTCTTCTCGGACGACCCTTTTTACCTCTTTAGGATCCGAGGCGACCTTGTATCCGACGGCCTTCTCAGCCTTAATCGGCTGAGTTTTCTCCTTTTGATCCTCTGAGATTTTTTCCTCGACTATCTCTATGGGAACCTCCACCGTCAATACCACCGAATCTTCGGAGAGTTTGTCTATGGACACGGCGACGGACTCATCGGGAGAGACCGATAGATCTCCCGATACATCCTCGGAGAGGACATCCTCCACATCCGACACCGGCAACAGCAGGTCCAACGCCTCGGATCTAAGCGAGTTTACATCGTCTCCGGATATTTGGATCGGAGCTTCGTCGATCAATCGAAGGACATCCAACGGCTGAGATATATCCAAAAGCACCCGGGCCAATTCGAGACGTGTTTCGTTATCGCCAGGATCTAGTCTCAAGGTCTCCCTGTAGCTCTTCTCCGCTTGAGCGGATGAACCAAGATGGGACAAGATCGATCCTATTTTCCGGTGAATATCCGGGCTTTCAGGGGATAACGCCAAGGCCCCGTAAAAGGAATCTAAAGCCTCTGCGTATCTTTCAGCAGTCAAAAGAGCCTCTCCTTTTTTTAACAGAGACTGAAGGGGAAGAGATCTTTCCATCTCGACTTTTTCATAAAGAGAGACAGCTTTTTCAAACTCGCCTGAGGAATACATCCGATCCGCCTCTTCGAGTATTCTAGTTGGCGTTTCTATTAAATTCCAGACCAAAAGGACGCCCCCTCCGACGAGAGCGAGGGACGAAAGGAGAATAGACCTACGACGGGAGGAACTCTTCTTCTCTTTTTCAGGCAAATTGGATTTCGATCCCTCGGGATCCTCTTCCTCGTCAGAGATAACCTTGGAGATAAATACAGGATCCTCATCGAAGAGAACCCGATCCTCCATATCCCTTATAGCCCCTTCTTCCATATGAGAAAGGGTAGAAGCCTCTAAGGAGGTCGTCGATTGGGGTTCGCCGGGCTCTTCTTCAAGATATGATTCTGGTTCTTCGTCGACCTTCTCCATGGACGGAGACGGAGGAGTTTCAACCGAGCCAGAGATCCCTGATTCTGTAAAGACCGCCGAACCCAAGGAATCGAGACTATTCTCGGGGGGTATCTCCTCTGTAGAGTGTGCCGGAACCCCGCTTTTTTTTATAAAATCGAGGGGAGAGGAGAAGCCCTCTTTCGACTTTTCAGGGATATCGTCATCGACATCGGAGGAGACGACGGGGAAACCCATGGCATCGGGATCCAGTTTTTTTCGTGGTTCTCGAATCCAGGCCTCCAGATTCTTCTCCATATTTGCCGATACCTCCCACTCTTGGTCTTTACATCAAGAGCCATTGTAGCACAAGGACGAGTAGATCTGTCCATACGTACCGTACCTATGGTACCATTTTAACCGGCTCTAACATAATCGATTACATCGGGGAGGTAAAACATTGAGACACCTTTTAAAAATAACGGCAGGTTTTATGCTGGCGTTAGCTATATCCACCTCGGCTGCCGCCGTGAACAGAGGGGAAGCTCTATCCGAGATAATATCCGCACTTAGCCTTCCTCTTTGGAACGGAAGAAGTTTCTCCGACGTTCCTAAGGACCATCCAAGCTCGCGTTATGTGGAATCGGCCTTCGCAATGGGGATACTCTTCCCTTCCGACAGATTCTATCCTGACATAGAGATCAGCAAAGCGGAAGCCATAGCCTTTTCGTTCAGAGCGATGGGCTGGCATCACGAGGCTAAAATGGTCGCTTCCCTTGTCCAGACAACAGGAGAGCTGCCCCCCTATCTGGAGCCATACGTAAGCCTAGCCGGGGAAATAGAACCTAAGATGCCTCCCGCTCTGATCCGTTCCCCTTCCAATACTTTGAACGAAGAGGATCTGAAAGATCTGACCGAATGGCTAAAAGAAAGCATCGTCTCAGGGGTAAGGTGGGACATGAGTGTGAACAGTTCGAGCTATACCCTTTCTCTACACAGAGAGGGGGTTGGCCGCCCACCTAAAGGATGGGCGATAGCCCTGTCGGAAAACTCCAGTGAGGAGAAGGCCAGAGCGACGATAAAAAGACTAAAGAACCTGAATTTCCCATCCTATATGGAGAAAACCGACTGCGCTTTCTCGGTCAGAATAGGCCCGTATAGCAACTATGCTCAAGCATGGTTATTGGCAAAGAGAGTGCCCAAAGAATTCGGGAAGGCCTCCATATTACCGATCGGAGGAGGAGGAAGGACTCTTTTCTGGTGCATGATAAAGGCTCTTCCGTCGAGAACCTCTATAACCACGGCACCTTCCATAGGAGCCAGAAAGCTCTCCCTGAGCAAGATCGGGGAACATTCCCATTCGGTGGCCGCGGTAAACGCCGGTTTTTTCTGGAAAAACAGGCCGGTCGGCACGATAGTTGTAGACGATATCCCTGCATCGCCGACCTATAAGAACAGGTCCGCCGTAGGCTGGAATCAGGATATGGCCTTCTTCGGAGACGGATCTTTTCGGCTGTCGGCAGAATGCGGGGATAAGAGTCTTCCTATATCGTCCATAAACCAGCCGACGTCCGAGGGCAAGATAGGTTTTTATACCCCTCATTTCGGACAGTTCGCCACCTCTATCAAGGGAAACGGAACGGAGTTTCTGTTAAAAAGGTCGAAAACGGTAAAGACCAGGAGAGCAGCCGGATCGAACCACTTCATGAAGCCGGAAGAAAATATCTTGTATTTAAGGACATCCGGATTAGGCCCCTTCTCCGATGCGGCTGAGATCAAACTTCAGACCATCTGGTCCGATGAAGCGATGATCGGGGCAAAACAGGTAATTCAAGCGGGACCTATGATCCTCGGTCTGGAAGGACCATTCTCCTCCGAATGGTTTTCCGATTCGATAATAAACAAACGCCACCCCAGAACCTTAGCGGGCTGGGATGGCGATAGCTTATGCTGGATCGTCATAGACGGTCGTTCGTCGTGGCATAGTGACGGCGCCACGCTGTCCGAGGCAGCCTTCATAGCCAGACAGGCAGGCCTCTTAAAAGCGATAAACATGGACGGCGGCGGATCGAGCCAGCTATGGTGGAAGGGGATCACGGTAAATATACCTTCGGAAGGGAGAGAACGCCCCCTCCCCTACGCTGTGACCTTTCGCTGATCTCCTTTTTTGGGAGGAACGCAACGCAACGATAGTTCCCCACGGGAGACTCCGACCCTGGAGGTATAGCCGTCTATTAGACTCCCGTCCAGTATCATATCCGCAAGAGGGTCTTCAAGCAGCCTCTGTATGGTTCTTCTAAGAGGACGAGCTCCATACTGAGGCTGATAGCCCTTTTCCAGGATCAGCTCCTTCGCCTTGGTCGAGACGGTAAGTCGAATACCCTTTTCAGAGAGCCTTTCCCTGACTTCTCTCAACATTACGTCCAGAATGCCAAGCATCTGCTCCTTGCTGAGGGGACTGAAGACCACCTGCTCGTCTATCCTATTCAAGAACTCCGGCCTAAATGACCGTCTAACCTCTTCGTCTATATTCTTGGAGACGCTGGACCAGTCCGAAAAGCCTTCGTGATTATCGGTGGCAAAACCGAACCCCTGCCGCTTAACGATATTTCTAGCCCCTATATTGCTGGTCATTATGACAACTGTGTTTCGAAAATCCACCTTCCGACCCTGACCGTCGGTAAGACGACCTTCCTCTAGAATCTGAAGAAGCACGTTGAAAACGTCCGGATTGGCCTTTTCTATCTCGTCGAAGAGTATAACCGAGTAGGGCCTTCTCCTTATCGTCTCGGTAAGCTTGCCGCCACTCTCGTGTCCAACATATCCAGGAGGCGCTCCTATAAGCTTAGAGACCTCGTGACGCTCCATAAACTCGCTCATATCCAAGGTCACTAGAGCATCCTCCGAACCAAAGAGGAAATCGGCCAAAGAACGGGCCATCTCTGTCTTGCCTACCCCTGTAGGCCCCAGAAAGAGAAAGCTGCCTATGGGACGCTTAGGATCTTTAAGTCCGCTACGAGCTCTCCTGATAGCCTTGGATACCGCCGATACCGCCGAGTCCTGTCCGACAAGACGGCGATGGATTTCCTCTTCCATGCGGGAGAGCCTTTTGGACTCCTCTTCCGTAAGCTGGCTCACAGGGACACCGGTCCACTCGGATACGACCTGAGCAACGCTCTCATCTGTAAGCACCGGAACTTCCTTGCTCTGTCGAGAGACCCATTCGCGACGTCTCCTCTCCAGGTCGTCGGAAAGTCGATTTTCGTCGTCCCTAAGCTTGGCAGCCTTCTCAAAAGCCTGAGAATTCACCGCCGATTCTTTTTCCTTCCTAATTCGCTCGAGTTCCTTGTCCATTTTCTTCAGGGGCTCCGGAAGCTCCATCGTGTCCAACCTGGCACGAGCCGCAGCCTCGTCTATGAGGTCGATTCCCTTGTCCGGGAGGAATCGATCGGTTATATACCTTGAGGACAGTTTTACCGCCGCGTCCAGAGCCTGATCGGTTATGGTCACCCTGTGATGAGACTCGTATCTATCTCTCAGCCCCTTCAATATCAGAAAGGTGTCTTCCATATTGGGCTCATACACCTTGACAGGCTGAAAACGTCTCTCCAGTGCCGCATCCTTCTCTATGTGACGACGATATTCCTCCAGAGTAGTTGCTCCTACGACCTGAAATTCCCCTCTAGCTAGACTGGGCTTCAGGATATTAGCCGCATCGATGGCACCTTCCGCTCCTCCTGCCCCAACTATAGTGTGGATCTCGTCGATAAAGAGGATGACGTCTCGGCATTCCTTCAGCTCGGCGACCAGCTTTCTCATTCTCTCCTCGAACTCGCCTCTGTATTTTGTCCCGGCTACGAGATTGCCCATGTTCAGTTGAACGACTCTCTTCTCCTTAAGACTCTCCGGGATATCTCCCGATAGGACCTTCTGGGCCAGTCCCTCCACTATAGCGGTCTTTCCGACACCGGGATCTCCGATCAACACGGGGTTGTTCTTGGTCCTTCGAGAAAGAACCTGGATGACCCTACGGATTTCCTTGCTCCTTCCTATTACAGGATCCAGTTCGTTCTTCTCCGCCATTTCGGTGAGATCTATTCCCAACTGATCCAGAATAGGAGTCCTGTTACGATCCTTTCTCTCCTGTTTGTTCGAGGATTTACCATCTCCCTCTCCTCCTGAGAGGAAACGAAGAACCTGTTTCTTGCCCTCCGCCGGCTCCAATCCCATATTTCTAAGAACCTGTACTGCCATACCCTCTCCCTCGGAGAAGATACCGAGCAAAATATGTTCGGTGCCGACGTAGTTGACCCCCATGTTCCTGGCTTCCCTTATGGAAAGGTCCAGAACCCTTTTGGCCCTGGGACTCAAAGGAAGGTCCATCGGTTTCTTTATGGGATCTCCAAGCGGAACGCTGGCTTCGACCGCCACTAGCAACTCGTCCGAAGGCAACCCCAAAGAGGAGAGTATCTGCGCGGCGACACCACCGTTCTCCAGAGCCAACCCCATGAGTATATGTTCCGTTCCGATCATATCGTGGCCCAATCGGAGGGCCTCTCTATGAGCCAGCTGTATGACTTTCTTGCTTCTCTCTGTAAAGAACTGCCACATACTACCCTCCATCACGAAAGAACCAGACTGCGAAGCATTCTCTTGAGAAGCTCGGCCTGGAGAACGTTTCTCTTATAGGGAGATACATCGAAGACCGATTCTCCCATATCGTCCACATGACGCAATGCGACCTCTATCAAGAGCCTCTCCCTAAGATCGAGAAGGCCTCTGGATTGAAGGGAAACCAACAATCTTTTAGCTTCCTGTTCGGTAATGCTGTCTCCGACCAGGTCGTCCAGATGACGGAGTCTGGCCTCCGGGGTCTCGTAACATATCCGTAAAATCCTTATATAGCCGTGACCACCCCTCTGGCTTTCCACTAGGTACCCTCGTTCGGGGGTGAATCTACTCCTCAAGACGTAGTTTATCTGACTGGGGACGCACCCGAACCTCTCGGCAAGCTCCTTTCTACGAAGGGAGACAGCATCCTCGTCGTTCCCCTCAAGAAGCTCTATTATGTGACTCTCTATGACCTCGGTGAGGCTCCGCACCACAACTCCCCCTGTCCATATACGATAATAACGACATTCTATCCTCTTGGTCAAAAATAGTCAATAGGTCAGAACTCTGCTGATCTTATTTAGATCGGACCCTTGACTCTCGACCGGAGAGAAGCCTTTTAACGTTGGCTCTATGTCTCCACGTAGATAAAACAGCCAATCCAAAGGCAGACAAGGCGAAAGAAGCAGGAACTCCGCAAAGAGGGAGAATAAACACCAAGCCAAATAACGAAAGGATCGAGGCAAGAGAGACATATTCACCGATCTTCAAGATAGCCAGCCAGAGAAGTCCACCGAGAGGAACGGCTATCATCGAGCCAGGAGGGGCTACGAAGAAAAGGGTCCCGTAGGTGGTAGAGACCCCCTTACCACCCTTAAAATCCAGCCATATGGGATAGTTATGGCCCATGACGGCGGCGAAAGCAGCCATAGCCACTGTGACATCTGATGCTCCCAAAAGCCGGATCAGGAGCACCGCGACTCCCCCTTTTAGCATATCCACTATAGCCACTAAAAAAGCCCATTTTTTTCCCATAAGCCTTCCCAGGTTGGTCGCCCCAACGTTACCGGAACCGTAGGTCCTTATGTCTACGCCCCTGAAGCGTAGGGCAATCAGGTAAGCGGTAGGGAAAGACCCTGCCAGGTATCCCAATACCAGCCAAGCGGAAGAGACAAAGAGACTCCACATCAGACATCATCCTTTCTCGCCCTGAAAGCGTAAACGTCGGCTATTTTAACGCCTTCGGAGGTCACGAAGGCCGAATCTATATCCAGAAGCTGAAGGTCCGGCTCGGCACAGGATAGTCTGGAGACCTTTACCACCTCGCCGGCAAGAGCCTTAAAATCCAGCGCTTCCGTCCCCTTTAATCCGGAAAAAAGAGGATACCCTCTGAGGCTTTCGACCATCTCCAGAGCCGAGGGAAAATCCAGAGGAGCTAGTCTGAGGGCCAGGTCCTTGGTTACGTCGTAGAGAACCCCTCCCAAACCTACGGCTACGACTGGTCCAAAGACAGGATCCCTCTTCATCCCTATCATGCATTCGATACCCTCTTCTACCATCTCCTGTACCAGCACACCATCTATAATCGCTCCCGGACAGGAGCGTCCTGTCCTCTCCAGTATACGGCCATAGGCGTTCTGCAATTCTTCCTCCGTCCTGAGGCTCAAGGCTATGCCTCTGGCGGCCTTCTTGCTGAACACGTCGGTGGAGACTACCTTGAGGACCACAGGATAGCCGATATCGTTACCGGCTGTGAGGGTTTCGTCCAAAGAACGGCAAAAGCGTTGTCTGACCAGGGAGAGTCCGTAACGACCGATAAAATCGGTGGCATCGTGTTCGTTGAGATCCTTCGGATACAGTTCCAGCATGGAGGCACCTGAGGGAGAACATTCCAACTCTGACGGAACCTGAGCCTGTATCATACCTAAAAGGGATACTAGAGCATCCGCACATCTTCTAGGACTATCGAAAAGGGGTATCCCGCTCCTACGGAGCCTCTCCAAAGCGTGGTTACCGTGAGCATCGTCTATCAACCAACAACACAGTATGGGCTTCGAATCAGGGCGAACCGTGCCTATCAAGGCATCAGCCACCAATTCGGCCCCTCCAGCGGACATGATCGGTATATCCACTATAACTGCATCGACCTCATCCGCATTTTGAAGGATACAGAGCGCATTGGACAAAACGGAAAACGGATTTTCAATTGAATTAGGAACGACTACAGGGTTTTGGGATATGCTTCCTAAGGGCAGCACGTCCGACAGCTCCTCTTTGGTCCTATCGGATAATCCCACCACGTTAAGTCCTAGGGAGACGCACTTATCCGCCTGAATAACCCCGATACCACCTGAAAGGGACAGAATCGCCACGTTGCTGCCCGATGCTCTCCCGCTTTCCCCTATAATTCTTGACATATCTATCAGCTCTTCAAGATCGTCTAACAGCACCAATCCAAACTGCTTCGCCACAGCTCTCCATATACCGTCGTCGGTAGAGGAACCTAAGCCGTATCTATCTAAGACCCTATCCCTGACGCATTTCGACGTCCCGCCTCTCATTACCGCGACAGATATTCCCCTTGCCCTGGCTTCCTGAGCCAAACAAAGGAAAGCCCGCCCATCAGACATACCCTCGATATAAAATATGATCAACCTTACATCGCGGTCCTCCACTATCCAACGTCCGATATCTATCATGTCCAGATCCATGGATACCCCGGTGGTCACCACGTAACGGAAACGAACCCCTGAGTCGATCCCCATGGCCAAAGCAGAAAAACCCAACGCTCCACTTTGAGAAATTAAGGCCACATGTCCCTCCTCTCCCTGACTGAGATCCAGAGCGCTGGAACAACTGATCGGTATGGAATCAACGAAATTGACGAACCCCTGAGACTCGGGACCGATAAATCTGGTTCCTCTGGAGAGGACCCTCTTCAGGATGGGTTTATGATCCCGGCCGGAATTTTCCAGGCGAGAAAATAGCACTACATAGGGAACTCCTACGCGAGAACAGAGATCCAAGGCCTTCAAAGAGGAATCCGAAGAGGAAAGAATCATAGCCAGGTCGGGGACAAAAGATAGATCCTCAATCGACGTCGCGTTCTCTTCCGAGATGACTACGACCTCGCCGGAGAAATCCCACTCGTGAAGGAGTGCTCTCAACCTTGAGATTACGCCACCGCCTAGAGCATCCTCAACTATCAGAATACTCTTGGGGCGAAAAAGGCGTTCCATGGATCGATACGAAAAGGACTTGTCTTCATATGACATCGGGAAAACCTCTCTTATCAAATTTATTTACAACCCCATCCATGATAAAACCGATAAAAATGCGAGTATACCACGAGGATTGAAAAAGGGACCGGTTAAAACCGGTCCCTTTTTCAATCCTCAAATTACCGCCGATCGACGTCGCTTTCTTCCTGCCCTACCTCGGTGTTGACCTCGAATCCGAACAGCTTAAGTCTTTCTCGAACCAGAACCTTACGTTTCAGAAACCTCTTACCCCGGAAGGCCTCATACCGTGAGTTTTCCGCCGAACGTGCTTGCGCCTTTGTCTCAGCTACGCTCAATCGATTCACCTCACTGAAAAATGATATGGTTCGGTTACGTATCTGTTTCGATTATACACTTAAAAGAATCGAAGGCAAACTTTTCTCTGTATTCAATTCTGCAGCAGCAAAAAACGACCTCTCTTTATCGGTAAAATCTGTCTCTTCTGACCCATAAGGATCTCCCTTGACTTATTTGTGAATGTGATTACAATACCTATCAAGCTATGCGATAGTTATTGTTTTACCTAATAATATTTTTCAAGGAGGTTCTACAAAATGGCCACCAAAAAAATCCAAGAAGACACAAAGACGACCGAAAAACCCGTCAGAGACATACCGAGAGAGATCGATGAGCTGGTATCCAGGACCAAAGCGGCCCAGGAAAAATACGCCACATACTGTCAGGAAAAGGTCGACGAGATCTTCTTCCAGGTGGCCATGGCGGCCAACCAAGCCAGAATTCCCCTAGCCAAAGCGGCCTCGGATGAAACCGGCATGGGCATAGTGGAAGACAAGGTTATAAAGAATCATTTCGCCTCCGAATTCATATACAACAAGTATCGTAATCATAAGACCTGCGGCATCGTCGAAAAGGACGAGACCAACGGTTTCTTCAGGGTAGCTGAACCTCTGGGGGTCCTGGCCGGAATAATCCCGACGACAAATCCGACTTCCACCGCCATATTCAAGGCGTTGCTGGCATTGAAAACCAGAAACGGGATCGTATTTTCCCCTCACCCCAGAGCCAAGAAATGTACCGTCATGACGGCAAAATTGATACACGATGCCGCCGTCAAGGCAGGAGCTCCGGAAGGCATTGTTGCCTGCATAGAGGAACCTTCCGTCGAAGGATCCCAGTACCTCATGTCCCATAGATCCATAAGCATGACCCTCGCTACCGGCGGTCCCGGCATGGTTAAGGCCGCCTACTCGTCTGGCAGGCCTGCCATAGGGGTAGGCTCGGGGAACACCCCCGCTGTGATAGACGAGACCGCCGACATAAAAATGGCGGTAAACTCCATACTTCTGAGTAAGACCTTCGACAACGGACTGATATGTGCCTCGGAGCAATCGGTGATCGTGTGTGAAGCCGTATACGATAAGGTGTACAGAGAGTTCACCGAGAGAGGTGCCATAATACTTAACGACGACCAGAGGGAAAAGCTGAGAAGAACTATAATCCAGGACGGAAAGCTGAACGTAGACATAGTCGGCCAACCGGCCC
The DNA here is from genome assembly GCF_021568855.1 of Dethiosulfovibrio russensis. Taxonomy (NCBI): domain Bacteria; kingdom Thermotogati; phylum Synergistota; class Synergistia; order Synergistales; family Dethiosulfovibrionaceae; genus Dethiosulfovibrio; species Dethiosulfovibrio russensis. Next base: position 201,382 of record NZ_JAKGUG010000001.1, on the reverse strand, counting down.
ACAGGATAGCCGAGCTCTCGGGTTTCAAGGTTCCGGAGGCAACCAAGGTCCTGATAGGAGAGGCAGAAAAAATAGGCTCCGACGAACCCCTCAGCTACGAGAAGCTATCCCCAGTCCTGGGACTCTACAGGGCCAAAGACTTCTCCGACGCAGTGGAAAAGGCCTCCAAACTGGTGATATTCGCAGGAATGGGACACACTTCGGTTCTCTACACCCAGCCCAGCAACAGAGACAGGATAAAGACCTACAGCGAAAAGATGTCCACCGGCAGGGTTCTAATAAATATGCCCAGTTCCCAGGGAGCCATAGGAGACGTCTACAACTTCCGCCTCGAGCCCTCTTTGACTCTGGGATGCGGTTCCTGGGGAGGCAACAGCGTCAGCGAAAACGTCGGAATCCGTCATCTGATCAACCTGAAGACAGTTGCGGAAAGAAGAGAGAATATGCTGTGGTTTCGCGTCCCCTCCCAGGTCTATTTCAAACCCGGATGCCTTTCCGAATCGTTGAACGAGCTGGAAGGCCGTAAAAAGGCGTTTCTCGTGACGGACCGCCCGCTGTACGACCTGGGCTACTCGGACAAGGTGACCAAGCATCTGGAGAGCATGGGAATGGAGATCGAGATCTTCGCAGACGTCAAACCCGACCCAGACATCTCCACCATCCAGAAGGGATTGGAGAGGCTGAAGGATTTCAACCCCGACGTGGTATTGGCCCTCGGCGGAGGATCTCCTATAGACGCGGCCAAGATCATGTGGCTACTCTACGAGCATCCGGAGGTCCGTTTCGACAGACTGTCCATGCGTTTCATGGACATAAGAAAAAGGGTCTGCAAGTTCCCTAAAATGGGGAAGAAGGCCATCATGGTCGCAATCCCCACGACTTCCGGCACCGGCTCGGAGGTCACTCCCTTCGCTGTCATAACCGACGACAAGGAAGGGGTTAAATACCCCATAGCGGACTACGAGCTCACTCCGGACATGGCCATAGTGGACCCGGACCTGGTTCTGTCCATGCCTAGAGGAGTGGCTGCGGCATCGGGGATAGACGCAGTTACCCACGCCCTGGAGGCACTGGTAGCCACCACCGCCACCGACTATACCAACGGCATAGCCATGGAGGCTCTGAAACTCCTTTTCACCTACCTACCGGCGTCCTACAGAGACGGAGCCGCCAATCCCGAGGCCAGGGAAAAGGTACACTACGCTGCGACGATGGCGGGGATGGCCTTCGCCAACGCTTTCTTGGGACTGTGTCACTCGATGTCCCATAAACTGGGCTCGGCCTTCCATGTGGCTCACGGGGTTGCCAACGGGATACTCATAACCGAGGTTATCAGATACAACATGACCTCGGCACCTAGGAAACAGGCGGCGTTCCCCCAGTACAAGTACCCTGAGGCCAAGGAAAGGTACGCAAAGGTGGCCGATTACCTAGGACTGTCGGGCAAGAGCTACGACGACAAGATAGAGGCACTCATCTCCGCCATAGAGAAGCTGCGAAAGGATCTCGATCTCCCCTCGACCATTGAGGAGGCGGGGGTCAACGAAGCGGATTTCATGGCCAAGGTGGACGAACTGAGCGAGCTGGCCTTCGACGACCAGTGCACCGGTAACAACCCCAGATATCCCTTGATATCGGAGATAAGAGAGCTTTACCTGAAGGGATTCAAGAAAAGATAGAACGCAAAGAGGAGGAGGGGGTCCCCTCCTCCTCTTTTTATAGCCCTCTATCGGTTGCCGTGATCGTGGGCAAGCTGATTCTGGTTTCTCTCGGGAAGCAGTGGACGCCCTTTTTTGCCCAGGTAATCGTTGAGAGCCTTTGTTATGGCTTCCTCGGCCAGCACAGAACAGTGCATCTTGACCGGAGGCAAGCCGTCCAACGCCTGAGCCACTGCTTTGTTGGTGAGCTCGGCGGCCTCCCGAACGGATTTGCCCTTTATCATCTCGGTAGCCATGCTGGAGGAAGCTATGGCGGAGGCACATCCAAAGGTCTTAAACCTGACGTCGATTATGACGTCATCCTCTATCCTGAGATATATCTTCATTATGTCGCCACATTTGGCGTTACCTACCTCTCCGACCCCGTCGGGATTCTCAATCTCCCCGACGTTTCTCGGATTTCTGAAATGATCCATCACGATCTCGCTGTACAGCATCACAGGACCTCCCGTCGGGCCACGTAGTCGTCCCAAAGAGGAGACATCGCCCTTCTCCTCTCCACGATGTAGGGCAAGACCTCCAGGACTCGAGACACGTCGTCGTCGGAGCTGGACCGCCCCAGAGTCAACCTGACAGAGCCGTGGGCCATCTCGTGAGACAGGCCTATGGCCATTAGGACGTGAGACGGATCGAGAGAGGCGGACGCGCATGCGCTTCCGGTAGAGACGGCTATCCCGGCATCGTCCAGGTCCAACAGAAGGGTCTCTCCCTCAATTCCGACGAAGCTGAAGTTGGCGTTGTTGGGCAAACGTCTGTCTCCCACGGGACCGTTGAGCCTGGCATGAGGTATGGTGGACATGACTCCATCGATGAGACGATCACGAAGTTTGCAGATCTCTAGGGAATCGAACTCCATTTCCTCCGAGGCCAAGGAGGCGGCCTTTCCCATACCGACTATCGATGCTACGTTCTCCGTACCTGCCCGTCTAGATCTCTCCTGACCTCCACCGTGTATGAGATTCTCCAATCGTATCCCCTTTTTCACGTAAAGGGCCCCGACACCTTTGGGGCCGTAGAATTTATGGGCCGCCATGGAAAGCATATCTATCCCCATAGACTTCACGTCTATAGGCACGTGAGCCGCGGCCTGAACCGCATCGGTATGAAACAGTACACCTCTGTCCCTACAGACCTCTACGATCGCCTCTACGTCCTGAATGGTGCCTATTTCGTTGTTGGCGAACGCGACCGAGACCAACAGGGTGTCGTCTCTTATGGCCTCCTTCAACTTATCGATGGGGACGAATCCCTCCGAATCTACGGGAAGGTAAGTAACCCGAAAACCCATCCTCTCCAGAAATTCCATGGAATGGAGCACCGCATGGTGTTCGGTCTCGGTGGTTATCAGGTGTCGTTTATCTTTGCCAGCCTGAGAGAAAGCCAACCCCTTAAGGGCCCAGTTATCCGCCTCCGAACCGCCGCCGGTGAAGAAAATCTCCTCAGACAACGCTCCTATGAGGTCAGCCACCGCTTCTCTGGCTTCCTCTATAGCTCGTCTGTTACCATTGGAGTAGCTATAAAGCGACGAAGGGTTTTCAAAGGAAATCGAGTGGTAGGACATCATGGCCGACACGACCTCCGGTCTGACAAAGGTGGTGGCGGCATAATCCATATATACTTTGCCGTTCATGGCATCGCCTCCTGAAGATAGACGTAAAGTCCACTGTATTGCGATGTCAGACTAGCATATCCTACCAACTACGTCAAGTTTAACGCCATCGCCACAGCCGACGCCGCCTCCAGCGAGAAAAGACAGGGCGTCGACGTTTCCATGGCATTTCTCCTTATCCCTGCTCCCTCTTTAATAGCGCCAAGATCGGGCCCCGGAATGTTTACTATCAGATCCCATCGTCCATCGTTCAAGGAAGCCGACAGTCCATCCTCTTTAACGACAGAACGGCAGTCCACCCCCCATCTGGAGAGGAAGGAAGCGGTCCCAGGAGTTCCCTCCACCTCCCATCCCTTGGATTCGAAAAGAGCCGCAATGGCGCAGGCCTCCGCCTTTTTGCCGTCGTCCACGGAGAAGAGGACTCTGCCTTTACGGGGGACGGACCACCCGGCACCGACCCAGGCCTCTCTCAGGGCCTCGCTTAAAGACTCGCCCAATCCCAGAGACTCCCCGGTAGAGCTCATCCTCGGGCCGGGTCTCACCTCTGCCCCTGGGATCTTCTCTGTTGAGAAAACCGGAACCTTGACCCCCATCGGTCCTCGATGACGATGAATTCCGGGAACGACGAAAGATGAAAGGGGCTCTCCCAAACCCACGCCTACCGCTATATCCACCAAGGGCAATCCCGTGAGCTTCGCCGCTATGGGAACAGTTCGGCTTGCCCTGGGGTTGGCCTCTATGACCCACAGTCGACCACCGTGAAGAACCATTTGAACGTTCAAAAGTCCTTTTACGTTCATCGCTTTCCCGAGAGATTCACAGATATTCGCTATCTCCAAACGCATCTCTTCGTTCAAGGAGATATCGGGAAACACCGCCATGGAATCCCCCGAGTGGATGCCGGCCGGATCCAGATGCTCGAAAATACCCGGCACGAACACGTCTTCGCCGTCACAGATTACGTCCACCTCGAATTCCTTGCCTGTGAGGAATCGATCTATCAAAACTTCCTGATCGGCATCGACGGAAAAAGCCCTTTCCAGGACCCCCCCCAAGTCCTGAGGACGGTAGACCACTCTCATGGCCGCCCCTCCTATGACGAAGCTGGGACGAACCATGAGAGGATAGCCGATGTCATCGCCGCAGGTCATCCCCTCCTTCACGTCTCGTATTGCAATTCCTTTAGGATAGGGAATGGACAGCCTGTCTAGCAAGGATACGAAAGCACCTCTATCCTCGGCCTGAACCACCGTATCGCCTGAGATTCCTATAAGCTCATTACCTCTGGCCTCCAGATCCAGCCCTACCTTCAGCGAAGTCTGCCCGCCGAAGGAAGCGAATACAGAGGAGATCCCCTCCCTATCGAGCAACGCTTCGACGTCCTCGGCAGTCAATGGCTCTACGTAGAGTCCGTCGGAGATATCGTGATCGGTGCTCACCGTCTCGGGGTTATCGTTCACCATAATCGCCCGGATCCCCCGCCGTCTAAGGGCCTCAACAGCCTTCACGCAACAGTAATCGAACTCGACCCCCTGCCCTATCCTTATGGAACCGGAACCGAGGACCGCCACAGATCTGCCTGAAGGGGCGGAAAAGACATCTCCTTCGGCGGAGTAGCTACCGTACCAGAAACCGGACCCGGCGGGGAACTCTCCGGCGCAACCGTCGACCTCACGATATCCCGGAACGATCCCCATCGTCCTCCGAAGATCCCTGACATCTCCCTCTTCTACTCCGGCCCAGTAGGCGACGGCCCTGTCGGAAAACCCCATGGACTTGGCCTTTCTCAAGACGAATTCGTCCAGCCGCCCTCCAGAGGAGATGGCTCTTTCCATGGATACGATCTCCTCGAGAAAATTCAAAAAGCAAGGAGCGATAGAGGACCTCCGTGCCAAACGATCCGTCGAATAGCCTCTTCTGAAAAGCTCCATGGAGGAAAGCATCGCTCTGTCGGTAGGGATCGTCAGATCTCCCTGTAACTCTTCGTCGGACAGACATGCCCCGTCGACGGAGGAACGCCAGGGCTCGGTTCCCAAGGATCTCATGGCTTTCATCCAAGCCTCGGAGAAGCTAAGCCCCATCTCCAGGACCTCTCCGGTAGCCTTCATCTTGGTCCCTAGGGATCGGTCCTTCGTGTCGAAGGTATCGAAGGGAAAACGTGGAACCTTTACCACAACGTAGTCCAGTGCCGGTTCTGTCATAGCGCTCCCCGTGCCGGTCACAGGGTTTGGCATCTCACTCAAGGAACGCCCCAGGGCGATTTTCGCGGCTATCCTGGCGATGGGATATCCCGTCGCCTTGCTGGCCAGGGCACTGGATCTACTGGCCCTCGGGTTGACCTCTATGACGACGTATTCATCTCCATCGGGAGCTAATCCGAACTGAACGTTACAGGCTCCCCTTACGTCAAGGGAATCCACGATCCTGAGGGCCGAATAGCGCAGGGTCTGCCAGATCCTGTCGCTAAGAGACAGGACCGGGGATACCACGACCGAATCTCCGGTATGCACCCCCATGGGATCGACGTTCTCCATACCACAGACTGCCAGGGAATTTCCCGATCCGTCCCGAACGACCTCTACCTCTATCTCCCGCCATCCCTTAAGATACCTCTCCACCAGGACCTTGGATACCGGAGACGCCTTAAGTCCCTCCACGACTATCCTTTTCAACGAAGGCTCGTCCCATGCCACTCCTCCGCCGGTTCCTCCCAAGGTAAAATCGGGCCTTACCACCATGGGAAAGGGCGTATCTTCCGCGAAGGCCAGGGCCTCTTCCACCGATCCCACGTAGGCGCTTTCCACCACCGGCTCCCCTATGGAGCTAACACAGTCTCTAAAGGACTCCCGTCCCTCCGCCTTCAGGATGGACGTCACAGAGGTACCCAACACTCTCACACCGTAACGGTCCCAGAGGCCCATATCCTGACAACTCACACAGAGGTTCAGGCCGGTCTGTCCTCCCAAGGTAGCGACAACGCCGTAGATCTTATGAGCCGTGAGAATTTCCTCCACCGACTCCACCGTAAGAGGACGTAGATAGACCATGTCGGCCAAAGACGTATCGGTCTGGATGGTGGCGGGATTGCTGTTCAGCAGGATCGTGCCGTATCCCTCCTCCTTCAGAGCTCGACAGGCCTGACTCCCGGAATAATCGAACTCGGCGGCCTGTCCTATCCTTATGGGTCCCGAACCTATAACCAGTATTTTCTCGATAAGGTCCATCGATCAAATCCTCCTCAGGGTGTCTACGAAGTCGTCGAATATCCAGAGTCCATCCAGAGGCCCGGCCCCCGCCTCCGGATGGAACTGTACCCCGGAAATGCGGAGAGCGGGATCGGAGATTCCCTCCACGGTTCCATCGGAAAGATGACGGAAGGAAATGTCCAGACCTGTATCTTTCAAACTGGACTCATCTATGGCGTAACCATGATTCTGGCTGGTCACCATGGCTCTGCCGGTATGAAGATCCAAAACCGGGTGATTTCCTCCCCTGTGTCCGTAGGGCAGCCTGACGGTCTCGGCACCGCAGGCCAAAGCCAATATCTGACAACCGAGACAGATACCTAGGATAGGAATTTTTCCCAACAGCTCTCTCACAACGCCTATCTCTTCGGACAAAAGGGATGGATCGCCGGGGCCGTTGCTGAGCAGGACTCCGTTGAAATCCCCATCAAGTACGAGACGAGGGGCGGCTGAATGAGGCAAAAGGGTCACGGAACACCCTCTGTCGACCAAACGCCTGACTATATCCATCTTCGTGCCGTAGTCGATCAAGGCCACGGAGAGGGTACCGGCTCCATAATTTCGCACCGCCGAAGAGGAGACTTCAGAAACGAGGCCCGCCCCCAAAGTATCGACGACAGGGGGCTCTCCCGTCTTGGATATTCTGGCCATCGGAGTGTCTATTTCCCTCAACTTCAAGACCAAAGACCTACAGTCTAGCCCGGTTATAATGGGAACACCCCATTCGGCCAACCATTTTTCCAAAGTCCCCTCCGTATCCTGAAGTCTCTGGACGACCACGGCCTTAACCCAAGGTCTGGAACTCTGAAAATCCACTTGATCCAGTCCGTATATTCCTATACAGGGGAAGGCGAACACCAAAATCTGACCGTGATAGGAAGGATCTGTGATGGACTGAGAGTATCCCGGATAGGCGGTGGTGAATACGAGCTCCCCCTCGATATCGACTCCATCGATCGTCGAAAGGCAACTCTTCGAAGCTCCATCTGACAGACTTAAAGCGACCTGATACATAGGCACCTCCACAAAACTAAGGTTTCTTAAAAAACCAAGCTATGATTTTAAGTTCAGAACATCCTACAACAGGACGCAAAAAAAAGCAAGTGCGCCATCGATGGCACACCTGCTTAAAGACCAAAGCTACTTCAGAAAACCCTTAAACCTAAAATCTTAACTTCATTTTTTCACCACAATGCGCCCGTCCTTGGATTTTTCCACTATCCCCGCGGTGTGTCTTATGGTCTCAGCCAAAACGTCCGAGTCGGTAACGTAGGATTCGACGGCTTTTTTACGAGCAAAGGGATAATATTTATCCCCTCCCCCTCCGGTCCAGGAATAGGTGGCGACGGTGTATATTTTGTCATCTTCAATAGGGAAAACTTCCCCTGCCCTCTCTATCTCCATGGATAGCACCCGGGCTCCCGGACGAAGCAACTTGGAATCGTTGTCTATCAGTGCAGGGGCCTTGGTGAGATCGAGGACCACCTTCAGACCGGAAATCTGTAGAAACGCTCCGCTAGGGGCTCTCACAGCCGGATCGTATTCATCGCCCGTTCCCTTGAGAGCCGAGGCGGATATTTCCATCACTTCCCGCAGCTCCGCTCCGGTGAAGGAAAAGGTTTGCATAGTATTACCCCAAGGGAAGATCTCCATTATCGTGTTGTAGGATATCTCTCCGGCAGGAAATACCCTGTCTCCTCTGATCCCTCCACCGTTCACGAATGCCACGTCTGTTCCGGCCTTCCGACGAAGTCCGTCGGCCAGATAGTCTCCCAATGCGGATTCTCGCCCTCTAACCACCAGTTTGGTGGCATCCATATCGGAAACGAAAGTTCCGACCTTTTTGCTAAGATTCTTCTTTAGTTCATCTCCGTAAGGCTTTATAGCAATCTCTATATCCTGGGCCTTGGGAACAGACTGGCGCATCTCGATCAGCTTCCAACTCGATTTTTCTGTATCGAGTTTTCCTTCCTTGACCGTTACCGTCATAGAACCGACGTATCTCGCCATGGCACCGGCCTGTCCTATCATGGTTTTCCATCCGTCAGGACCTTCCACTACCTCAGGAGATTCCATAACGGTATGACTGTGTCCTCCTAAGATGGCATGTATTCCCGAAACGGATTCGGCCAATTTTCTATCGGAATCGATTCCCACGTGAGTTAAAGCTACAATTACATCACATCCCCGTTCTCGAAGGTCCTCAACGCATTTTTCGGAAACGGCGATCAGATCCTGACCAGCCGCTATATCCGGACCGGGAGTGGTGAGGGAAGCCAATTCAGTACAAAGCAGGCCAAAAAAACCTACCTTAACACCGTTTTCCAGAGTGATAGTCCAGGTGGACGACAACTCGCAGTCGTCTCTGGATGTCTCCAGATTGGCACATATCAAAGGGAAGGAGGCGGTCCGGACGAACTGGCCGAACACATCGGCTCCCAGATCGAATTCGTGATTGCCAGGAATCCCCACGTCTACCGGTATAGCATCTATCCCTGCCAACTCAGCTTTTCCGTGAAAGAAGAAGAAAAGCGGACCTTCAACCGTATCACCCATCTGAGCCACGACAACGTTCCCGGGAGATTGAGATTTTATCTCCCTTATAACCGAGGCTATTCTGGCTATTCCTCCAACGTCTTCCTTGACCTTTTCGCCGTCAACCTTTACCGTGGCTTCGTAGGAGAATATCTTCCCGTGCATATCGTTGAAACCCACTATAGTGGCGGTTCCATCCTTACCCCAAGATGGCATGGAAAAGGCCATTATCGCCATCAGGACAAAAAATAGCTTCCCAACTCGGACGGTGCATCTTTTCATATAAAAGACCTCCCGAAAATGTATTTACGCAGGCTGAAATGCCTCCGTATCGAAGCTTTATCTCACGACTAAGCATAGCACAGGGAAACCCAAAAAAGACACTAGAAAGGACCGTGATTTCATTGATCGACACCGCTCTTCTGCTCAGCATGACAATGATATTCTTAGCCAGAGTAACCGACGTTAGCCTCGGCACGTTCAGAATTTTACAGTTGGTGAGAGGACATAAGATAGCCGCCACCATGATAGGCTTCTTCGAGATCATGATATATATGGCGGTGCTGAGTCACATACTTGGAGGCGGTCGCACCCTCAAGACCATGGAACTACTGGCCTACTGCACGGGATACGCCTTCGGAAACTATGTAGGGGCCTTTATGGAGGACAAGTTCATGAAAGGCTACACGATGCTGGAGGCGATGGCGCCATGTAGCGACGAGACATTGAAAGTCGTAGACGACCTCAGAGACAGAGGTTTCGGCACTACGATGATAAGAGGTGAGGGGAAGAACGGCCCCAGATATATAATCAAGATAATATGCAACAGAAAGGACATCCCGGAGATAACCAGAATGATCAAGCACCTGGCCTTCGTAACAGTTTTCGACGTAAAAAGCTGTTTAGGTGGCTATTTCAGGATGAAGAGAAAATGACGACAGGAGAAAGGGCTGAAGAGTCCCTCCTCCTCTCGTCTAGAGCTCAATAAAAAACAATTTTTACTTAGGATCGGAGGGATTGGACGTGGATCCGAATCCAACGTCCTTCAACCACCAGGTAGGATAGCCAGCTCCTTCCTGGGAACCTTCGTCGGTCATTACGTAACCGTCGCTGTATTTACCGACCAACTCGTCTCCGAGCACCCACCACCTGGCCTCCACTTCCTCCATGGCTTCTTCGGTATAGTCGGTCACCATGGAGACGGCCTTGGAGGGATCCTTACCGTAGACTTTGGCCGCCTCGTCCCTGAGTTTGGGCACTTCGGCAAGGAAACGGCTTTCGAACTTCTCCTGCTCGGCCGCAATATCCACGATCATGTAGTTCCACTTGATCGTGGCCCAGTTGGACACGAAGTTGAAGGCCCACCAGGCGCTGTTGCGATCCATCTTGTGACGCATACCGGTCGCCCAGCTCTCGGGAACCTCGGTCACGCCGCAAAACACAGGCACGTAGACCGTGGTGAGAGGCTGATCCAAACCGAACCATAGCACCCCTCCCACCGGATCGGGAAGATCGCTCCAGGATTGGGCTACGTGACTGTAGGAGCAACGGAAAATGCTGATGTTCCTCTCCCAGTAGGTGTGCTCGGTTCCCTCGGGCTTCTGATCCCTGTTTGGCCTGTAGAGCACGGGACACTCGAAGGGGCCTCCGGCCTTGGTTTTGGCAAGATCATAGGGGGTTCCTTGATAATGATCTCTGTTTATGGTCATAAGATCCTCGGCGGAAACTTTTCTGTCCGGCTTGACCGAAAGGGGGTACTGGGCCCCGGTGGACTTGAGCTCCAGTGAAGGCGCCATCAGATCAAGCACCCTCCACTCCCTGCGGCTACACACAGGAGAATAAGCGTAGTCCTCAGCTGGCATGTAGGCCTTGTTGAAGAGGAACTCCTCCCCTTCCTTCCACCATCCCATCTCCTTGGCAAAGGTCTTGACGTTGGAGGAGTACATGTAGTTCTCGTCGTCATCGAAGTCGACTCTGCCTATTCTGGAACGGTTGGCGATTACACTGACCTCGTCGTCTGGAATCCTGGCTGCTACCCACACGGCACCGGACTTACCGCTGTCGGAGGTCCAGAGAGGGCCCGGTCCGGCGATCTCGAAAAGCCAAACCTCGTCTCCGTCGGCTATACAGAGTCCCTCGCCAGCGTCTCCGTAACCGTATTTCTCGGCAAGAGAGCCCATGACAGTTATGGCTTCCCTGGCGGTCTTGGCTCTCTGGAGCGCAAAGACCTCCAGCATCTCGATCATCATCCAGCCGTTGTCGCAGTAGAGCTCCTCGCGACCACCCCAGGTGGCCTCGCCTATCATGAGTTTATGCTCGTTCATGAAGGGATATCCCACGTTGAAGTAGGTGTAGGTCTCCTCGACCTGAGGTATCTCGCCTACTTTGTTCAGAGGTTTGATAGGTATCGTCTGATAACATAGGTTTTTGTAAACCGGAGCGGTGGCTCCATTATCCCATTTACGACCGGGGATTATCTGAAGCCTATGATCGTACCATCCATCGGCCGTGTGACTGACCATGGTGGATCCATCCACGGTGGCCTTCTTTCCCGCCATCATAGCGGTACATCCGAAGGCGGATCCTACGAGAACTGCCGAAACAGCCAAAGCCCCTGCGGCAACTCCCGCCCTCTTGAAAACGTTTCTCACGGACATAAAAACACCCTCCCGAACAAAAATACCCGCCAAGAACGCGACGGGGTCGATACTTGGATACCACGCATTCACCGTGAAAAATTTTAACGAGCAGGACCGTTTAGGTCAATTATTTGTATAGAACTGTTCCTATATGTAGGGATTTTGTAACATAACGTTCGTTTTTATGTTTCTAAGCAATATCAAGGACATACCGAGAAGAGACCGTATCGTCTTTATGGGTTAAAATGAGCGACATAATTCGAATCGACGACAGGGAGGAATCTTTACGTGTCAAACGAAATTTTATGGTTCGCCATGATGCTTCTGAACTTCGGATGCATAATGGCCATCTACAGACTTTGGGGAAAACAGGGCTTGCTGTGCTGGATTCCGGTATCGGTCATATTGGCCAACATTCAGGTAGTCAAGATGGTATCCCTTTTCGGTATAACATCGACCCTTGGCAACATAGTCTATGCATCGGCCTTTTTGGTCACCGACATCTTGTCGGAAAACCACGGCAAGGAGGACGCCAAACAGGCGGTCTACATCGGATTCTTCTCCTTGATAGCAATGACGGTAATAATGAACCTGGCCCTGTGGTTCAACCCTCATCCGGACGATTTCGCCCAAGGGGCACTGGAGACGATATTCAAGCTGATGCCCAGACTCGCTCTGGCCTCGTTTATGGCCTACGGAGCCTCCCAGCTCCACGACGTATGGGCTTTCCACTGGTGGAAAGAACGCACTGGAGGCCGTCTACTGTGGCTCAGGAACAACCTTTCCACCATGGTCTCCCAGGCGCTGGACAGCGTCATATTTACACTGGTGGCATTCTATGGGACGGTCCCGACAGGGGTTCTGGGAGAGATCGTCCTATCCACCTATGTGTTGAAATTCATAGTCGCAGCCTGCGATACTCCCTTCGTCTACTGGGCCAGAAAAATCGGAGGGGAAAGAAAGTAGAGAAAGGAGGACGCAAGTCTTGAAAAAAAGATGCCTTTTAGTCCTTATAATTGCCGCAACGGTGCTGCCCCAAATCGCCAACGCCTCTGTCGATCCGGATAAAATCCAGGGACCATCGATAGACGAACTCTACATGGTGGTGATCAAGGACCCCGACGCCAGGGCTCTGGCCTTGGAGAAAGGTGAAGTCGACCTGGTAGGAGACATAGCCAGCCCTGCGATAATAGACAGGCTCTCAAAAGCCGACGACAGGATCTCGATGTCCATGGCCAAAAGCTTTCACGCTTTGTCTATGGGGATGAACCTCCGAAGAAATCCATGGAACAGGGTCGAGCTTCGACGGGCTATAAACACGATCATTCCCAGAGGAAGGTTGGTACGAGAGCTCTTCGGAGGTTTTTCCGAGCCGCTGTATTCATACCTACCTCCTGTGTCTCCCTATCACGACCCCGAGATATCCCAACCGAAATACGATAGGGAGAAAGCCAGAGAGATGCTTAGGGCATCCGGTTGGAGCTGGAACGACGAAGGGGTGTTAATACCCCCCGAATCCTCAGAGCCTCTGAAGCCAGTATCCATACTATCCCCCACGGCAAACTCGGCTCCCACCACGGCGGAACTGGCATCCCGCATAGCCGACGAAATGACCGCTCTGGGTATACCTACGAAGGCGGAACCGATGGACTTCTCCACCATGCTGGCGAGGCTCGACGCCAGAAACTTCGACTGCTACATCATGGCATGGAGTTTGACCAGGGATCCCGACGTTCTCTACTCTCTGTATCACTCGTCGATGGACGTCCCAGGAGGATACAATCTCCCCGGCGTCCGATCTTCCATTCTGGACGAAGCTCTCGAAAGGCTGCGCTACGCACCAGATGAGGAATCAGCTATGGCGGCAGCTCACCAATCCCAGAAACTCCTTTCCGACCTGGTACCGGTCGTTCCCATATACAGTCGTTCGTCTGTAGGAGCCGTAGGCAAGGGGTGGTCCGGAACTGTCGCTACCGCCGCAACCTCGGTAAACTCCATATGGACCCTTCTGTCGGCCCACAGAGACGGACACGATCGGTTCAAGATGGCCCTGGAGGACGATCCCAGAGCCCTCAACCCCTTCACATCCTCCAGTGCCACGGCGTGGAAGGTCCTGGGGTTGATATACGACTCCCTCATTGAGGTAGATCCTACGACTCTGGGAGACCGACCGGGATTAGCCAAGTCCTGGAAGGTCGAGACTGTAACGATCGACGGCGGCGAGGTGACCAGGATAACCTTCAAATTGAAGGAAGGGCTCCTCTGGCAGGACGGCTCGCCTCTGACCTCCTCCGATCCGGCGGAGACTATCCGATATATCGCGGAAAACGAGATTCCACGGTTCTTCGACAATGTATCGGATCTTATGGCGGTGGAGACCCCGAACGAATCGACCTTGACTGTTACGATGGACTCGATCAGCTACTGGCACTTTCACCATATAGCGGGACTTCCGGTTCTCCCTGCTAAAGTTCTGAGAAAGATAGACGACTGGAAAAGCTGGCAGCCAATGGAGGACGGGGGACTCATCGGCTCGGGGCCCTTCATTCTAAAGGACTACAGGCCCGGTGAGTTCGTTAGATTCTCTTCGAACGAACATTACAGGAGGTACCGCCGTTGAGTCCATCAGTCGGCGAAGGATATTGGATCAGGAGACTTGCGGGGGCCGCAGCGATAATGCTGGCGGTCCTCGCCCTGAACTTTCTCCTGTTCAGGATTATGCCGGGCGATCCTGTATCGTCCATCGTCGACCCCGGCTTTTCACCCGAGGCCAAGGATAAATTGAAGGAATTGTACGGTCTGGATCGTCCTCTGTGGAGTCAATTTCTGACCTACGCTAAAAGAACCCTGACGTTGGACTTCGGGATTTCCTTCATATCGAGAAAGCCGGTGTGGGGGGAAATCGCCTCCAGGCTTCCCAACACGATAGCGCTCATGGGAATCGCCGTTCTAGGTTCCGCCGCATCTGGAATATGGCTGGGGGTAAAGGCCGCGACGAGAAAAGGCAGATGGACGGAGAAACTGGTCCTATGGGGGAGCGCACTGTCCTTTTCCTTTCCCTCCTTTTTCGTACAGATGGTGCTCTTGATGGCCCTGGCCTACGGCCTTCCTCTATTTCCCCTCAGAGGATCGGTGTCGGTTCCACCGCCGACGGAGCCCCTCCAGATTCTGATCGATTACCTCTGGCACCTCGTCCTTCCCGCCGGTTCCCTCATTCTCCTGGGATTCGGGGGATGGGCTCTATACGCCAGGAACCTGATGGTTCGGGTTTTAGAGGAGGACTTCATCCTGATGGCCAAAGCGAGAGGGCTGTCCGAAAAGAGGATAATATGGCGACACGCCTTCCGATCCATACTGCCGCCGATCCTGACGATACTTCTGATGTCCATGCCATCACTGGTATCAGGGGCGGTGATAACCGAAGCGGTGTTCTCCCTTCACGGCATAGGAGCCTTCCTGCTGCAATCGGTGATCGGACACGATTACCCCTCCGCCGGTGCCGCTTTCTACCTGCTGTCTTTGATTACGGTGGGTTCCAACCTCTTGGCCGACGCCGCATATGAACTGGTGGATCCCAGGGTAAGGCTGGGGAGGACCATTAAATGAACATCAAGATAACTGGAAGATGGAGCCTCTGGGCTCTGGCGGGATTGTCGATCATGGGATTTTTAGGACCTACAGTGATGAACCTATCGGTGGACTCCGTAGCCCCACCCTTCTCGAAACCTCTATGGATAGACGGAGATCTTCCGCCCAGCATGACGTTGGATATCGATGGAAAAAGATCGGGACAGATAGAATGGGCTAGTCAACCCCCGGGAGGATTCAGATTATCCGGCACGGTTGTCCTGCCGGATAAGTGTTCCGGAGAAATCATATGGGAAACCCCCGAGAGCCCATTAAAACTGATCGACCTGTCAGGAGGAAAAAACGAGATCGACCTGGACGACCGAGACATGTCGTTCAAGTTGAACCTGGGCATGTCCCCCTTCGACGATCCGATGGAGCATCTGTTTCCGAGAGAGGGGGCGTATCGAGCCGAGATCACAGGAGCCCCAATCTCCTCCGATCTGACCCTCCACCTCCCTGGAGAGAGATGGGGACTTTTAGGCACAGATCAAAGGGGAAGGGACGTTTTTCTGCTGTTCCTTCTCGGCATCAAGGTGTCCCTCGTGGTAGGACTGGCCACCACGGCCATAGCCTCGATCCTTGGTTTGACGGTGGGGATGATCAGCGGATACAGGGGAGGCTGGATAGACGGGGCTATCATGAGGGTAGTCGACCTATTCATGGCCATACCGACCCTTCCTATACTCATGGTACTCGCTTCCCTGTGGGGAAAGGGCTTGATACAGATGATCGTCATACTCTCTCTGTTTTCATGGATGGGCACGGCCCGTACGGTCAGGGCCCAGGTTTTGTCGTTGAGGGAATCTCCCTTCGTGGAGGGGCTGAGAGCTCTAGGAGCTCCGACGGGCTATATACTGAGAAGACATATACTGCCGGAGACGATGCCTATAATGGCCGCAAACGTAGCCCTAGGGGTCCCGGGCGCCATATTGGCCGAGGCGGGGTTATCCTTTCTGGGGCTTTCCGATCCCCGTGTGATCTCATGGGGAAGGATGCTCCACGAGGCCCACAGCTTCGGAGCCTTTTCCGCCGGAGCATGGTGGCTCCTCCTGCCTCCCGGGCTCGGCATAGTCCTAGTCTGTCTTATATTCCTGGATTTCGGAAAAATATCCGAGGAGGGTTCGCCATGATGGTAAACCTATCCAACCTCAGCGTCAGATACCCCAATTCACCTCCGTCCTCCCCTCCTGCCCTGGACGACGTGTCTCTATCCCTCAGGATGGGGGAGATACTGGGGTTGGTAGGAGAATCGGGAAGCGGGAAAAGCACCCTTTTGATGGCCATATTGAGGCTCCTGCCGAAAGGGACCTTCGTTAAAGGGACCATCACATCGGAGGGACAGGACCTGCTTTCACTGGACGAGGAGGAAATGCGTCTTTTCAGATGGGACAGGATCTCCTTGGTCCCTCAGGGAGCGATGAACGGTTTCACACCGGTATTGACTGTGGGATATCAGATCGCCGAGGTCCTGCTGGAGCACTCGGACATACCTATCGGCGAATCCTCGAAGGAAGTCCGAAGGCTGCTGTCCGAGGTGGGGCTACCTGAAGACGCCTACGAGAGATACCCTCACGAGCTGTCGGGAGGGCAAAAACAGAGGGCGGCCATAGCTACGGCCCTGGCCTGTGCTCCTTATTTCCTCCTGGCGGACGAACCGACCACGGCTCTGGACGTCATAACCCAGGCAGAAGTGATATCGCTTCTGAGAAGAGCCGTCAAGAAGAGAAACATGGGCATGGTACTGGTGACCCACGATATAGCCCTGGCATCGTCGATATGTGACTCAATAGCGGTCTTACGTCACGGGAAACTGGTAGACCACGGAACGGTCGAGGAAATCCTGAGCCATCCCACCGACGAACACACGAAATCCCTTTTGAGAGCTCAGGAGGAGATGGAACGATGAAAGACGTTATATTGGAGACCGACGAACTTGAGGTCGTCTACCGAGGCAGGGATAAATCGGTGAGAGCTCTCAGACCACTCTCCATAAAATTGGGACGGGGAGAGTCTCTGGCCGTAGTCGGAGAGTCGGGGTGCGGAAAGACCACCTTGGTGAGGGCCATCCTGGGACTCCAGCCTCCGTCCTCCGGAGCGATCTCTCTATTCGGAGAAGACATCTCCGAACTGGACAAAAAGGGGACAATCGCCGTCAGGAGAAGGTGCGGGTTCATTCCTCAAGACGTATATGGAGGACTTCCGCCGGGCCTCTCCGCCCTGGATACAGTCAGAGAGCCCTGGGATCTTCTTCACCCTAAAAACGACAAAGAAGCCGGTAAAAAATACGCCGTCGAACTGATGGAGCGGCTGGGACTGAACTCGAAAAACCTGGGGAACCGAAAGGTTAAAAAAGGGCTGTCAGGAGGACAGAGACAGAGAATAGCGGTAGCTAGAGCCCTAATCAACAACCCGGAACTGCTTCTGGCCGACGAACCTACCAGCATGCAGGACATATCCACGAGAGACAAAGTCATAAGGTTACTCCGAGAAAGGGTGGACCGCGGTATGTCTCTGATCTTCGTCACCCACGACCTCCTCCTGGCACGATCCATAGCCCAGAAGACAGCGATTTTTTTCGGAGGATCGCTATGCGAGACGGGGAATTCCGACGATATCGTATCCGAGCAGATCCATCCCTACACCAAGGCGCTTTACGGAGCCATGCCGAGTTTGAACGAGAAGATGGTGCTGCGGACGTCGAAGGACAGGACCCCATCCCCCAGCGGCTGTCCGTTTAGAAAAGGCTGCCCTGAAGCCATGTACGTCTGCGAGAAGACCCCTCCTATGAAGGACATGGGGAATGGCAGGATGGTTGCCTGCTGGAGGACGGGAAACTAGAGGCTTATGGCCACGGAGCCCGCTATGATCAAAAACACACCGAGGATCTGAGAGGGAGACAGCCTCTCGGAGAAGAGCAACCTGCCCCATATGGTGGCTATCAGAGGGCTGGTGGCCGCTATGGGACTTACCAAAGAGGCAGGAGCAAGCATCATCGCCCTGGTGATGAAAAAACCACCTACCGAGAGGGCCAAAGCTCCGGCTATCACCAAAGCTACCCAACTTTTGGAATCTGTCCTGAAGAGATCGGGGCGATCGGCCTTCTCCATGGAGAGATATCGACACCCCCACCATCCCCAGGCAATGGGGAGGAAGAAGATCGCCCTCCACAGATTTAGGGCCGCCGGCCCAAGATCGCTTTCCAGAACCGCCCACCTGGTCACGACCAGGCTTCCACCCCAGAGGAATGCGGCTCCTAAAGAGGCTAAAACCCCCTTGAAGATGGCCCCCGATCCCCCCTCCTGTCCTACGGAACGGCTTCGAAGAAGGACGAGTCCGACTATGACGGCGACTGTGGCGGAAATGGCCGTCAAGGTAACCGACTCCCCCAGTAGAAGCACCGATATGACCGTCACGAAGAGAGGGTAGCTACAGGTCACGGCGGTGGCCTTTCCAACCCCTACCGCGTCGATACCTATGAAAAAGAGCAGATCCCCTGCTACGTTGGCCAGAAGCACCGCCAGCCCCAGCCCCACCAAGACGACCCAGCCAGCGCCTCCCATGGAACTTTCTCCGGCGAGCCGATATATTATCAGAGAACTGGCTAGAAACCCGAAAGACCTTATGGCGTTCATCTTTTCCATCAGGACCTTGCCCATTCCAAGCTTATATATAACCGGAACGGTCCCCCAACACAGGGACGCTCCCAAGGCGAAAAACACCCCGGCACTATCCATCAAATCCATCTCCGTTTCGTATCCGAATTCCGATCATTATACCCCATAAGCAGAACTGTATTTCAGCTATAAAATCCACAGATCATGTACTAATATATCGATAGATCCTAAGGCTAAATCACCGTAGATATTTGAGAGGAGGAGTTAGATGAACCTCATGTACGTCTACTCGGGGACGGGAAACACGCTTCACCTGGCGAAAAGGCTTTCGGAGAGGATAGGTGAACACGAGATACACAATATGGTGGGACTGATGGGTAAAGACGTCCACGCCGACGGAGACACAGTAGGCATATTCTATCCGGTACACGCCTTCGGGGCACCTGCCGTGGTACACCGCTTTCTATCCCGCCTATCGGTAAAACCGTCCAGCTGGGTATACCTCGTATTGGACAGCGCCGGAACGCCGCTGGGAGCCGCGGCACAGTGCCGCAGGATATTGGAGAAGAGAGGGATAAGGCTGGACGCCTCCTTTTCCGTAAAGATGCCGGGGAACTACCCGCCTCTCTCCAACCCGCCGTCGGGAGAAAAGCTGAGGCGTCTGGCCCAAAAAGGTGACGTTTCCATGGACAAAGTCATCGAGGCCGTATTGACGAGAAAGGATTCCCGATCTCCGAATAAACTGTTAGGTATTCTGTCCGACTTCATCAATTCCGGAGCCCTCAGAGCGGCCCCCAAAGGGGACTCGAAGTTCTTCTCAACGGACGAATGCACAGGATGTGGAATCTGCGCTTCTGTATGCCCCGTAAACAACGTGAAGATTGTCGACGGTCGTCCCTCCTGGCTTGGAAACTGCACCGGATGTCTATCCTGTTTTCATTGGTGCCCATCCAAGGCCATACAGTACAACCGGGGATCGTCCCTCCGCAGAAACAGATACGGACATCCATCGATCTCGCTGAGAATGTACCTGGATTGGTGCTCTCTGGACAGAGAGGAAGACGAAAAATAATCGAACCTGTTTCTGGACTGTAGGATAGGCATAGGGCATAATACTTCCGGACCGGATAAACAAGGCCAATCAAGACGACGGAGGAGATAGTTTATGGTAAAACTGGAGACCAACAGGGGAGATATCGTCCTGGAATTGAACGAGGAACTGGCACCTAAGACCACCGAAAACTTTCTAAGGTACGTTAAGAAGGGATTCTACGACGGTACGATCTTCCATCGGGTTATAGACGGCTTCATGATCCAGGGAGGCGGCTTCGACGAGACGATGAGCCAGAAGGAAACAGGAGACCCCGTCGAGAACGAAGCCGATAACGGGCTGAAAAACGAAGCTTACACCATCGCGATGGCCAGGACCCAGGATCCTCACTCGGCTACGGCCCAGTTCTTCATAAACGTAAAGGACAACGACTTTCTCAATCACAGCGCTCCTACCGCTCGTGGTTGGGGCTATGCGGTTTTTGGGAAGGTAACGGAGGGCAAGGAGATCGTGGACGCCATCAAAGCGGTAAAGACCGGTGGATTCGGACCGCACCAGGACGTTCCAATCGAGCCAGTGGTGATCTCGAAAGCCTATATTCTTGAGTAAAAATCCGAGAGAACACATACAAGAAAAGGCCGGAAGCTTAAGCTTCCGGCCTTGCTTTTTTAGTGGTGCGGAGGGGGAGACTCGAACTCCCACAGGCTATGCCCACAAGATCCTTAGTCTTGCGCGTCTACCAGTTCCGCCACCCCCGCGTTAGGACAGTGCGTATTATACAGAGGCCCAAGCGGTCAGTCAAGCCCCTATCGCAAAAGAAGTTTAGATCCTGCGCTCTCTGATTCTCGCGGACTTACCGCTTCTCTGTCTCAAGTAGTAAAGCTTGGCCCTACGTACCCTGCCGAGACGTTTGACCTCTATTTTCTCCACGCTGGGACAATGAAGAGGGAAAATTCTCTCGACGCCCACTCCACTGGAGACCTTACGGACCGTGAAAGTCTCACTGAGACCACCGTGTTTTCTGGCAATCACCACTCCCTCGAACATCTGGATACGCTCTCTGCTTCCCTCTCTGACCCGAACGTGAACCTTGACGGTGTCGCCGGAGCGAAACTGGGGGACATCCTGCCTAATGAACTTTTGCTCTATTAGATTAATTCTGGGATCCATATGCATAACCCTCCCTGTCGTGTACATATAAGATTTATCGCCATCCGAAGAAGCGATCTAATACAACCGAAATGGCGTTCTGTACCGGAAGAGCGGATCGAGACCGATCATCTCCCGCGACAGGACGCATAGTTACATCGCAATCCTTATCGTCTCCTCCGGCCATGAATATCACCGGCCTGGAGACCTCGAGGATCTCCCTTTTGATTTCAAGCCAGGAAAGACCCATCGAGTTAGAGCTATTGACCCCTACTACATAGGGAATTGCCTTCTCCTTATCGGAGACCCATCGCAAAGCCTTCGCCACCGAGGGGAAAAGCTTTACCAGGGCCCCGAGATCCTCGCTCAGGACCAAAGATCGCACCGAGTCCCGTGTATCCCTGTCCTCTACTGGGAGCAGCAATCTGGAGACACCGTAAAAGCTGCAGGCTCTAGCTATCGAACGAATTTCCCAAGGAGACGATACTTCCGATAAAGGAAGCATGAGGAACGCATTTTTATCCATATACCCCAAAAGACCGGAACGGCTCAAAAGATCCGGACGTCTCTCGAGGGTTCTACGAACTGCCTCTCTACGACGCCAGTCCTCTATAGCCCCATCGTTACCGGACAGCAGGACGTCTGGGACGTCCTGCCCTCTCCAGCTCGACGGTCTAGTGAAATGAGGGGTATCTAGCATACCTTTGAAAAAGGAATCCTCCTCTACGGATCGTCCCTTTCCAACCACTCCGGGAACCAAGCGAGAGACCGCGTCGATTATCACCATGGCAGGCAATTCCCCTCCTGTGAGGACATAATCACCTACCGATAGCTCAAGATCGACCCGGGACGACACGAACCTCTCGTCTATCCCCTCGTAATGGCCGCAGACTATGACGACGTCCCCTTTGGAGAACAGGGTCTCCACTGTTTCCTGGGTAAGAGAAACCCCCTGGGGACTGGGATAGACCACGTAGGGATCACCTTGCAACCCCTCCAAAGCCAGAGTTAAGGGCTCGGCCATCAGGACCATTCCTCCCTTACCTCCGAAGGAATAATCGTCTATCTTGCTGTAGGATCCCTCTCCGTAATCGCGGAGATCCACCACATCAACTTCGAGGAGACCTCTCTCGACGGCACGACCGACGATGCTGGTCTCGAAAAAGGCACGGAAGAACTCGGGGAAAGCGGTTATCACCGTTACTTTCATAGATCTCTAAGACCCTCAATGTTCTTTACCTTGAGGACCCCAGAAGCGATATCCACGGAAGAGACGTACACTCCTACAGCGGGGATCATCATGTCTCGTCCATCCGGGCGTTTAACCGTATAGACGTCCGATCCCCCGGTAACCATGACATCGCACAGAGTACCTATAGTCTCGCCCGATCCTTCGTCGATTACGGATAGACCGATGAGATCGTCTATCCAGTACTCGCCTTCAGGCAGATCCCTGCGTTGGTCCTTGGAGACCTTTACCAACATGCCTCTCAGAGCTTCCGCCTCGTCTCTGTCCCGTATTTTCGGGGAGGTAATCATAACCTCGCCCTTATCCGGTCTGAATCTAACCGAGGATATAGGGACGGTCTTGATGAACCGCCCGTTGCCGTCGTACAGATCCAACTCATCCATGGATTCGAAACGATCGGGAAAATCGGTAAGAGGGAAAACCTTAAACTCACCCTTGACCCCGTGAGGAGCTATTATTTTTCCTACTTCAACGAGGTCGTCGCCCTTCACCGTTAATCCTCCCTAACGTCCACGTCGACCCGCTCGCTGGACTTGACGGCAGCGGCCCGTACTACCTGACGAATAGCGTTGATGGTTGCCCCCCTACGACCGATCATACGACCTATATCGTCGGAATCGACTTCCACCAGAACCTTCACGGTGCCATCCTCCACCGTCTGAGATGACACCTGAACCATCTCGGGTTTCGTGACCAAGGCCCGAGCGACATACTCGACCAGGGCACCGTAATCAGGCACGACTACTCCGCCTTGCCTTTGCTCTCGACGAACTTCTCCCAAACTCCAGTCTTCTTGAGAAGTCCTCTGGCCGTATCGGAAGGGATAGCTCCCTGCTGAAGCCATTTGACCGCCTTGTCGCCGTCGATGGTTATCTCCGATGGTTCGGTCATAGGATTGTAGGTACCAAGCTGCTCGATGAAACGACCGTCTCTGGGACTTCTGGAGTCCGCTACCACCAAACGATAGAAAGGAGCCTTTTTACGCCCGTGACGGGCGAGACGAATACGTACTGCCATGTCTAGAAACACCTCCTGATATAGATACGTCATAGAACCGGGTAACCGGTTTCATGCCTCGTGAGTGACTTTATTTAATTGAAGAGACCGCCGAACCCCTTGAGCTTCGGCATCTGAAACTTCTTTCGTCCCTTCCCCTTGCCCATTTTCTTCCAAAGATCGTTCATCTGACTCTGTTGCTTCAAGAGTTGGTTCACCATCTGAACGGTAGTTCCCGATCCCTGGGCTATTCTTCGCCTTCGGCTTCCCTTGATCACCGCAGGACTTCTACGTTCCTCCGGCGTCATGGACTGGATTATGGCCTTCATCCTGGCGATTCTACGGGGGTCCATCTCCCCGTCCTTCAGTTCCTTTATCTTGTCGGCTCCCGGGATCATCTCCATAACCTTATCCAGAGGGCCCATCTTCTCGATCTGCTCGAATTGAGCCAGAAGATCGTCGAAGTCCAGTTTGTTCTTCTTTAGAGACGAGGAAAGTCTCTTGACGTCCTCCTCGCTGGTGGCCTGCTCTATCTTCTCCACCAATCCTACGACGTCTCCCATACCCATTATGCGTTCCGCCATACGTTTAGCGTCGAAGACCTCCAGGGCGTCTATTCCCTCTCCGACACCGGCGAACTTGATGGGCACTCCGGTAGTAGCAAGAACGGCCAAAGCCGCTCCTCCTCTTGCGTCGCCGTCGACCTTGCTGAGAACTACTCCGCTAAGGTCCATCCTACTGTGGAAAGCCTCCGATACCGATACGGCCTCCTGCCCGGTCATGGCATCCACGACCAGAAGAATCTCGTGAGGGGCTATCCTGGCCTTCATAGCGTCCAGCTCTGCCATCATCTCATCGTCCACCGTCAAACGACCGGCGGTATCGAAGAGAATAACGTCCATCAATCTATCTCTGGCATAACACAACGCTCCGTCTATCACGTTGAGGACGTCCGACTCCCCTTTTTCCGGACCGTAAAATCCTACTCCGGCGGACTCGGCTAGGACCCTGAGCTGATCGACCGCAGCGGGTCGCCGAAGGTCACATGCCACGACAAGTGGTTTATGTCCCTTACTCAGTCGTTTGGCTAACTTCACGGTGCTGGTGGTCTTACCTCCACCCTGAAGTCCTACCATCATCATCAAGGTCGGAGGTTTAGGCGATATGGTCAAAGGTTTGGGCTCGGAGCCCATGAGATCCATCAGTTCCTCGTAGACAACCGCCACTACCTGCTGTCCCGGGGTAATGGAATCCAGGACGGACCTCTCCATAGCCCTTCGACGGATGTTATCGACCAGTCCCTTGACGACCTTGTAGTTGACGTCCGCCTCCAAGAGAGCTCTACGGACTTCCCGAAGGGCTTCCTGTACGTCTCCCTCGGTCAGCTTACCTTTTCCCTTGAGTTTACCAAAAACGCCGTCAAGCCTTTCCTTCAGGGCGTCGAACACGGTCAAATCTCTCCCTTCGCCGCTCTAATCAACTTCGGAGAGGATCGCCCGAATCTCAGAGATGAAATCCGAGGGCAGACGGTCCTTTTCCAAATCGATCAAACTCAGCACATCGGCGTAGACTCTATCCCAAGCCGCCGATCTTTCGAAAAATCCCAAGATATTCTCCAGTTCTTCCAGACGGTCTCTAGCCCTCTGTAGCTGATCCGATATACCCTGACGACTTATCCCCAGCTCGTCGGAGATCTCCGAGAGAGACAGATCCTGAAGATCGTGCATCTCGTATATCCGCCTCTGCTTCTCGGTGAGAACCGGGCCGTAAAGATCGTAAAGACCTGCTATATAGAATCTTCTGTCAAGCTTATCGGCACCCACGGCAACCCCTCCCGACGAGACGTCATAGTATAGAACGGCCTCCGGAAAGTGTCAAGCTATAGACCTTGACACCTCCTACGAGACTGGACTTTTACTTGAAACTCTGCCATTATCGTCAGAGATGAGACTAAACCAGATATTTGGGAGGTATGGATTCATGAGCGAAAAACAGGCATCCGCTTTCGACGACATCCGGACAGAGTGGAAAAATCGTCTGGGAACTACGATCGTCAAAGCTCTGGAGGGACGCGGCTATGGAGCCGCATACGTAAGCACTAAGGAAGAAGCGCTGAAAGCGGTGCTTAAACTCATCCCCGAGGGCGCATCCGTAGGGGTGCCTGGTACCGTAACCATAAGGGAGATAGGAGCCTTTGAGGCCTTAGAGAAAAAGGGACACACGGTGCACCATCACTGGGATCCTTCTTTGACCGCCGAGGGGAAAAAACAGAAACTAAAGGACGAGCTGTCAAGCGATGTATTTCTTACCAGCACAAACGCCGTGACCATAGACGGGAAGATGGTGAACATCGATGGCACCGGCAACAGGCTGGCCGGCATGTGCTGGACCGGAGGAAAGATAATCTACGTCGTGGGGATAAACAAGGTCTGCAAAGACGTTGAATCGGCCATGCAAAGGGTAAGAGACGTAGCCACTCCGATGAACGCCATCAGACTCGGATTGGACGTTCCCTGTGCCAAGCTGGGGTATCACATAGGTTGCCCCGTTCCCAAAACGGTATGTAGGGCTCTACTGATAATGGAAAACCCGACCATGGGACGGGAATCCCACGTCATCCTGGTAGGCGAAGACCTTGGATATTAGGGCAGGAGGCTTTTACCTTGCCTAATCGGGGTAAAATAGCGTTGGTGATGGCCGGAGGAGAGATCGGAATGCGTTACTCCGAACGCAAAAACGGCCATACTCCAGAGGTCACGGCGGAGGAGATGCTGCAATGGCTGCCTCCGGAAATGGCCGAGGAAATCCATCTGGTAGATTGGAGTCACCAGGCCAGCAGCCATTATTCCATACGCATGACCTCCGACCTAATGGATATACTGAACAAGCTGGTGATAGACGGAATACAGGGAATCGTCATCACCTGCGGCACAGACACCATCGAGGAGATGGCATACCTGGCCGATCTTATGTGGGCCTATCCGCAACCGGTTATATTCACCGGCGCGACCTATCCATCGGACGTAATAGGGACGGACTCCTCCGTAAACCTATACCAAGCGCTCCTATCCGCCAGATCTCAGGCGTGCTGGGGTGCGGGGGTCTTGGTGTGTATACAAGACTGTATCTTCGCCGCTTCCGAGATAACTCAGGAAAGCAACTACAGGAGAAGTGGATTCGTCGCTTTGGACAGGGGACCGGTTGGAGAGATTATCGGCGAGGACGTGATGCTACGGAGAGCGCCGAAGAGAGGGAAGATAATCGAAGGCGTGACACCGGCGAAAGGAGTCGAGCTGATTCAGGCGTCTCTGGGAGGCGGGGAGCGTCTGTTGGCAGCCTTGACCATGTCTTCCGACAACCTCCCCGACGGGGTCGTTTTAGCCGCTTTCGGAAACGGAAATATATTCCCCGGCTGGATTCCCTCAGTCAAGGCACTGGTAAGATCATCGGTGCCGGTTCTGCTTACCTCGAGATGTTCGGCCGGTAGGGTCGTCGATAGATATTGTTTCGAGGGATCCGCCAGTCGACTCTTCGAAATGGGGGTATTAAACGGAGGAGATCTGTCTCCCGAAAAAGCTCGTCTGAAACTTTCTGTGGCCATAGGAGCAGGACTCTCCGGAACGGAGTTACAGGAATACATATTCTGTCAAAGATGATACGAGGCCGACCTTGAGGTCGGCCTCGTATCTTTTCCTGTCTCAAGCGGAAAGAGCCTGAAACATCATCTTGAAAGCACTTACGATAACCGCACCAACAACCATCCATCGAATCCAACAACTACCCTTGGACACGGCAAAACGAGCCCCTAAATAACCGCCGAGCATGGAACCACAGGCAAGCACCAGACCGACCTTAAGATCCAGCAATCCCTTCGCTGCGAACATAGCAACGCTGATGGACGTATAGGACAGGATAACCGCGACCTTGAGGGCGTTTGACCGAAGGAGATCGTGACCGACAACCCCGGAAAGGGCCCAAAGGAAGATGAACCCCACTCCTGCCTGAACGAACCCACCGTAAACCCCTATTCCAAAGAAGATGAGAAACAAAACAGGCCTGGGAACATCCCTACGCCTCTCCTTCTCCCACATGGACGGCTTGAACAGAAGAAAAAAAGCCATAACGGATATTAAAATCGATATGGAAATCTGAAGGACTTTAGGATTCAGCTCTATAGCCAAAGATGTGCCGACCACAGATCCTAACGTGGCAGGGACGGTTAAAGACAACGCCTCCCGGACGGAAAGAGCACCCGACCGGTAAAACTTCGTGGTGGCCACAGTGTTCTGAAAAAATATGGAGATACGGTTAGTGGCGTTGGCGACAGGAAGAGGAAGTCCCGTAAAAACCAACATAGGCAAGCTCAACAGGCTCCCTCCTCCCGCCGTAACGTTCAAAAACCCCGCCGCTATTCCCACAACGAACACCGCTACAATACCGAGATAAGAAGACATGGAGACCCTCCATAGAAAGATACGACTTGAATACTTTTGGGAAAACGCTCTCTATATAGTACAATAAAGACAGGAGGAACCGATCAAAGGGCACGAGATAAAAAAAGGGGGCGAGATAATGCAGTACTGTGGAACGGAGGAACTCCTGGCGCTTCACATAGAGGACGGGGAAAACCTTCACGGTTGCATCGTCACGGCCTGCCGGGGAAGCAACGTAGACTCCGCCGTAGTAATTTCCGGACTAGGAATGGTCTCATCCGTAACCTTCGGATGGTTTACCGGAAAAGAATATCTCAAGAAAAATTACGACGGAACGATGGAGCTAATCTCTCTCTCGGGAGACATAAGCTTCAGGAGAGACGGGATGTATCCCCATCTCCACGGAGTCTTCAGCTCCCCGGACCATCAGGTGATAGGCGGTCACATCATGGAGGCAATCGCCATGAGAAACATCGAGCTGTTTCTGAAACCGATATACTCCCAGCACTTCAACAGAAGGGACATAAACGCTTTCGAGGCACTTATCCCGGAAAGAAGAAGCTGACCTCGCAGACGAGGGGGGAAATCCCCCTCGTCTTTTCTATATGGACGATACTATTTTTTCAAGGACACCATTCTCCCCTCCGTATACTCCAACAGGAGCTCAGGCGAAATAGGAAAGAAGTCGTGATCAGTACCGGCAGCGGCCCAGACTACGTCAAACCTACTAAGCTCCTCGTCCACCAGAGCAGTAAGAGACGGCAGATACCCTACGGGAGGGACACCTCCCACCTTATAGCCGAAATTGGAATAAACGTAATCCGGCTGAGCCATCTTAACCTTCGAGTTGGCTGTTCCCATGATCGAGGCGATCCTCTTGGGGTCGACCCTGTTATCACCGGACATCAATATCAAAACAGGATCGCCGCTTACCATGAAGATTAGGCTCTTCAATATCTCCTCCGGAGGAGCTCCTACTGCCCTGGAGGCGTCCTCCACCGTAAATATGGTATCGTCGGTATGATGTATCGTTCCGTCGTAGCCCTTGGACTCGAGAAAGGATCTTACCTTTTTCAACGCTTCGTTCTCCATCGTCAGACCTCTCTGCTCTCCGCTTTTTCCATCAGGAAGGACACCAAAGACTCCACCGCCTTGGTCTCGCATAGACCGTAAACCATGTAGAAAGGCCTCCTGACCGGAGGATCGAACGCGACTACAGCCACATCTGGGTTGGTTTCCGCCGCCACCCGGGACACCACGCCTGCCTCGGCGCCGCTGGCTACTGCATTGACCACGGCCAAAGCGTGACCGAATTGCAGAGGAATATCCTTCGACCCAGCCTCTACGGATCTGTAAGCCCTCTCCCATATCTGTCTGGTTCCCGATCCCGAACTCCTGCCGGCCAACTTCAACGAGGCAAGCTCCCCCAGTCCGACGCTCTTTTTCGTAGCAAGAGGATGTCTTCTGCCCACCACCAGCACAAGTTCGTCGTTCAGAAAAGGAACGCTGGAGAATCCAGGCAAAGAACGGTCGGTGCCGACGATGGCCAGATCGGCCTTATGAACAGACAGATCTTCTAGCGCAGTCTGGGAATCTCCGACTCGGACCTTTACGTCCACCCCCGGATGGCGTTCGATAAACTCTACGAGAAAAGCGGGGAGGATGTAATCTCCGGGGATCGAGCTGGCGCTTATCGTGACCGAGCCGTAAAGCTCCTCGGAGATCTCGGCTATCTGAAGCTTCGTCTTTTTTCGACAGTCCAGCATCCTCAGAGCGGACTTGTAGAAAACCGACCCCTCAGAAGTCAGACTCGAATGTTTGTGCCCCTTGGCAAACAGCGTCGCTCCCATCTCTTTTTCGAGCCTGGCAACCCTCTTACTCACCGCAGGCTGGGAGACGCCTAGGGCGGCAGCCGCAGCGGAGATGCTGCCCTTTTCCACTATAGCTATAAAAGTCTCCAATTCTCTAAAATCCATAGGATACCATTCCTCTCAGCGACGTCTACAGATCTTTTCATCCGACGAAGATTATCACACGGGATAAAAGGCTTGGCAAGAACGGAAGGTTCGGTTAGAGTCATTCTAAGCACACCAAAACTCTAAAAAAAAGGGGATTTGTCGATTTATGGTCGAATTATCAACGGTCCTTTTTGACGAAAACATGGACGTAGCTCTAGCCTGTCTGGATCATCCTTTCATACGAGGACTCAAAACGGGATCTCTGAAGTTGGAGACCTTCCAAGGTTACCTCTCCCAAGACTCCTTCTATCTCAAAGCATACGCAAAGGCGTTCGCCTTCGGGATATCCAAAAGCCAAGACGATGAGACCATGGAGGTATTCGTCTCCCTCCTCAACGGTGTCTTCGAGGAATTGAAGCTCCATGGAGCCTACTCGAAAAAATGGGGATTTCCCCTAAACTGCTATCCTTCCAAGGCTACGTCCAACTACGTCGATTTCCTGCTGAGGGTAGCGGCCACGGAAGGGATCGGAGACATAGCAGCGGCTACACTTCCCTGTGATGCGTTGTACCTTTTTTTAGGAACCGAGCTGAAGCGAGGGGACCATTCCAGATCACGCTATATGGAATGGATCGACACCTACTCCTCCGAATCGTTCAGAATCCTGACGAACACCCTGGCGGAACTGGTAAACCGTCACGGAACAAATCATGAGAGAGCTCGGTGTCATTACAGAAGAGCCATGCAGCTGGAATATGACTTCTTCGACGAGGCGTATCACTCCTACATTGCGGAGGAAACCCAGAAGGGAGAGACCAACAATTAGAAGCACCGGCCTCAGGATAAAACTGCTCAGGGAAAGTCTCGGGATGACCCAGTTAGAGCTGGCTGAAAGAGCAGATATAAGCAGAACCTACGTTCAAGCTCTCGAGGGCAACAGAAAGACACCCTCGATAAAATTGCTCGGGAAGCTAGGCAACATACTGAAGGTGGACCCGGGGTCGCTGATCCCCTCAGGGGGTGACTCGGGAGGGGAGAGAATCTACCTGGAGGAGATCTTTGACCGTAACTCGTGTGCAGAATACTGGTATAAAAATAGACGTATTACCGAAAAAGAGGTTGAAAAGATAGAGAAACTGATATCGGCACTGTTGGATTGACTCGACGAAAACGAGAACATTCTGACCAAACGGCGGTTTCGTTGTTTCGACCGAGAGAATTGACTAAACTATCCTTTCGTCTTAAACTGTACTAGGGTACAAGTTTCTTCGGATGGAGGTGTTTTTTTGGAGACTCAACAGTTACAGGACCTATTGAGGTCCCATCTTGACAACATGCCTACCAAGGCACGAAGGGTAGTGGAATACCTCTTGACCCACATGAGGGAAGCGGCTTTCATATCTATAGGAGACGTGGCTGACCGTCTGGAGGTATCAAAGGCCCAGATGGTGAGGGTAGCCAGGGTCTTGGGGTTCGAGGGATACGCGGATCTGAAAGAAGCACTAAAAGAAGCCGTTTTAGAGCAGGTAAATCCGGCAGCAAGGCTGAATCGGGTGATGAACGATGAGAACGACCTTCCCGATAAAATCCACCAAATGGAACACGCCAATCTAGACGACACGTGGAATCAGCTCTCTCAGGACAAGATCACTCTCTTCTGCGACATCGTCAAAAAAGCACAAAATATATACTGCACCGGCTGGGGGATCTCGTCCATGGTGGCCGAGTCCATGTTCTCCAGATTCAGGGAGATGGCTCTAAACGGAATCCTGATGAAGAGGGGATCCTTGACCCTTATAGAACAGGCTAGGGGCATAAAACCGGAGGACATGGTAATAGCCTGCGATCTTCCAGGCTATGCCATTCAGGTAACCGAATCGGTAGAGAGGGCGAAGAAAAACGGGGCCGCCATCGTCACCATAACCGACAGCCCCGCGGCCCCTATATGTAGATTCGCCGATCTATCTTTCTACGTCAGCGATAACAGCCCTACATTCGGAAGCAGCCTGATCGGGCCGATCTTCCTGGTACATGTGCTGACGTCGATCTTATCTATCAGTTTAGGCGAAAAAGCCCAGGAAGCCCTGGAAGACCAGGCACAGTGCCTACACGACGAGAGGATATACCATCCGGTATTCGGCCTTCGTTACTGATCCAAAACCTCGACCAGAGGGAACTCGACGCTCTCTCCGGAAGCCATAATCACCACGTCCACCGTCCCGCTGACTGCGGCGGCGAACTCCTCCGGACTGGCTTCTATCACCTCGAAGGTATCGTAATGCATAGGTATGACATGATTGGGACGGATGAGGTTCGCCGCCTTTGCGGCGTCCTCTACGTCCATGGTGAAATTGCCTCCAATAGGCAACATAGCCACCTCGATTTCCTCTTCTTTCAGCAATCCCATATCGAGGGTCAAGCCGGTATCCCCGGAATGATATAACCTCCTACCGTCCACCTCTATGACAAACCCTCCAGCCGCACCCCCCGGTATCATCCCGTCAGGAGAATCTATATCCGAACCGTGTAGGGCAGGGGTCATCTTTACCTTCCCGAAGGGAAACTCAAAGGAACCGCCGATATGCATGGCATGACATCTTGTTCCCGATCGAGATAGATAGACCGATATCTCATAATTACACACGACGGTGGCCCCGCTTCTTCTCGCAATCTCCTGAGTATCGCCTATGTGATCGCCGTGACCGTGAGTCACGAAGATGTAGTCGACGTCGTCAAAATCGTCGATTTTTCCTACGGCTTTAGGGTTTCCCGTAAGGAAGGGGTCTATCAAGAAACTGACCGACTCCCCTCTTACGTGAAAAGCCGAGTGACCTAGATAACGGACCAACATAAGAAACGCCCCCTCTCTAAGCACAGTATAACAAAAATGGGACCGCCACCGTTCAGTGACGACCCCGAAAAAACTCAATCTATCCTTTGGGGACGAAGGTCGATTTTATGTGGAGTTCCTCCATCTGGGTGATTCCGACCTCGGAGGGAGCACCTGACATGAGGCTCTGGGCCTTGGCGGTTTTGGGAAAAGCCATGACCTCTCTGATGGAGTTGGATCCGGTGAGAAGCATGATCAATCGATCGAATCCAAGGGCTATACCTCCGTGAGGAGGAGTCCCGTAGCTCAGGGCATCCAGAAGGAAGCCGAACCTCTCCCTGGCCTGATCCTCCGAGAAGGCCAGACAACCGAACACCTTGGACTGTATAGCAGGATCGTGGATCCTTATGGATCCTCCTCCAACCTCGTTTCCGTTTAAAACCAGATCGTAAGCTCTGGA
Organism: Dethiosulfovibrio russensis; assembly: GCF_021568855.1. Classification (NCBI taxonomy): domain Bacteria; kingdom Thermotogati; phylum Synergistota; class Synergistia; order Synergistales; family Dethiosulfovibrionaceae; genus Dethiosulfovibrio; species Dethiosulfovibrio russensis. Next base: position 168,266 of record NZ_JAKGUG010000001.1, on the reverse strand, counting down.
TCTTACCGATCCAGGATCCCCGTCCATGGACGGAAGGTCTTCCACCATCGGCATGGTGAAGGGATGGTGTACCGACGTCCATCTCTTTTCATCTTCATCCCATTCGAACAGAGGAAACTCCGTCACCCAGAGGAATTCCCAGGAATCCCTTACGTGGCCATGTTCTTTTGCGATCTCCAACCGGATCTGCCCCAGCACGGAGCACACAAGACTCCAGTTTTCATGACCCATCACGTACAGGACATCTCCGTCGGAAGCACCGGAGACCCTTCCGAGATCGACCTGTTTGGCGTCGCTCAAGAACTTGGCAAGAGGTCCTTTGACCCCTCCGTTTTTGAACTGGAAATAGGCCATCTCAGGAGCTCCAAGCGTCTTGGCCCTCTCGCACACCTGCTCTATCAGACGTCTGGAAAGAGAGGCTCCCCCGGGAAGGACCACTCCTCTGACGTACCCCCCCCTTTTTAGGAGTTCCTCAAAGGGCTTGAATCCACCGTCTGCAAAAACATCTCCAAGATCGACTATCTCGAAGGGAATTCGCAGATCGGGCTTATCGCTTCCGAAACGGTCCATGGCCTCCCTGTAGGGCATCCTCAAAAAAGGAGTTTGGAGCTCAACTCCCAGTCTGTCCCTGAAGAGACCTACCATGTAGGCCTCCATCATCTCGTATATATCTTCCTCTGTGAGAAAGCTTAACTCGATATCCACCTGTGTAAACTCCGGCTGTCTGTCGGCCCGAAGATCTTCGTCCCTGAAACATTTGGCGATCTGAAAATATCGATCCATACCGCTTATCATCAGTATCTGCTTGAAGATCTGGGGCGATTGAGGCAGGGCGAAGAAAGAACCGGGATTGACCCTGCTGGGAACGAGATAGTCCCTGGCCCCCTCAGGGGTGGACTTAGTGAGAACAGGGGTCTCTACCTCGCAAAATCCCCTGTCGCTAAGGAATTCTCTGGTATACCGCGCCACATCGTGGCGTACCCTTAAGTTTCTCTGCATCCTGTTACGCCTCAGATCGAGGTATCGATAGGAAAGCCTGAGGTTTTCGTCCACTCCGTCGGTGCCCTCTCCAACCTCGAATGGCAGAGGTCTAGCCGGAGCCAGGAGAACGAAATCGTCGACCATGATCTCCCATCGCCCCGTCGCCATATCGTCGTTACAGGTCCCGTCGGGACGAACTCTTACGGATCCCTTAACAGCCACGACGAACTCGCTCCGAAGAGCTTTAGCCCTCTCGTGAGGCTCGGGACACAGTTCGGGATTGAAGACGACCTGAACCGTCCCGGTGTGATCCCACAGCTCTATGAAGATAATACCGCCCAGGTCACGACGTTTTCGGACCCATCCGTTTACCGTTACGACTTGGCCTTCATGGCTTCCGTTTACAGATCCGCAGAAGACGGACCTTTTCCAGGAAGCCGAAAAAACACCTGTTCCCATAATCTAAATCATCCCCACTTTATTAAAACACTCTAAACCAATAGTCGGGAGACGCTGGAGGTCAAACTCTCCAGTTCCACCTGGGTCTGCTCCGACCTGGAGAGATCCTTTACCGTCACGACCCCTTTGTCCAACTCGTCTCCGCCTACTATACAGGCGACAGAGGATCCTCCATTGACGGCGGACTTCATCTGGGCTTTCATGCTTCGGCCAAGATAATCCATATCCGCGGAGATCCCCTCCCTTCTGAGACGATAGAGGACATCTACCGCCAGAGAGCGAGCTATCTCGTCCGCACAGACCACGAAAACATCCGGGGTCGGTTTCCGCCCGAAATCGCACCCCTGCTGCTCCATTGTCAGGACTATCCGATCAAGCCCGGCGGCGAAACCAACGCCTGGCACGTGAGGTCCTCCGATCGCTTCCGACAGGTTGTCATAACGACCTCCGCCGCAGACGGCGTTCTGGGCGCCGAGATCTCCCGACTGCACCTCGAAAGCCGTCTTTGTGTAGTAGTCCAACCCTCTGACCAGTCTCTTGTCCACGTGATAGACGATACCGAGGGAATCGAGACCGGATGTCACAGCTTTGAAGTGTTCGGAACACTCGTCACAAAGGGTCTCGAATATGGCCGGAGCTCCGTCGGTGATCTCTTTGCACCTGTCGTTCTTGCAGTCCAGTATTCGGAGGGGATTTCTGTCGAATCTGTTCTGGCAGGTACCGCATAGCTCATCCAGGTAAGGACGAAGGTAGTCCATCAGAGCCTCCCTGTAGGCAGGGCGACATTCAGGACATCCTACCGAGTTTATGACCACTTCCAGATTGGACATGCCGAGATTTCTAAAAAGCTCGATGGCGGTCATTATGACCTCCAGGTCCACTAGAGGGCTATCAGAACCTAGAGCCTCGAAATCGAGCTGCCAAAACTGGCGGTATCTCCCCTTCTGAGGTCTCTCGTAGCGAAACATCGGGCCAGATCCCCATAGCTTAACAGGCTGAGGTCCGCCATTCATGGAATGTTCCAGGTAACATCTGACCATAGATGCGGTCAGCTCCGGTCTTAAAGTTATGCTCCGCCCACCCTTGTCCTCGAAGGTGTACATTTCCTTTTCCACGACGTCGGTGGTGTCGCCGATGCCTCTGGCGAAAAGCTCCGTATGCTCGAATATGGGGAGATGGACCTCTTTATACGAAAAAAGATCGGCGATCTTTCGGGACATATTCAACGTATGGCCCCATTTCCATGAATCATCGGGAAGAATATCCCGAACTCCTCTAGGGGCTTTAATACTTTCGGCCATAGCGTTACCTCCTGTGTCGTGAGTTTAAGGATAAAACGTTATCGAGAAATTATACATCGTCTATCTCGACAACGCCAATTAAAAAAGCGGCCCTAGGGCCGCTTTTTCTATCGTTCCGGGTAGCTAACGGGATTCAAGCTGAAAACGGATAGCGGTTCTTTCCTCGCCCTCTATCAATATCTTGGCGAAAGCCGGCACACAGACCAAATCGATTCCGTTAGGAGCCACGTAACCTCGAGCGATGGCGATCGATTTGACCGCTTGATTCACCGCACCAGCTCCAACGGCTTGACATTCCACCATACCGGAATCTCTCATGACCGCAGCGATAGCTCCGGCCACCGATTTAGGTTGCGAGTTTGCGGAAACTTTAAGGACTTCCATGACTTTTGCCGACCTCCCTCTGCTTGGACGTTATCGTGCGACTCACATCATAATGACGTTAACCAGCTGTAAAGCATATTCAGTATAGACGAAAGCCTACATCCTTGGCAAGAGGAAGAGATCTCCTCCGTTTTTACTTTAAAGGGATCGAGTTCGTATCCTTTCTCGACTGGTAGACCGAAGACATAGAATCGTACTCGCGCTGGATCCTAGAGATACGCTCTTTAGCGTCGTCGGGATCGTCCAGATCAGGGACCATCTCCATCAAGGGATGGGCCTGGTAGAAGGAATTTTTCCTGGTAGGTGCATCGCATTTAAAGACCTCTTTTAGCATTTTTATATCGTGAGGTATGGAAAAGGCGTCTTTCGTATCGTCGTAACTGAAAAGAAAATAGAACTCCGGAAAACCAGCCCAGGCGATGGCAGACAGACACATCGAGCAAGGCTCATGAGTGGACAGAAACACACAGTCTTGCGGATCAGGCCTGTCCGAAATCTCGTAAAATTTCTTTATGGTGTAGACTTCTCCGTGCCATAGAGGACATTCAAGCTCGTGGTTCGTCCCGGCGACCACCAACGAGAGATCGTCCTTTTTAAGGATCGCCGCACCGAAGACCTTATGTCCTTCTTCCACCCCTTTACGGGTTAGGGGCACTACGTCTCTCTCTATAACGTCCAACATCCTGTTGAAGATAACGTCGGCTTCCACTGTCGTCCCTCCTCAAAATCCCTGACCAAGCTCGCCCAGAAAACGAGCTACCATATTTCCGGTGATGTTTTTTCTGTACTCCTCCGAGGTTCTCGGATGGACTCCGTCTCTGGCTTTTTCTCGAACGACCTCTATCAGAGATGCCGTTATCGGCTTCCCCTCGACCATCTCGGATACCTGTACCAAAGGGCTTGGGAGGATCGACATCGTCCCGGCTACTACCTTCATATCCCTCACCACTCCGTCCTCCAGTCTAGCAGAGCAAGCCACGTTTACCCTCGAGATGGTCAGAGATTTTCTCGATCCTCTTTTGTAAAAAGCCTGAACAGTTCCTTTTTTGGGTATGGGAATCGTTACGGAATCCAGGAGCTCGTCGGGATGACGGACAGTCTCCCGGTAGCCTTTGAAGAGGGAATCCATCGGAACCTCCCTTATGCCGGAGGAACTTCGAAGGACCGCCTTAGCCCCCAGCATCATGAGGACCGGAGGCATGTCGGCTGCAGGGGACGCAGTCATCAGGTTCCCACCCAAGGTGGCTCTGTTTTTTATGGCGATCGCCGCGGAGCTGTCGGCGGCTTCCCTGAGGGCCGGAAAAAACTCCGCTATAGCCGGATCTTCCGCTATCCTTTGGGTGGTAACTCCGCTCCCGACAATCACATTGGCTTCCGATACGTCTATTTTCTTCAGTTCGCATATATGGGTAAGATCCATCAATCGCTCTGGAAGGGGCTTCCCTTTCTTAAGGTCCGGGTAGAAATCTGTCGTACCGGCAAGCATGTAAACATCGTCGAAACGGCTTAAGACCCGACAGGCTTCATCGAGATCGTAGGGTAGAAAAACCTTGTCTATTTCGTCTTCGCTAAGACCGGCGGTCTCGGAGGGCCTTTCCATTTCCTGAAAACCCAGATCGGTCTCAGCTATCTCGCCGTATCCCTCGTCAGCCGCCCTGGACACGGCCTTTATTATCTTTTCGTAGCCGGTGCAACGACATAGATTGCCAGCAAGCCCCTCCTTGATCTCCTCCCTGGTCGGATGGGAATGCCTGGCGAGCAGGGCCCTGGAGGCCATGACCATCCCGGGAGTACAGAAGCCGCATTGTACCGCTCCCTCCTCCACGAATGCCCTTTGCAGGAGATCGCCCTCCCCTTCAAGTCCCTCTACTGTCAGCACCTTGCTGCCGTGGAGTTCCATGGCAGGGATCATGCAGGAGTTGACCAGTCGGCCGTCCAGAATGACAGCACAGGCACCGCATTCTCCCTCTCCGCAACCTTCTTTGGTTCCGGTCAGTCCCCTATTGGTCCTAAGTATATCCAAGAGACGGTCGAGAGGGCTCACCTCGAGGTTTAGTTTTTCTCCGTTTACAGACAAAGCGATTCTCATCGCCGTTCCTCCTTTGAGGTCAACATGGCGGTGATCCTCTCCGGGGTCACCGGGATGTCCTTGGGGAATATCCCTAACGCATGCCCTATCGCCTGGGCCAAAGCAGGAGCGGCTCCGTCGTGGGGGAGCTCGCCCAACCCTTTAGCTCCATAGGGCCCGTATTCGTATGGTACCTCTAAGAACTCGACTTGGAAGGACGGCGTATCCATCGTGGTCGGTATAAGATATTTACTCAGAGACCCCGCATCTATGCGATCTCTTTTGACCTTCATATCCTCCAGCCAACCGTAACCGAGAGCCTGCAGGGTCCCCCCTTCGTACTGTCCCTCAGCCAGGACCGGGTTGATAACCGTCCCTATCTCAACGGCGGCGTAAAGCCTGGTGGGGACGACCTCCAGGGTATCTCTGTCCACCTCCACCTCTACCACGTCGCAAGCCCAGGAATAGGAGGGATAGGCGTCTCCGCTGTTCGTATCGTCGTCCCAGCGGCTTCCGGTGGAACGATATCTACCCCACCCTACGAGCTCGCCCTTGACCTCGGAATAGCTATGGGCCGCCTCCATAAAGGATATCGTTCCTCCATCGAAACGGAATAAACCGTCCTCGTAGGAGACAATCGAGTTTTTTCTCTCCCCTATAAAATCCCTCAGCTTATCTATCATATCCTGGGCCGATCTGGTCAATATGGCCCCTACGACGACGGTGGTACGAGAGGCTACTGTCGGCCCGCTGTTCGAAACGGCGGAGGTATCGGGGTCCATGTAATCCACCTTCTCGAGATCCAGCATAAGGCCTTCAGCGACTATCTGGGGCAACACAGTGGCAGCTCCTTGGCCCATCTCTGTGCTGCCTATTCTTATCTCGACCCGCCCGTCTTCCGGAACCTCTCCGGGAACAAAAACGACCTTTGTGACGCCGTCTATATGGTCCTCTCCTGAACCGGTGAAGGCCCCTCCGTGAAGGAATACCGCCGTCCCTATGCCTTTAAGCACCTTAGATCCAGAGCGATTTTCCTCCGAATATCTCTTCGCCTTTTCGAAGTAGTCCGAGCTCTTCAGGGCTTTATCCATGACCTCTCTGGCTGCGACCTGATCCAGAACCTGTCCGCAGGGCAGGATGTCCCCCACTTCGAGCATGTTCGCTCTACGGATGTCGACGGGAGAGATTCCCAGTCTGGAGGCTACAAGATCCATGTGACGCTCCACGGCGAAAACCGACTGGGGAACACCGAACCCCCTGTAGGCTCCGCTGGGGGGTAGATTGGTGGCTACCGCCCTTCCCAGTACCCTGACGTTCGGGACCCGATAACACCCCGTCGCGTGGAGGACCCCCCTCTGGAGCACTACCACGCTCAAGGTGGTGGTGGCCCCTCCGTTCAGGATAAAGTCCACGTCCATGGCGGTTAAGGTACCGTCTTTTTTATGACCGGAGCGAATTCCGGTGACCGACGGGTGCCTTTTGGAGGTAGATGCCAGATCTTCCTCCCTATCGAATATCATCTTGACAGTTTTACCCGAGGCCAATGCCAAAACCGCCACATGGAGGGCAACCAGAGACGGATAAAACTCCTTTCCTCCGAAGGCTCCTCCCGTGGTGGACTGCTTCACCACTATGCTCTCCGGATCAAGAGGCAACCCCTTGGACAACGAGTTATGCACGTAAAAAGGGCACTGACAGGATATGGTGACCTCGACTCCCCTTCCGTCGGAAGTGGGCACGGCAAAGGCACCCTGTGGCTCCAGATAGGCCTGTTCCTGATGCTGGGTGCTGTAGGTTTCCTCGAAGATAAAGTCAGCTTCGTCGAAACCGGCGGCCAGATCTCCTCGACGGATATCGAACTGCTGTATAACGTTGTCCTCTCCCCATACGATCCGTTCGGCCTTCAATGCCTCCATCACGTCGATCACAGGATCCCCGTCCGGCTCTATGATCGGTCTCAGGCAGGATAAGGCCCTTTCGAGCAATTGTCTATCCGGGGCGGCAACCAAGGCGATAGGCTCCGTAACGTAGGAAACTCGGTTCTCCGCCAATATGGGACAGTCGTCTCGCACCGAGGCCACCATATTAGCCCCTGGCAGGTCCGCAGCGGTCACGACCGTAACCTTGGACCAGTCGAAGGAGGGATCTCTATCGATCCCCTTGAGAATTCCTCTGGCAACGGTCGACCTAAGAACTCCGCCGTACCAACATCCATCCAAAGGTATATCGTCCACGAAAAGAGCCCTGCCCGTTACCTTATCCCAACCGTCCTTCCTCGGCTCCGGCTTCCCCACCACCCTGCGTCCATCCATATCGAGGCCTCCGATCATCTCGAATCGCCCGCCTCGACCGGAGCATATAGACCACGAATATCGTCCAACGAGCCATATCCCTTTCGATCCATCCAATCGGATATCTCGGAGGCTATCTTTCCGTATATGCCGGTTCCTCTGCGTATCGCCTCGGAACATATTCCGACCAAAGAAGCCCCTGCCATAATAAACTTGACCGCATCCTCTCCGGTCCTGATGCCTCCCACCCCCACGACCGGTTTATCCTGAGAATGGGATATCTGATAGACCGCATAAAGAGCGACGCCGGTGATGGCCGGTCCGGAAAGCCAACCGTGGCCGTCCTCCGTCCCCAACCGAGGCTTAGGATTATCGATATCGAAATCCAGAGCGGGACCTACCGAGTTGACCGCGACGAATCCGTCGACATAATCGGACATGACCTTGGCCATCTCAGGGATATCCGGGGTACTGGGAGATACCTTCATCCATACAGGACAGGAGACAGACCCTCTAAGGGCCTCGGCCACCCGTTTCAGTGGATCGAGGGTCTTGCCGACGTAATGGGTGGAGAACTCCACCACGTCGGGACCGACCTCCGTCTCCAGCGCCTTTCCAAGCTCGGCAACGTCCTCGGGGCTGTAGCCGATGGAGCATATCAGGGGAACACCGGTCTCCTTGACCTTGACATAGTCATCTATATAGCTCCGCCAGGGTCGATCGGACCACGTCTCGCAGTTCAAAAGACCATCGCAGGGTCCTTTGGAGATACAGGGTTTAGGGTAGACGGCCGGTTCTCTGGACACCGTCTTTGTCACTATGCCTCCGGCCCCTCTCTCCACTGCCTCCAACATCTGCTCCAGCCTCATGACGTTGGGACCCGCTGCGGGAAGCACCGGATTTGTGAACTTTAAATTCCCTAATTTAACGGTCAAATCTGCCATATTTACCCTCCCTTTCGGTAAGCCTATCGAATCACCTGAGATGTCCGTTCCAGTCCAGGGCCTCGAATCTGCCGTGAAGGCTGAAAGCAGCCTTTCGGGCCTCCGATATCAAAGAGACATCGTTCAAATCGCTGTCGGTGAAATTTCCGTCATGCCAGAGGATCTTTCCGTCAACCACCGTCATAAAAGAGTTTCCCCCCTTGGCTCCGAATATGAGATGTCCCAAGAGGTTATCCTCTGATACAGGGGTAAGGGGAACATAGTCCAAAACGGCTATATCCGCGGCTGCCCCTACCTCGAAGCCTCTGAGATCCGGGAAAAAACGACGGACATAGTCGTACCTTCCGTCGAAGAAGGCGTCTTTTAAGCCTTCCCAAAGCCTCGGGGCCTGACGATCGAGCAGAAAAGCCGAGCGCAGAGACGCCACCATATCTCCCGACATACCGTCGGTTCCAAGGAGAAAACGCCCTATACGACCTCTATCCATCCGTCCCACCCTGTTGTTCGCGTTTGACTCAGGGTTGGTCACCACCGCGGGAGAGATATCCTCCAATATGCGGTAATCCCTTTCCGAGAGATGAATACAGTGGACCAGCAGAGACCCGGGGGAGATCAGTCCAAACGAGTCCAGTCGATGGACCGGTCCGTGATATCCCTTCTCGACGCAGAAATCGTAGTCGGGACGTCCCTCTCCACAGTGGACGTGGATGGACATCTCCTCGGGCTTTTGCCGTCCGAGAAAAGCCATGGACTCGTCCGACAACGTCATGTTGGCATGAATACCAAGCATTCCCTTTCTGGCGGTATCGTTTCGGTGGGCGCTCCAGAAGCGGACGTTCTCCTCGAACTGCTCCTTTACCCGCTCCCTGCCGAGACGATCGGACATCTCCAGACATAGGACCGCCCTCGATCCGACCTTTTCGACGGCACGGTCTATCACGTCAAGCGCTCCCTCCGACAGGTTCATCGAAGCGTGATGATCGAAAAAGGTGGTAACCCCATGGCGAACCGAGTCCATGGCGCCACATAGGGAGGACCAATAGACCGAGCTCTCGTCCATGGAGGCGTCAAGAGGCCACCATAGGTCCTCCAAAACCTCGACGAAACCCTCCGAAGGACCGTGAGGAGCCAGACCGGGGGCAAAATGGGAGTAGAGATGATGGTGCATATTCACCAAACCTGGCAGTATCAACCTACCACCCACGTCCAAAACCGGAAGGCCCTCTACCTCCATGTCGTCGAGAGGACCTACGGAGGCGATCCTACCGCTATCGACCAAAACGGATCCGTTGTAAAAGAAGACGCCTCTGCCGTCGGCCACGACGCCGTTAGAGATGATATAGCGATTTTGATCCACTGTGACATTCCCCCTTTCGAGGAAAACACCTCAACTCGACGGGGGCGGTCCTTGACCGCCCCCGTCGAACAGACCTCGCTCTCAGCGATCCACGTCTTTCAAGGCGGCCAGGATCTTCTCGGGAGTAAGAGGAAGGTCGAATATCCTCACGCCTACGGCGTCGTATATCGCGTTAGCGATGGCCGGAGCCGGTCCGTTTATACATACCTCCGAGACGGATTTAGCTCCGAAAGGACCGGTTTCCTCGTAGGAATCCACCAGAATGGTCTCGATTTTCGGGACATCCAGGGATCCGAAGACCTTGTAATTTCCGAAATCCGGGTTGGTCATTCTTCCCTTGTCGTCGAAGAGATACTGTTCGGTCAAGGCGTAACCTATACCGTTGAGGACTCCTCCCTCGACCTGCCCCTCGGCCATTTTAGGATTGAGAGCTTTACCGCAGTCCACGGCGCTGACGAAACGAAGCACCTCCACCCTGCCGGTGAAGGTATCCACCTCCACCTCGGCGAACTGGGCGATGAAGGGAGGCGGTGACACCGGAGACGTGTAGGATCCGTACCCCTGAATCTGTTGCATGTTTTCACCGGCACCGTAGAGGGAGAAACAGCACAGCGATCCGAAGTCGGTGGAGACATCGGAATTATCGCGATCCCATATCCTACCCCCGGAGGTCTCCAGTCTTTCGACCGGAACCTCCAACATGACGGAAGCTACCTTCATTATGTTCTTAAGAAAATCCTCTGCGCAAGCCCTTACTGCTCCTCCTGATACGTAGGTACCGGAGGACGCATAGGCTCCTACGTCGAAAGGAGTGACGTCCGTATCGGAGGAAAGCGGGACCACCATATCTGTGGGTATATCCAGCACCTCCGCGGCAATCTGACACATCACGGTGTCGGATCCGGTTCCGGTATCGGACGCCCCCATGAGGAGGTTACAGGAGCCGTCCTCGTTCAACTTCATGTAGGCGCTTCCCATGTCTATGAGCGGAATTCCCGATCCCTGCATAGAGACCGCCATGCCTACCCCACGGACCTTTCCGGGGCTATCGGATATACGTCTGTCCCTTTTCTCGTACCACCCTATGGCCTCGGCACCTCGATCGATACACTCGCTGAGTTTACAGCACGTTATGACCTGAGGAACTCCTGCCTTGCCCTCTCCGATGGCCTCGAACACGGGAGAGCCCTCCCCCTCTTTGATATGCCACTTTTTGACGTACTCCAAGATATCCACGTCGAGTTTTCTCGTCAGATCGTCGATGAACTGCATAAAACCGAATGTCGCCTGGGTAACACCGTAGCCTCTGTAGGCTCCTCCTACCGGCTGGTTGGTGTAGACGGTGCGACCGATGAACTCGACGTTCTCCACCTTGTTGAAGAGGGGAAGGACCTTGGAAGCTGCATTACAAAGCACTGTAAGGCCGTGGGGGCCGTATGCTCCAGCCGTCATCAGATCATCCATCCTGAGAGCGGTAATGGTCCCGTCCTTCATCACCCCTGCCGTGACGTGGACCCTCATGGGGTGTCTCGTCCTGGACGAGGTAAAGGCCTCTTCCCTCGACAGTATCGCCTTCACCGGACGCCCGGTACGAAGGGCGAACTTGGCCGCTAGGGGCTCTATGAAGGCCTCCTGTTTGCCGCCGTAAGCTCCTCCCACCCGGGGTTTTATGACGTGAACCTTTCTAAGGGGGTAATCCAGCACCTGGGCTACTATTCGACGAACGTGAAACGGCACGCTGGTAGACGAGTAGACGATCATCCTTCCGGTCTCGTCGAAAAGGGCAAAGGCCGAATGAGGCTCCATCATGCAGTGATGGGCGTAATGGGTGCGATAGACCTGGTCCAGGACGAAGTCGGCCTCTGCCAGACCTTTTTCCACGTCCCCTATGGAGAAGATCTTCTCCGCCATCAGGTTCTTGGAGGGATCGTATGGGACGGGGATCGGCATATATTCGTCCCTGTCGTGAACCACCGGGACACCTGGCTCCATGGCTCTCTCAGGGTCGAAGAGGGGCTCCTGCAGCTCGTATTCCACCTTTATTTTCGATACCGCCTCCCGGGCTATGTCCAGAGTCTCCGCCGCAACCGCGGCTACCCTGTCGCCGGCAAATCTGACCTTGTCGTCGAAAAGCCACGAATCGTAGGGAGAGGGCTCGGGAAATCCCTGACCGGCGGTGGTATGAACTACCTTAGGCATGTCGTCGTAGGCGTTTTTATAGGACATGACGTCCACCACTCCCGGAACCTTCCAAGCCTCCGAGTCGTCTATATCCTTTATGATCCCGTGAGCATGGGGAGAGTATAGCACCGCCACGTGAAGGGTTCCGGGAGCGTCAAAATCGTCGGTGTAGCGTCCCGTCCCCGTCGCCAGGGACAGACCATCGATCTTCTCAACGTCGTGACCTACGGAGGAAAAATCCCTATCCATGATCTCTCATCCTTTCAGCCGCCAATCGGACCGCGTCGAATATCTTCACGTAGCCGGTGCAACGGCACTTGTTGCCGTCCAAGGCCCTTCTGATCTCCTCGTCGGTGGGATCGGGTTTCTTCGACAGCAGCGCGTAGGTGGCCATGACCATGCCGGGAGTACAGAAGCCACACTGAATCGCCCCGGCGTCGACGAAAGCCTGTTGTATAGGATGGGGCTTCTGTACCGTACCCAACCCCTTTGCCGTAAGTATTTCAGAACCGACCACAGAGGCGGCGTAAACCTTGCAGGATGTCACGAGGTCTCCGTTAAGGACGACAGCGCAAGCGCCGCACTCACCGGTATCGCAACCTCTCTTAACCTCGGAGAACCCGCCATCTCTAAGAGCCTGGAGCAAAGTAGCGTCGGCCTCGAACGACAGGACCTTCTCAACCCCGTTTATCACGAAACGTCCTTCCAAGATAGCCACCTACCTTTCCAAGAGCCCAGCCAGGCCTCTTTCAAACCAGACCTTGGCGACCTGACCGAAATACTCACCGCTTCCGGATTTTTTATCCGGAAAATCCAGCTTAAGCTTTTCGGCCACAGCGTTGACGTCCACATCGCCGTAACGGATCCCTTTGAGACTCTCGGAGATATCGTTAAAAATCTTGAAACGCTCCTTGGTCCCCACGCAAACACCTCTAAAATCTGCCAGGACGTCTCCGTCCCTTTGGGCCAACAGGGTCATCGTGAAACCGGGGTAATCGAAACCGACGCGGACCTCTCGGTAATACCAACCGTCCATAGGAAGGTCGGGAACAACGATGGCTCTAATTACCGACCCCCTGAAAAGCCCCCTGTTAGACACGAAATGCTCTATCGGATAACGTCCCGATACCGTTCCGACCAGATCCACCGATGCCCCCAGAGCCAAGAGAGGCCCCATGAGATCGGACCAAAGGGGGAAAAACGCTACGCTACCACCGAGGGTAATCCTGTTTCTCAAAGGCGTAGAGGCCGCCTGACTAAGGGCGGACACCAGGACATGTCCGGGACGAATTCTCGACAGCTCCTCCACCGTCCTAGAAAACGAACAGGTCGCCCCCAAAAGGATATCTTTTCCATCCTCGTAGCAACGGTCCCATCCCATCCGACCCAGATCGACCACGACCTTAGAGGACCTGACACGACCTCGAGGAATTCCAGTTCCCCCTCCGTGAACCAGGGGATTATCTCTCTCCAATAAACCGACGAGCTCATCGATATCGGAAGGAAAAAGCCATTTTGAACTCAAGTTGCCCCCTCCTCTGACTAAGACATGACATTGTCTTTTTAATGTCAATATCGTATATTTCGGCGACCTCGGTGTCAAGAAAACCGACGCCCCCTGCCATAGGGAAAGTCAATGGATTGGATCGAATATTCCCGATATACAACGGTTCAATTACCGCAATCGCCACTCCATCCTCTTAAAGTCTCCAATCCATGACCGATCACAGACTCCACCGCCTGAAAACACTGGATCGCTCCTCTTACGCTTCCGGGCATGGCCAATATCAAAGACCTACCTCTAGTGACGGCCAATCCTCGGGACAAAACCGCTCTATCGGTGAAGTTGAGAGAATAGGATCTCATCCTCTCTCCCAGCCCGGGCACCTCCCTGTCCGCTATCGACATAACCGCTTCCGGCGTCACGTCCCTGGAGGAGAGACCGGTTCCGCCTGTTATCAAGACAATATGGACGTCTTCCTCGTCCACCCATTTCACGATTCTGTCCGCTATAACATCCTTCTCGTCCGGCACTATAGCCCTATCTTGTAAGCGGTATCCGAGTTCCTCTACAGTCCTGCACAGAGCCGGACCGGATCGGTCCTCTCTCTCCCCTTGGCTGCCCTTGTCGCTCACGGTCAGGACGGCCACGGTTATCTCCGGTAGATCGCTACCCCTTTCGAAGCCGTCCCTGGTCCATTTACCGCTTTTACCGCCTGATTTTTTCAGGAGCCTGACCCCCTGTATCTCCATACCCTTATCGACCGCTTTACACATATCGTAGACCGTAAGTGCGGCTACTGAGACACCGGTTAAAGCCTCCATCTCCACTCCAGTCACGTCTCCGGCCTTGACCTTGCAGGTTATATGAACCCCTTTGTCCGGATCCAAGCGACAGATAACGGCACCGTGGTCCAGTCTGAGAGGATGACAAAGCGGGATCAGGTCAGAGGTCTTTTTTATCGCAGAGATCCCCGCAAGCTCGGCAATGCGTAATACATCACCCTTCCTGTTTCCTCCCTCCGCCACGGCATCACGGACCTTATCGGACATCAGAACCCATCCCTCCGCCTCGGCGGCTCTGTCTGTCCTTGGCTTTCCTCCTACATCCACCATCCTGGGATGCCCCTCGTCGTCGATATGGGTGAACTTCGACATCGATATCAACCTCCTATCCTGGACATATGGCTCTCACCACGGGCGACCTTGGTCCAACATTCGGGTTTATCTAGGGCAGCGGCCGCTATGGTCTCAACTAGCGCCTCACTGCATCTGTCCCTGAGAGCTGACATGACGCTGCGGCCTCTAACATCGAAAAGACAAGGTCTAACCTCTCCATCGGAGGTTATTCTGAGCCTGTTACAACGATCGCAAAAATGATGGGATACGGCAGCTATCAGACCCAATCTCTGCCCCGTTGTTCGATTTCTGTAATACACGGAAGGCCCGGAAGTAAGGCTATCGGACGGTCTTTCCGGAATCCAAAGCTCCCCGTCGGGAAGGCCATCGATCATGTCGTCCACGGAGACGAAAGCGTTTTCCAGCCACACTTCGGAATCGAGAGGCATGAACTCTATCAGTCTCAAAAGAACCCCTTTCTCTCTGGCGAAATCGAGCAAATCCGGCAATTCGTCGTCGTTGAATCCCTTCATCATAACCGTATTCAATTTCACTGCATTCGAGCTATCGACCAAGGCATCGATACCCTCTATAACAGATCCCAGATCTCCGAGCCTGGTTATATTCCTGAAACGATCGGGCTTGAGGCTATCGAGGCTAACGCTTATACCATCTAGACCAAGATCTCCCAGCCTTTTGGCCCAGGGCTTCACCAAAGAGCCGTTGGTAGTCACAGCCACCGCAAAATCGGGGAGTTCCGATCTCAGTCTCTCCAAAAAAGGGACGAAATCCTTTCTTACGAAAGGCTCCCCTCCGGTGAACCTCAACCGTTTCACCCCCATGGAAGACAGGGTCTTAGCCAGAAAGAGGATATCCTCATAGCTCATTATCTCCTCGTGGCTCAAGATCGGCACTCCTCCGGACGGCATACAGTATCGACAACGGAAATTACACCTATCGGTCACGGAGATCCTGACGTAGTTCAGATATCTTCCAAAACTGGACTCTATGCCTCGTTCCATCGCCTCAGCTCCTTAGCGGTCTTTTGTTATTATTCCAAACCACTTTAGCACGACGAGCCCCCTCCAACAAACGGAGGGGGCCCGTCCTTACCGCTAAAAAACCGCTTAGATTAACCTACGAAGATACCCGCTCCAGGTCCGAGAGGCAGATTAAGAAAGTACCACACTGCCAAAAGGCTTATCCAGGCAACGGCAAAAAATATCGACAGAGGAATCCCTCTGGATACGATCGTCCCTATACCGGCATCTTTATCGTACTTGGCGGCGAAACCCAGAAGTATGGGGAAATAGGGCATCATGGGGGTTATCGAGTTGGTGCAAGAGTCACCGATACGATACAGAAGCTGCGCAAGCTGAGGAGAATACCCGAGATAGTAGAGCATCGGAACTATGACGGGAGCCATGAAAGCCCATTTGGTAGAGCCACTGGTTATGAAGAGGTTCACGAAAGTGGAGAATAGAATTATCATCACCAGAAGGCTGAATCCGGTAAAACCGGCGTTCTTAAGCCCCTCAGCCAGTTTTACCGCCATCACGATGGCCATATTCGACTTGGAGAAAGCCGCTATGAAGTTGGCGATAGGCAGTATTATGACTATGTAACTGGCCATACCTCCCACGCCCTCTACCATGGAGTTGACCAATTCCTTCGCCGTCTTTATCGTTCCGGCCTTCTTACCGTAGATGAGCCCGACCAGGATGAAATAGAGGAGCAGAATAGGAACAAGGCCCTTGATGAAGGGCGAAGGTATCAGAACGTCCTTTACCGGATCTCTCAGTATGCTGCCGGGAACCATGGCATAAGAGATGAGTCCGATCCAATAGACGGCGGTAAAGATCATGGCGGCCCGGAAGGCTTTATTCTCTTGCTCGGATACCTCGAATCCTCCGTCACCGTGCTGCATCTCCTTGGCCGCCTGACAGTGCTCGAATTTCTCGTCCCACTGACCGAAAGAGGGCATCATAAACTTGCTGACGAAGATGGAAGCCAAGCCGGATATCACGAAGGTTGACACCACCATGAAGAAGTAGTTGGCGGTGGGATAGACTTCCGCACCGGGCTTGACTATCTGATAGGCGGTAGTGGAGATTCCCGCCAGCAACAGATCGGTACCGGCTATGAACAGATTTGCGGTAAAGCCGGCACACACAGCGCCGTAACCGACAACCAGACCGAATATGGGGTTCTTTCTCATAGAGAAGAAAAGAGCTCCCGTAAGAGGGGGGACTATGACTATGGCCGCATCGGAGGCCAGGTTACCGCAGATTCCGAAGAGAAAAACCGCAAAGATGAGGAACTTTTCCGGCACCTTGGCGATATTCTTCATGAGGTTCTCCAAGAACCCGGATTTCGTGGTAACCCCTAGACCGATCATCATGACCAGGACCAACCCGAGAGGCGGGAATCCTGCGAAATTCTTGACCATGCTCCTCACGGACCAATCGAACCCTTTATGCGACAACAGATTCATTATGGCCACGGTATTCTCCGTCCCCGGTTTTTGGACCGAGACACCCTCGAAAACCGCGGAAAGAGCCAGGACTATAGCCCAAAGCCCCATAAACAGCCAGAAAGGATGGGGCAGTTTATTTCCCGCTACCTCAATACCCTTAATGACCTTTACGAAAAAACTATCTTTTTTGATCGTATCCTTAGACATAAAAGCCCTCCATGAATAACACTAAAAAAAAGCCTGAACGAGTCGAGCCACCCCCGACATACATCAGCTGCAGACAGAAAAAAGCCCACTATCGCGACTACCCCTTTAAACCACCACCCCTATGAAACATAGACTCATCTATCGAACTATCATACCAAAAAATTGTCTGCGGTGGATACCTTTCAACTTAATTCGGAAAACTCCAGAGAGACCTCGTCCCCCAATCTCACGATTCCCTCATCTACGACCTTCAAAAAAAAACCTACGTAGGGAAGGAGACACCATCCTCTATAGTCGTAGGAATGGGGCTCTCCCGGCTTCTTCCCTATCTCTATAAGCAAAAGAGACACGGCACCTATTTTAAGCTCCGTCCCTACAGGAAGATCCTTCGGCAGCCCCGAAACTATCAGGTTCTCCGCCAAAGATCCTGGGGGGAAGCTGAATCCGGCATTGATCTCCGCGGCCGATATATCCTCCGACCTCAACATGCTGACCTCTCTCTCGGAGACACCTCGGTGAGAGTCCCCGTCTATACCGCCGTACAGGAAAGAGGCATAGGGGACGGATCTCTTAGGTTCCCTACGTTTGGAGCTAATACATATACCCTCGATTTTCGACATGATTATATGGGATCCTCCTTTTTTTTCGGTGTATAATATACTCGCAACTAGGTTGCATTATATAGTATCCTCCATGAACAACGCTCGGGGGAAATATCGAAGGAGGTCCTGCAACGTGAAGCAGTCAACAAAGAGAAACATTGTATCGATCGTTTCAATCGCTCTGTTCCTTTTCTCAACTTTGCCCTCGACAGCGACGGATCGAGAGATAGTGGCAGTGGCCGCCGGAATAGCACCATGCGTCGAGGAGGTCATGACGCTTTACGTATCGGCAGGGAACGAGCCTCTCTCAATCGTGAAGGGACCCTGTGGTGCCCTGGCAAAACAGACTGACGCAGACGCCCCGTATGGCCTTATACTGCTATCGGAACCGAGATGGCCAAAGTGGATGGAGGATCGCGACCTTCTGGTGGACGTCCACACCTTCGCCATCGGACAACTGGTACTATGGAGTCCAGGGACGGAAAAACCGAATCTGTCCGATCTCGAAAAGAAAACCGTAGCCATACCGGATCCGGATACCACCGCCTACGGGATGGCTGCAAAAAAACACCTTCAGACACTGAATATGTGGGACTCGCTCGATCGAAAAAAAGTCCTACCGGCAAAATCGGCCCCTCAGGCGATCATCACAGTAAAGAGCGGCGCCGCTGAATGGGCTTTTATTCCCGAGAGCGCGGCTTTGAAGGCCGGAGGTTCGTTTACCGTCATGGAGGGAGCCACTCTGCCCCAGGTAGGAGGTCTATCCCCTTCCGCCGGGGTCGAGGCAAAAAAATTCTGGTCTTTCTGCCGTTCCTCCCAGACCGATCCTATATGGCTGAAATGGGGGTTCGCTCTGGAGAAACGTAATTGATCCAATCGCTGATAATAAGCCTTAAAGTCCTGGTCGTAGATGTCCCCCTTCTCTTGATAATCGGCACGTCCTCGGGCTGGCTCCTCGCTAAAAAGGATTTTCCAGGCAAACCTATTCTGGAAACAGCCCTGATGCTTCCGGTAGCGCTCCCTCCGGCGGTTTTGGGACTCTACCTGCTCATTGCGCTCGGCAGCATACCTGCAATGAGATCGATGGGATTGCTCTTTTCCTTCCCCGCCGCCTCTATAGCGGCCCTTATTCCGTCGATGCCTTTGATAATATCCGCGTCCAGGACCGGTTTTCTTTCCGTACCCAATTCTCTGGAGGAGGCGGCACGGACTATGGGGAAAGGAGAATGGCAGATATTCTACAGGATAACCCTTCCTCTGGCACGGAAGTACATACTGGCCGGGTTGGCTCTGTCATCGGCCAGAGCGTTAGGTGACTTCGGAGTTACCCTGATGATTGCGGGAAACATACCTGGAAGGACACAGACCTTGCCGTTGTACATATACAGCCAGGTCGAGTCTCTGGAGTTCGCAAAGGCGAACGCCGCAGCGGCTGTGCTGGCATGCGTCGGCGTAGCCAGCCTGCTTTTCGTGAGAAGAATGGAAGGCCGATCGTGACGTGGCTGGACGCATCCTTCAGACACAGCATAGGAGATTTCGATCTAGACGTCGACATCTCCATGGAAAAGGAGATCTCGGTCCTCTTCGGACCCAGCGGAGCGGGGAAAAGCATGACCCTGAGACTCATGGCGGGACTAATCAAGCCTAACGGCGGAGGTAGACTGGTCCTTGGTAACAGAGTGTTGTCTGACGGGAATTCATGGGCATCCCCTAAGACGAGAAAGATCTCAATGGTGTTTCAGGATCTCGCCCTTTTTCCACACATGACAGCCCAACAAAACGTGGCTTTCGCCATGGACGACAGAATGCCCAGAAGAAAAGCTAATAAAGAGGCGAGTAAATGGCTCGAAAAGGTGGGATTAAACGGAAAGAAGAACCTGTTTCCGCCCCAACTCTCCGGAGGGCAAAGACAACGGGTCGCCCTGGCCAGATCTCTGGCCTCCGAGCCGGATCTGATCCTCCTGGATGAACCGTTCAGCGCTTTGGATACCCCTCTCAGAAGATCTCTGAGAAGAGAGTTGAAAAGGCTTCACAGAGAGACCTCCGTTCCCATGATATACGTTACCCATCAGATAGAGGACGTCTGTTCGCTGGGGGACCGTATCTTTCTGGTAAAGGACGGCAGGATCACAGGCAAGATAAGATCGGAGGAACTGCTATCCGGGACGGGAGAAAGATGGCATTCCCTGGGCTGGGGAACCACTATGGAGGGGACGGTGGTGAGAGGCGACGGAGGTATGCGTTTCCTTTGGAACGGAGGAAAGCTAATGCTCCCGCCTTCGATAAACGAGGAGGGTCCGGCCTCAGCCTTCATAAGCCCCGACAATATATCTCTGCTGTATCCGAACATACCGATGGATCCTATCTTTTCCGAAAATATAGTGCGAGGAACGGTGCTCGAGAGGTACATCATAGGCAACTTGTGCCATCTACACGTGGAAGGAGGAGGGACCAGCTGGCAGCTGGAATTTCCTTCGACTTCATACACCTCGCTGGATACGGAGGAAGGTTCAGCCGTGGCGATGGCGATAAGGCCGAGGAATATATCGATCATATTCAAGAATCGGAGGAATCTACCATGAAGAAAAAAAACTTGCCCCTGGAGGAGGCCATAGGCCATCCTCTATCCCACGACCTAACACAAATATCGCCGCAGAGAGGATTCAAAGGGGCTCGTTTCAAGAAAGGGCACGTCGTGGAGGAATCCGACCTTGAGATCCTTAGGTCCATGGGAAGAGCCCATCTCACGGTATTGGAGCTAGAGCCGCAGGAGGTTCATGAAGACGATGCATCGGTTAGACTCTCGAGGATGCTGACCGGAGACGGGGTCTCCACATCTGGGCCGTCGGAGGGGAAATGCACTTTGAAAGCGGAAAGAGACGGTCTGCTCCACTTTGACACCGACGGGATAAACGGGATCAACCTGGATCCAAGCTGGATAGTCTCTACATTGCCGGTCAACGTCCCTGTTAAACGGGGAGAGATCGTGGCTGGGTTCAGGGTATTGCCTTTAGCCGTCGACGAAGAACAGGTAAAAAGAGCGGAGGAGATAGCGTCCCCCATATCGGTGATACCCTTTTATCCTCTTAAATTAGGGCTCGTAACCACCGGCAAAGAGCTGGCCGAGGGACGTATAAAGGACTCTTTCAGACCGAAACTGGAGGTCAAGATAGCCGAATACGGAGGAACGATTATAGAACAGACCGTAGTTCCCGACGAAAAGGAGGTCATAGTCCAGGCGATAAATCACATGGTCGATATAGGGGCGGAAGCGATCATATGCACCGGCGGGATGAGCGTGGACGCCGACGACGTCACATCATCCGCCATAAAGACAACCACGGGCGAGACTATCTTCAAGGGGATACCTGTCCTTCCCGGATGCCATATAATGCTGGCCCGAAAGGGAGGACTGCCCGTACTGGGAGTCCCGGCGGGAGCGGTATTCGAGACGTGGACTTCCCTGGACCTTCTGCTACCCAGGGTATTCGCGGGGATACTCCCCTCCTTCGAGGAGACCAGAAGATGGGGAGTCGGCGGGCTTTGCAGACACTGCGGAATCTGCAACTTTCCCAACTGCGGCTTCGCATCCCGTTGAGCCTGACATCATGGACTACAGAAGAAAACTCAACGAGCTCGGGCTCAAGGCCACTCCCTGTAGGAAAGCTATCCTACAGAGATTAGCCCAAGAGGGAGAGCCCATGGCTCACTGCGACCTCGAGTCGGATCCCGAGCTGGCCCCCTTCGACAGGGTCACCCTATACAGAAACCTGAAGGCTATGGAAGAACGAAAAATGATCCACCGCATACTCGGCATAGACGGGGTGTGGAGATACTGCATCCACGACGAAGGCATCGTAGGCTGCCCAGGAAATCACGCTCATCTAATCTGCATCGAATGTGGACGAATGGTATGCTTAAAAGATCAGCCCATACCCAACATCAGCCTTCCGGAGGGCTGGACCATAAAGGGGAAGCAACTTCTGGGATATGGAATATGCGACGAGTGCAATTCTAAAAAGGCGAAGGATCACGAGGAGGATTAAGATGACCTTGTTGACATCGGCGATTAAAACCCTAAACGACGTGATAAGAGAGAGCAGCTACCCTACCGGCTCGAGCATAACCGCCAGAGCTCTCGGTGTTGAGGAAGCTTTAGGCGACCCGTCCCCGTACAAGGATTTCGCATTACAGAGAGGCGTCGAGAAGTTAATGGACGTCGAAATAGACGGTCATCATGGGCAGTCCTTCACTTCCAGTCCATCCAATTGGGTTGGAACTCTCTCGGACGTACTGACGATGGATCCAGACGACGACAGATCGAGAGCCCTTATTATAGGCACCGTCAACGCCCTGTCGTCAGCCCTCGGCATATGCGGGCACACGGTCCACTGCAAGGACTCGGAGCCCGACTCCTGTGGATCTGAGATAGCCGACCTGATAGAGGAGAAACTCCCACCTGACGGCATCCTGGGCATAGTAGGGTACCAGCCCGCTATGCTGCGCAACGCTTCGGAGAAACTGGGGCCACGAAGGGTAAGGATCGTCGACCTGAACCCTGCCAACATAGGTCAAGTCCGATATGGCGTAGAGGTCTGGAACGGAGACGAGGACATGGAGAGGATGGCGGACCAGGTCGACCTCTGTCTAGTCACCGGCTCCACCTTGGTCAACGATACGATCGACTCGATAGTCGAAATATACGAGAGAAGGGACAAGGAGATCATCTTCTTTGGCACCACCATATCGGGGACAGGCGCCCTCTTAGGGCTAAATCATCTATGCCCGAGATCATGTTGAAAACGGGAGCGATAGTTCCAGCCGCCGGATATTCCTCCCGAATGGGAGCCTGCAAGGCTACCATGGAGATACTGGGACTTCCCGCCATGGAATGGGTGGTATCGAATCTTCGACAGGCCGGTATCGAGGAGATCCTGGTAGTCACGGGACACTGGAGAGAAAAGATCGATCCCTTGGCCCAAGCGCTCGGATGTAAGACGGTCCACAACGAACGATACGAAGATGGGATGTTCTCATCGGTCAGAAAGGCCCTTGAGGCCATGCCTGTAAGTTGGGATCGTTTTCTCTTCCTTCCTGTCGATATTCCTATGGTAAAGGCCGCTACTCTATCGAGACTCGCCAGTCTGGCAGGGAGTTCTACCGTCGCCTACCCCACGTTTCTCGGAAAAAGAGGCCATCCTCCCATTATAGACAGGAAATCCGTTTCGAAAATCCTGGGCTGGGACGGAGAGATGGGCTTGAGGGGGGCCTTGAATCTGTTGGAAGATCAGAGCTCCGAAATTCCCGTGGCGGATCGCTTCATACTCTGCGACATGGACGACAGAGAGGATCACGTAAACCTTTCCTCAATGGCCTCGAATAGAACGATCCCCTCCGAAGAGGAGATCAGAGCCCTCGAAACTATGTACGAAACCCCGACGAGGGTGATACGACACGAAAAGCAGGTTACCGAGACCGCCCTCAAGATGGCCAATCTCCTAATAGAGAGGGGTACAAAGCTCGACCTGCCTTTATTGAAGGCGGCAGCATCCCTCCACGACCTCTGTCGCACCGAGAAAAAACACGGAAAAGTCGGAGCGGAAGCACTGCGTTCTCACGGATTTCCGTCGGTCGCTAGTCTGGTGGAACTGCACATGGACTACCCCTACGACGGCGTTCTGGACGAAGGCGCCCTGCTCTATCTGGCGGACAAGCTCACCTGCGACGACAGAATATGCTCTCCGGATGAACGGCTCGCCGGGATGCTGGCCAAGTTCAAGGATCGTCCGGAAGCCAGAAAAAACGCGGCCAGAAGGCTGGAAAAAGCGAAAAAGATGCTGGATGATTTTTCTAAAGCGATAGGCAGGGACGGTATGGAGGAACTGAGATGACGTGCAGAGTCTATCTGATACGCCATGGTGAACCAAAACTGGAGGAGAAAAGGACGCTCTACGGCGCCACCGACCTTCCTCTTTCAAAGAAAGGTAGAAAATCGGCGAAAGCGCTGTCCGACGTCATCGGTAGAATTTCCCCGGACCTCGTCGTATCCAGTCCCATGATCAGATGTCTGGACACCGCCGAAGAAGCGGGCTTTAAGCCTTTGGAGGTTCCGGATCTCAGGGAGATCGACCTGGGAGAGTGGGAGATGAAGAAATTCTCCGACCTGGCAAGGGAATGCCCGGAGGACCTCGACAAGAGGTGGACCGAGATAGAGACCTTTAGACCTCCCAAGGGAGAAAGCTTCGAGGACCTCGCAAAGAGGACCGTACCTGCCATCAGGGAAAAGCTGACAGACCGCAGGTCGCTAGCGGTTTTCGGACATTTGGGTGTATTCAGGACCATTTTATGGAAGGAGATCGGAATTCCCCTCAAAACCGTCTTTTCCATGGAACAGGATTATTGCGGGATCCACGTACTGGACTACGGCTCCAAGGGGGTAAAACTGGTCAGATCCAACTGGAGCCCCCAAATAACGTAAAAGGAGAAACAAGATGACCCCAGAGATAATCGAAACGATGGAAAGAGCTATAAGAGAGAGGGTCCCCGGAGTACTCTGCACGGTAGTGGCGAAAAACGGATCCACCCCCTGTCGGGTAGGTTCGAAGATGTGGGTCGAAAAAAACGGCACCACGATCGGCACGGTCGGAGGTGGGGCTCTGGAAAGAGAGACCATATCGAAAGCACAGAAGCTGCTCTCAGATGGCCGTCCTCACGAGACGATGGAATACCGGCTGGAGGCGGAGCCTTCCGATACGGAGGGGCTTATATGCGGAGGCAGCACCGCCGTCTTCATGGAGGCGATAGGCAGGAGAAGAGACCTGGTCATATTCGGAGCAGGACACGTGGGACGGGCGGTGGGAACCATAGCCTCCCTCTGCGGTTACTCCGTGATTTTCTGGGACGACAGAGACGGGATAACGGCTCCCTCTGGCTGTTCTAGATTTGTGGATCTGCCTCTCGAAGAGGCCATCGACACCCTCCCGATGGAACCGGGAGTCTCCGTCGTTATATGCACCTGGGCCCACGGAAAAGACGGCGACGTGGTGAAACTCCTGGATGGCAAAAATCCATCCTACGTCGGCATGCTTTCCTCCAAAAAGAAGGCCGCCACCCTGTGGGAAACACTGGGAAAAAAGGGAGTATCGAAAGAACATCTAGAGAGAATCCATACCCCCATAGGACTGGAAATCGGAGCCGGGTCCCCTCAGGAAATAGCCGTGGCAATAATGGCCGAGATCATCTCCAACGACTCCGGAAAAAGTTCCTCCGGCTGTCCTTCCGCAATCTGAGAAAGGGAGCTTTCTGTTATACTGATTTTCGAGAGATCTTACTCGAAGGGGGATTTGGAACATGAAAGAATATACCGGATCGTTGAGAGACATAACGCTGGACGACGCCAGCGGTCCCACCATGGAAAAAAGAATCGTATTCAGCCCGAAAGTCCACGACTGGCCAGGACACGTGGTACGCTATTTCACCATAAAAGCGGGAACGGGAAACCCGCTTCACTGCCACGAATGGCCTCATTGGGGGCTGATCCTGAAAGGAGAGGCTACGGCGATCGTAGACGACCAGACGTTCGAACTAAAGGAGGACGGCTGGTTCTACATACCTCCGAAGGTACACCATAGATTCCAGGCCAAGGAACATTGTGACTTCCATTTCATCTGCATGGTACCCGAGGAGGGGGACAGACTTCCTCCCACACTGGTGGAGTAAAAGAACGGGACGTGGTTCGGCCGAACCTACGTCCCGTTCTACCGTTATTTTTGCCTCATGCTTATGGGATCCGAATACTGGGGCTCGGCGTCCCAGGGAAACAGTATCCAGGTATCCTGACTGACCTCGGTTATGTACGTATCGACGTACGGCCTTCCCTCCGGTTTGGCATAAACCGCTGCGAACCGAGCCTCCGGAAACATATCCCTGACAACCTTCGCAGTCTTGCCGGTATCGACGAGATCGTCCACGATAAGCCACCCCTCGCCCTTGCTGGACGTATCGATCTGCTTCAATATCTCCAGCTCGCCCTGGCGCTTCATGGTATAGCTGGAGACACATACGGTATCGACCAGCCTTATATCGAGCTCTCTGGCTATTATGGCGGCGGGGATGAGTCCCCCTCTCGCTATACCTATTATCCTCTCCCACTTGCGGTCCAAAAGTCTCCAGGCCAGGGCCTTGCAGTCTCTCTGAATCTGTTCCCACGATACAGAGAAAGTCTTGTGGTATCTTTCCTCCGAACCCATCTGGCATTTCCTCCAAAAATAAAAAGTCTCCCCTGTGAGGGAAGCGTTTTGCCTGCCCATTATTTTACCCAAACCGAGAAAAATGTAAAACCAGGATAACTGTATTCATGGATATACATCGTCCTTACGTGATATACTCTGGCAAAGACGGGCTTCGTCTCGTTAATACGTAGAGGAGGTATTGACTGTGAAAAAACGGTTACTGACAGGAATCATCGCCCTATCCCTGGCGGTTCTCATGATCGGCACCGCTACCGCCGCCATGAAAGCCGTCCCAATTCAGGACATAAAGTCCGGCTTCATATACATAGGGCCGGTGGGAGACGGAGGCTACACCTTCATGCACGATCAGGGAAGAGCCTATATGCACGAGAATAACCCCGACCTGCCTAAGAGCATTATAGTGGAGAACGTCCCGGAAGGACCTGATTCCGCCCGAGTCATCGAGACCCTGGTGAGAAAGGGATGTAACGTGGTCTTCGGAACCTCCTTCGGTTACATGGACTTCATGGTCGACGTAGCCAAGAGACATCCCGACACCTACTTCATGCACTGCTCGGGATATAAAACGGCGGACAACATGGGAACCTACTTCGGCCGCATGTATCAGGCCCGCTACCTTTCCGGAATAGTGGCTGGAGCCATGACAAAGAGCAACGTCCTCGGTTACGTGGCGGCTCAGCCGATCCCGGAGGTCATAAGAGGCATAAACGCCTTTACCCTTGGAGCCAGAAGCGTCAATCCCAAGGTCAAGGTGAAAATAATATGGCTGTTCTCCTGGTTCGACCCAGGCAAGGAGAAAGAGGCAGCCAAGGCCCTCATCGACGCCGGCGCCGACGTCATAGGAATGCACGCCGACAGCGGAGCAGCACCTCAAGCCTGCGAAGAAGCCGGAGTATACGTAATAGGATACAACAACGACATGTCCAAGTTCGCACCGAAGATGCACCTGACCTCCCCTATATGGAACTGGGGAAAATACTACGACTACACGGTCAAACAGATAGCCCACGGAGTATGGGCTCCCGATCAGGTATGGTGGGGACTGAAAGAAGGATTGGTAGAACTCGCCCCATTCAACGAGGCAGTGCCAAAGTCCCTTCAGGAAACGGTAGAGTCCAGGGAAAAGGCCATAATATCCGGAGAATGGGACGTCTTCTGGGGACCCATATGGGACCAAAACGGCGAGCTGAAGGTCGCCGAGGACGCAAAGATGACCGACGGAGAGATGCTCGGAATGAGTTGGTTCGTGCAGGGCGTCGAAGGCACTATTCCCAAATAGATCCATTCATAATTAATTCGCCGAGATAGGTTTTCAGTGTATCATAGCAGGAGGGTGCTTCATAAAAGAGCACCCTCGCTTTATTTCCTCATATCCATGATACCGTGCAAGGGGGGACTCTTTTTATGACGACGTCGGAACCAAGCCCTTTGGTCAATATGAGAGGAATCGTAAAATCCTTTCAAGGCATCAGAGCTAACGACGAAGTGGACCTCTCGGTCAAACCGGGGGAGGTAATGGCGCTTTTAGGGGAAAACGGAGCCGGGAAATCCACCCTGATGAACGTACTTTCCGGCATATATCGTCCCGACGGAGGATCCATCGAGATCGACGGAGAAGAGTGTTCCTTCGGATCCCCTCACGACGCGATAGCCAGAGGTATAGGTATGGTACACCAGCACTTCATGCTGGTCCCCTCTCAGACGGTATGGGAAAACATGATCCTGGGTTCCGCCGACCTTCCTCAGATACTTCCGAAAAAAAAGATCATATCCGATATAGAGTCAATATCCCGTCAATACGGCCTGGACGTCGACCCCGAGGCCCTGATATGGCAGCTTTCCATAGGAGAACAGCAGAGGGTCGAGATACTCAAGACCTTATACAGAAACGCCAAGGTCCTGATACTCGACGAACCGACGGCGGTCCTCACTCCTCAGGAAGCCGGAAATCTATTCTCCACCGTAAAGAAAATGACCTCCGAGGGAAGAGGCGTGATCTTCATATCCCATAAACTGGACGAGGTGATGGAAATTTCAGACAGGGTCACCGTCCTCAGAAAGGGGAAACTCATAGGCACGGTGGACACCTGCAAATCCTGCAAGGAACGGATAGCCGAGATGATGATCGGCCGAAGGGTGTCGCTGGAGATGGATAAAAAACCCCTTTCCCCAGGGAACGTCACATACAGTCTGTTCGAGACCACAGCTCTCAGCGATCGAGGTCTCAAGGCTCTGGACCAGGTATCTTTCGACCTCAAGGAAAGGGAGATACTGGGGATAGCGGGAGTCGCCGGAAACGGACAGACCGAACTGTGCGAGGTCATGGCCGGCCTCAGAAGGCTGGTCTCGGGAAATCTATTCCTCGGCGGAAAAGATATAACCGGAAAAGGGGCCAGAGAACTGATAGACGCGGGAGTTCGCTACATACCTGCGGATAGACGGGGAACCGGCATGGTCTCCAACATGGACGTAGGGGAAAACTCCACCCTCAAGAGATATTGGAGAAGCCCCGTAGCTCACGGCGTTATCATAGACTGGAAGATAGTTCTCAAACACGCTTTGAACATCATAAAGAACTTCAACGTGGATACACCCTCGGTGGGGACCCCCGTCAGAAATCTATCGGGAGGTAACATTCAAAAGCTGATGCTCGGCAGAGAGCTCAGCGACGTGCCTAAGATCCTGATAGCGATGAACCCGACATGGGGACTGGACGTGGCGGCGACCAGGTTCGTCAGGGAGCAGCTTCTGGACGAGAGAGAGAAAGGAGCCTCAGTTCTTCTCATATCCGAGGACCTGGACGAACTGTTGGCTCTGAGCGATCGCCTAGCGGTTATGTACAGAGGTTCGATAATGGGGATCGTCGACGAACCATCGTCGTTCGGGGTGGAGAAAATAGGCATGATGATGGCCGGAACCAGGATGGATGAGCTGGGGAGGACCAAGGCATGAGGATAAAAAGACAGAAAAGGATAGGACAGCCTCTTTGGTTGGACCTGGCTATTCCCGTCGGAGGACTTCTTATGGCCTTTCTGGCAAGCGGAGTCTTTCTCATCATGATGGGGGTTTCTCCCGTCGAGGCCTACAGGGAAATGTACTATTCCGCCTTTGGCGACAGTTACGGCCTGAGCGAGTGCATGGTCAAGGCCATACCTCTGGCCATGACGGCGATAGCCCTTATGCTGTCGTTCAAGATGCTGATATGGAACATCGGGGCGGAAGGGCAGATATTCATGGGAGCCATAGCGGCGACCGCCGCGGTAAGGTACTTCCCCGTTGAGGGCCATTGGACCATGATGACCATAATGGGCATATCGGCGATTATCGCAGGAGGCATATGGGCCGCTTTCGCTGGCTATTTAAAGGCCCGATGGAACGTCAACGAGATAATAACTACCCTCATGATGAACTATATCGCCATACACCTGATGGACTACTTCGTCTACGGTCCCTGGAGGGATCCGTCCAGTCTGGGCTTCCCCATGACGGCGCCCTTCCCGGAGACGGCCAAATTGATACCTATAGGGTGGGGCAGGGTCCATTCGGGCATTTTCATAGCCCTGGCTTTGATTCTACTGGCATGGTGGGTCTTCAAGATGACCCGTTGGGGGTACGAGATAAGGGTTATAGGGGAAAACCCCAAGGCAGCTACCTTCGCCGGAATAGACTACGTCAAAAACGTCGTCGTTGTGATGTTCATATCGGGAGCCATAGCCGGACTGGCCGGAATGAGCGAGGTCGCCGGACTTCAGGGCAGGTTGCAGCACGGCTTTTCCGGAGGATTCGGCTACACTGCCATCATAGTGGCCTGGTTATCCAGGCTGAACCCTCTGGCCATAGCGATCGTATCCTTTCTCATGGGAGGCCTGCTGGTCGGAGGCGAGTCCCTCCAGATCGTCATGGGGCTGCCTATCGCCAGTACCCTAGTGGTTCAGGGATGCATCCTGTTTTTTATACTGGCCGGAGAGTTCTTCCGAAGATACCGAATCGTCCTGGTGAAGGAGGAGATCTAACGTGGAGATCATCGTACCCATATTGGCCGCAGCGGTCAGGAGCGGAACCCCGATCCTCTACGCCACGTTGGGCGAGATAATAACCGAAAAGGGCGGAGTGATGAACCTCGGGCTGGAGGGATTGATGCTTTTAGGAGCTTTATCCGGTTTCGCCGTCACATCGTCCACGGGGAACCCCTGGCTCGGGGTTGCGGCAGCCTTCGGCATAGGGGCCTTCTTCAGCCTGTTTCACGCCGTCGTCTGCATAACCCTCGGGGGAAACCAGGTGGTCAGCGGCCTGGCCTTGACCATGCTGGGAACGGGAAT
Source organism: Dethiosulfovibrio russensis (assembly GCF_021568855.1). Taxonomy (NCBI): domain Bacteria; kingdom Thermotogati; phylum Synergistota; class Synergistia; order Synergistales; family Dethiosulfovibrionaceae; genus Dethiosulfovibrio; species Dethiosulfovibrio russensis. Next base: position 137,825 of record NZ_JAKGUG010000001.1, on the reverse strand, counting down.
AACCGCCATACTCGGGATAAATTACGTAGGAGAGACCATCAAGGGACTGACGAAGACGACTATACCCTTTCTGGGAGAGCTCCCCCTCGTAGGGCCGGTCTTCTTCGATCACGATCCACTGGTCTATATATCCTACGCCTTGGTCGCCTTCATGTGTTGGTTTCTATGGAGAACGAAGACCGGATTGAACCTGAGGGCGGTAGGAGACAATCCCCGGGCCGCCGATTCGGTCGGTCTGAACGTAGCGGCCATACGTTACGCGGCCACACTAATAGGAGGCGGAGTCGTTGCCGTAGGAGGAGCCTATATGTCCATATCCTACAGCCACATGTGGACAGAGGGGATGTCCGCAGGCAGAGGCTGGATAGCAGTTGCTCTGGTGATCTTCGCGATATGGCACCCCGCCAGGGCGGCATTCGGATCCTATCTTTTCGGAGGAGTCGAGGCCTGTCAGCTCAGGATACAGGCGGCGGGGACGAACATCCCGGCTCCCCTCCTCCTTATGCTACCCTACATACTGACTATAACGGTATTACTGGTCATATCCGTTAAGAAAGGGAAGGGGATACTGTTCGGGGCTCCAGCCGCCTTAGGTACCCCATTTTACAGAGAGGAACGTTAAAGCTATTCCTCGATAAAGAGGACCGGTTAAAAAACCGGTCCTCTTTATCATAGCTCCTCCACTTCCTTTATCGACTCGGAGATGGACTCTAACTGCTCCACACCCTGAATGTCTGATTCCAACATGGGCAGACGAACGATACCATATTCCCCAAACTTTTCGTCGATGGTCTTCAGATATCCCTCCTGAGCCTCTCTACGCTTCTCGAAAAAGGCCCCGGCCTCCGGAGGGATTATCCTATTGACCACCACGGAGCCTACTTTTATATCGAACTCCTTTAACAATTTTATAGCCCTTTCCGTCTCGAGAATGGGCATCTTTTCCGCGTTTAAAACGAAATGAAAAACTGCGTTATCGTGATCGGTGAGCAGATCTTTGGCTCTCTGGAATCTATCTCGACGACGGGAGAGGATGTTGAATATCGGATCGTCCTTGAGCTTTTCCTGAAGCTCCTTCTCATATCTGGCCGCCAGTCTCATCAGATCCATGGCCTTGGTTCTCTTTTTTATCAGATGATCGATCCAGACCTCCAGCACCTCGGGAAGGGTTAAAAGCCTGAGGGTATGGCCGGTAGGAGCGGTATCGAAAACTATTACGTCGTATTTATCCCCCGCCTCCTCCATCAAATCGATAAATCTGTCGAATATGGCTGCCTCCTCCGCACCGGGAGAAAGATATGCGATCCTAAGCTGACGTTTTATCTCCTCGACTATCGCTGCACTGACTATGTGAAGCATCTGCTGCTGAATGGACTCCATGTATTTCTTCGCCTCAAGCTCCGCGTCTATCTCCAGGGCCCAAAGATTTTTCTCAACCTCCACGACCTCGCTCCCAATCGGAGATCCTATTGCATCAGCCAGAGAATGAGCAGGGTCGGTCGATACCACCAAGGTTCGTACACCCCGACGTGCTAGGGAGAGAGCATAGGAGGCGGCACAGGTCGTCTTGCCGGTTCCGCCCTTTCCTCCAAAGAAGGTATATCTACGATACATGTTTAGACCTCCGTCCTAAGATCAATCAAAATCAAACTGAGCCGCCTTCTCGGCCAAGATCATCTTTCTGTTCTGAATCCGCCTCTCCCAGGCGTCCATATCGGACGCCACGTAGGGCAACAGCTCGAGCATGTAATAGGAGATGGGGTTCGGTATACCTAGATAATCGCCGAAGAGAAGTAACATGAGATCGTCGTTCTCGTCGAAGGCCTCTTTTCTAACAACGGCACTACGTTTATCTAAAAATGTCCCGAATAAGAACAACTTAGCATAGTACAATATTTTCTTTATTCTACCGATCATGTTTAAAATTCCTCTTTTCCTCTTCGTCGAGGCCATCTTTGGCTATATCCTTATCGCCTAGTCCGCTGAATCTAGGATCTTTCAGCAACATCCTGGCCACCCTGGGGGGGATTCCCAGATCGGTCTCTATTCTCTCCAAGGTAGCCTTCTGCATTGGCTGATGCCAAAGATACTCTCTCACCATTTCCCGGAGCTTCTCGTATTCCTCTCGACAGGATCCGCAGGCCATGTCCTCGGGGCCACCCCAAAAAGCCCTGTCACATATGGCGCATTTCTTCAGTTCCACTCTAGATCGATCCATCGTCATCCCCCGGACATCAAAGCCGATATTATAGTCTTCATCATTATGTCTCGGTTAAGGGGTTTGGAGAGATAGTCGTCCATTCCAGACTCGATACATATCTCTCTGTCGCCCTTCATCGCATTGGCCGTCATGGCTATTATTATCGGACGATAGGATATAAGCCCCTTTTTTTCCATTAATCTTATATTTTTGGTCGCCTCCAGTCCGTCCATGCCGGGCATCTGTACATCCATAAAGACGATATCGTAACTTTTGCCCGATACCGCCTCTACTGCCTTGAAACCGTCCTCAGCGACGTCGATGGTCCAGTCGAGCCCTGCCATCATGGCTTCCGCCAATTTGCGGTTCAGCATATTGTCCTCTACCAAAAGAACTGTCAGTTCGCGAGGAAGCACCATGTCATCGGCGTTAACAACCGAAACATTCTCCACAGCGATAGGGTGAGACTCATCGGCCAAGACGGGAAGAGGCACATCCACGAAAAATGTGCTTCCCCTGCCTTCCTCACTCTTTAACCACAGGCGACCTCCCATGATCTCCACTACTTGCTTGGCGATAGAAAGACCGAGACCAGCTCCCTTATGCCTCTTGGATCGGGAATCGTCTCCTTGATAGAATGTGCCAAATATTTGATCCCTCTTATCCTCCGATATACCTATACCTGTGTCCTTAACGGCGAAGCGAATCGTAGCCTCTCCCTCGGAACGACGAACCATGGAGACTATCAAGGTAACGGAACCTCTCTCTGTAAACTTAACCGCGTTTTCCGTTAAGATCAAAAGCACCTGTCTCAGACGTAAGGTATCGCATTTTACCCGTCTAGGAGCATACTCATCGAAAACGAGCTCTATCGCAAGCTCGTCGGAACTATTTCTCACCCTCGTCATATCAATAACGGAACGACACAATTCGTAAAGATCGCAAGATTCCAGGGAGAGGCTCATCTCTCCAGACTCAACTCTAGACAGATCCAGAATACCGTCTATAAGCTTAAGCAACTCTCTACCGGCCAATCTAGCGTCTTCAAGATATTCTCTAGGGCCATCCGGAATATCTCCGGACTCCAAGGCCAGGTTGGTCATACCTAGTACTACGTTTATAGGAGTACGGATCTCATGGCTCATGTTGGCCAAAAAAGCGCTTTTGGCGGCGTTGGCCGCTTCGGCCTTCTCCTTTGCGAGGAGAAGTTCGTCGTGGGTGCTTTCCAGGTCGGCGGTCCTACGTTTGACCAAATCTTCAAGATTACGCTGGTAATTGGTCAACCTTTTTTCCGATTCGGTCAAGCTGGATACCTTTTTCTCCAGATCCTCATTCAGCTCATGTACGAGACCGTAAAGCTCGAGGTTTTGAAGAGAGATGGAGGTTATATTCAATATCAACGCCATAAAAGAAAGAGAGATGTCATCCATGCAGCCCTTGTCCCGTTCGACAACGGCGACGAACATTCCCATTATCCGAGACGCGGTGGAGAGAGAGCACAACATCAAACTATAATTGCCGTCGCTGGAACTCAGTACGGTAGGCTGAGTCCTTCCCAGAACCCATGCGAAGGTTCCATCGTCGACCAGTCCATTTCTCTCGGCCTCGATGAAATCTCGCCATTCGGAATCGTCACAGAAGGCCTGATAGAAATCCTGATCTTTCCTATTCACGAGATAAAAGGACACACAACTAAAGTGACATAATCGCCGAAGCTTAGCGGAAGCGTCGGTCAAAAGGCCGATACGCGTCGTCGATTCCCCTATCATAGAGGATCGACTGTTGAAGCTCAACACAGAGTCCAGGGAAACTATGACCCTGTCCCTCTCCCTTTCCAGATAGTCGAGTCTTTTTTTAAGATCGATCATACAATCTCTCCGATTCAGCCTATGAAGCTTCCTAGGATTTCGCTTATCTGTCTGTTGGCCCTGGCAGTCAGGGTGTCCAAGACGTTATGAGACAGATCAAGGTGATCCCAGGCATCCTGATCCAGCGATGGGACCGGAATTATAGGACTCCAACCGTACCCCATCGCAAATGACAACACATCGGCAACGTGTAAAATGGAAGATTCCAAAACATCGTCGGAGGCCAAGGGATTGTCCTTGTACTTTATGGTACTTATGAGATAGGGTGGGACCTGCCATTCCGAAAGCAAAGCAGCTCCCAAGAAGGAATGAGAGAATCCGAACGCCTCTCTCTCGCACACCGGCAGAGACATTTTCCTGGAGCTTGCCCTATCCAAGAGTTTCCCCATGAAATCCGGATACTCCCCTAGCAATAGTAGCAGGCCGATGTCGCGGAGCAGCCCTGACAGAAAAAAATGGCTGTCCGATAGGAGATGCTTCTCTCCGGCCAGAAGTCTGGCAAACACACCGCAGGCCACGGAATTACGCCAGAAACGGTCCATATCTATAACGTTTTGGGATAAACCGGAGAAATAGCGTATGGCAGTCACTCCGACCGCCAAGGTGGTAAGCTCTCTGCCTCCAAGCACGGTAACCGCCCTTTGGATCGAGCCTATCTTTGAGGGAAAACCGTAATAAGCACTGTTAACTATTCTGAGGAGCTTGGCGGACAGGCTGGTGTCCTTCTCCACGACCTGAGCTACATGGGCGGAGGAACTCCTGGGAGACCGAAGGACCTCTACGATTTGACGGTACGTCTCGGAAAAGGAAAAGAGCTTGGTCTGTTTCCCTACCAATTGAGAGATAGACAAATCGAGCGACTCGGAACAGGAGACATCATCTAGGTCGTTAATATGGGGTATATCGGGAACAGCCAAGATGCCTTTTTCGGCAATTAGAGCCATTGTCCTCACAGTGGAAATACGGAACATCTCCCTGAGAACCGGAGACCCTCTGCCACAGAGAGAATACAGATGATCCAGATAGCCCGCACCTTTGGTCATGGCCTCTCTGGTCATAGGAGGCAATTTGGGCAAGCTCTCCGGATGGGGGCCACCTTCTATCTCGACCTCCACTACTCCCCAGCTTTTAAGCAGCCGGACGTGTTTATCCTCCAGCTTCGTGCCGACCGGCAGCACCAACCTTCCGGAGGGAGCCATGACATCTCCCTTTACGACCATACCTTCCTTGAGTTTGTCTACCCGCAGTAAAGTCATAGGATCATCTCCCTCCGATACTTTCTCTATACTATCACAGCGGGAAAAACCCGATCAGCTCCTACCGGATATCGTCCCCGGAATCCTCCACACCAAAGCTCCCATCAAGGCAACTACCGCTCCATCTACCGCGAGAACCGCCCTCACTGGCCATATCTGACATACCACGCCGTTCACCACAAGGGCGGCGGGCATAACCGAATAGGCGACGGCTGTGAGAACGGCAAAAAAACGCCCCCTCATAGAGTCGGGAACCCTTCTCTGAAAATATCCCATAGCAGCGGCGTTTACCAAAGCCAGACCTCCCCCGGCGACGAACACCGATTGCATTCCTCCGGCAAGACCGGAAGACGAGGCGAAAGCGGCCATCGCCAGACCGGTCGTAAGGATACCCCAAAAAACCCTTCTAGATACCGAACCGGGAGGAAGGAAGCTCACGGACATAGCCACCACCACAGCCCCGAGGGCGAGGCTCCCCTCGAGAAAGGCAACCCAGGAGACAGGACCATCGAAGCCATATTTGACCATCATGGGAACCGACACCATCAACGGAGCGGCAAAAAAGTTGAGCCCTCCGAAAAGGCAGAGGTACCCTAAAACGTCGCGATTACGTCGTAGCCATAGCAAAAGTTCTTTCATACCGCCCTCCGTCGAGGAAACCGGCGACCTTTCGGGACGGAGAGGGTTACCTATCATCACGATTAATAACAGGGAGAGAAGAAACGTCCCCCCATCCACGCCGAACGCTCCGGCGGTGCCCAAAGTAGCCAGAGCCACTCCGCCTAAGGCCGCACCTAGAACGTTCGACAGCTCGACAACGGAGGAGTTCACCGCCGCGGCAGCAGACAGGCTCTCTTCGTCGGTCAAGGCTTCGAGACATCCGTTGGCTGAGGCCTCGAAGAGAGGCATAAAGGAGGAAAGAGCCAAAACCAAGAGGTACATCAAGGGCAAAGACATCTCCCCGGTTACCAACAGCCCCGTCATAATCGACATAACAGCCAACCTAGCGCAATCAGCCACGATCATACAGGTCTTGCGGCTGTATCGGTCCGCTAAGGTTCCGGATATCGGACCTAACACCACCGCAGGCAGTAAGGTTATGCCCATGAGAAACCCGAGGTGCATCGGCCCGGTAGGACCCGCATCGTTGACGGCCCACCAAGACAGGGCTATGGTGAAAAATTTATCCCCTATGGAGGACACGAAGCGAGCCAGGAAGAACCGCCTAAAATCCCCGAATCTGACCAGAGGGTGCCCTGTCAATGCCTTAAATTTCACCTCAACGGCTCCTCCGATCCACTATGCGGCGAACCTTACCCGTCCTTCCAAGCCTCTCTATCGTACCTCTGGGTACCACCGACAGCTTGACCGGACATCCGAAGTCGGAGAGATGGTCGAACTGAGACGATTTTTCCTTAAGAATCTGGAGAAACTCCTCTTCGATCGAACAGTCGTCTCCTTCTACCGCTATAGCAACATCCGGTCCCTTCGAACCATCCTCCACCACGACCTGATAGATCGGAGAAAGCCCGGAGAAAAGCGATACAGTGTCGTCCAGATCCTTAAGGTAAAGATCGTTGTAGAGCAGACGGACCGAGTCGTCAGATCTGCCCATAAGCCTGAAACGGGGGGCCTTTCTGCCGCAATCGCAGGGCTCTCCTATCCACTCCGCTCTGTCGCCCAACCGATATCTTACTATCGGCTGAAGGGTCCTCTCTAGAGTGGTCGCGTAGAGCTCGCCATCGTCGTCTATCTCGACGTAAACCCACGACTCGTCCACGTGGAATTCATCGTGTCTACAATGAGGACATTGAAACGCCAAGGGACCTATCTCCACCGCCCCGTAGGACAGAGAACCTACACGACTGGGAGAAAAGGCCTTTTCCAGCAAGGCAATGGACGACTTCCCCATGGTCTCTCCCGTGTAGAAGATTCGATCCAGATGGAGCCCTCCCCTTTTCAAAGCCTCCTCGGCAAGCTCCACCAGGGTGCTCGTCATGGCCATAACGACGGTAGGAGACAGTTCGAGCAAAAGATCGACTGTATCCTTCGGAGATTGGTTGGCCGTCATAGACAACACGGTACATCCCGTTTCCTCCAATCCTCCGTTGACCGCTAAAAATCCTGTATAGAGGGAACCGGCCACCATAAGGTTCGCCACCACATCGTCCCTGCCTATTCCGAGAACCCTAAACCCCCTTCCAAGAGCCTCCGCTGATTTTCGGAACTCCGACGAAGTCCAACGAAGCAGTCTGGGACGACCGGAGGTTCCACCGGAGGAGAAAACGTATCCTCCCAAATCTGGATCGGTCAACATATTTTTGGAGGGGTAACAATTTTTCTCCAGGTCGCTCTTCTCCACACAGGGGAGCTCGGCAAAGGCTGAAAGGTTTTTCAGAGGAAGGGACAGATCCCTGTATTTTTCCCTGTAGAAAGGTGCCTTCATGGCCTCAGAGAGAACCCGATTGAGTCTTCCCAGGAGCAACTCTGTTCGTCTGTCTTTAGAAACCCAGTTGAGCCCCAATCCATCTCTCGAGATATCCTCCCTGTTTATAAGCCGCACCAAACTGAGCGCAAGATGAACGCCGTCATGAGACGCCTTTCCGTCGGCACCCAATCCCATCGTCCCAGGAAGACAAAAACGCCGAACTCCAAGCTTTTGAAGTACCTCTATGGTCTCGTCCAAGAGGACGTCGGGAACGGCCAGGCCGACGGTCGACATGTAATACCCCATATCGGGGATATCTCCCTTCGCCAACTCACCGATGTCCCTTATAGCAGAGACGAAAACGGTCCGATTTAAAGGAGACGGCAAAAGCCTAGCGCCCTGACCTAACACAACGGTATGTCCCAATCCCTGAAAGAGCTTCTTGTTACCGTGAACCTGATCCCAAAAAGCCTGTTCTCTTTCCCTGAGTATATCCACGGCATCGTCTATAGAAAGCCTATCCTGCGGGATCGACTCCTCCAGAGAGGACAGCTCCTCGTGAAGTTTTTCTGCAACTCTGTCGACCAGGTCGCGCCCCTCTACGAAGAGATTCTGGCAGCTGGTGCAGGCCCTCTGCTCCCATAGAGAGACATCCATGGCGAATCCTTTGATCGCCTCGTCCAGCTCCTCTTCGGAAAGTCCCTCCCGTATCAGTCCCCAGCTGATCTTGGGCCCGAACGCCAGCACCTCAGTTCCCGGAGACGCCACGGCTCGGTAGGAACGGACGGCCTCCTCTCCCCCAAAGAGCAGTATCCCGTCGAACCTCCTACCTACGAGGTCCATTATTCCCTCGTTGGAATGACTCCAAGAGGTAATGGCTATAGAAGATGAAATTTTTCCCCCACGGTCCTCCTCAAGCAAGGCTTCGAGGAATATAAAAGGGAATATCGGATCCTGTCTGGAGATCTTGAGGACGTTCAAATTCTTGGTTATCATACCCATCACGAGAGAATCGATCGATCCAAGGAAGATGTTGCCCGCCGCTATATGGCATATGCACCCGAGAGGGACAGCCCTTATGGGACTGCCTCCGCTCTCGGTCCAACAATCCAGAACCCTGCGATCCCCTAGGCAGGACAGGCGCTCCTCCAATGAACCCCGGGAAAGCAGCCCTTTCAGGACATCTATCCCTATCTCGATCATGGAAGGAGAAAACCCCGTAACGTCCGGCATAGTATCCATAATCCTATCCCTGTAAGGTCCAGGAGATGTAAGCCTGGTCCCCACTCTATCCAGAAGGGATATAACATCATCCACCGATATGGAGGAAAATTTTTTCAACCGCTCTGCCATAGCACGACTTTCAAAAACGCTGCGGGCCTCGTCGAGAGGCAGATCGGGGGGGAGCTCCTTCCACTCTCCGAAAAGAAAATGTCTCATGCTATCCACGTTTATCGTCCCTCCCTATCGGCACGTACTTTATCCAATATTTCCTGGGCCGCAATGGCACAGCCCTTATGCTTTTTTTTGCCGCCTCTTCTTATCGAAGCGATATATTCGCCAGGGATACCGCAAGGACAGTTTTCCTCCACCCGAACTAAATCGGAAGACAGTATGGAGCAGTTCGGCTGGGCGATATTCCAAGGAGATATCAGCTGAAGCAAACCTTCCTCCCCGTGAGGCAGAAATTCCATGGTCACAGGATGACGGACCGCCACCCTGGAAAACACGGGAACGTGGTGATGACCCATTGGACAGGAACAATAGGGTATGCCATGCTCGACCATTCCGTAGAGGTCCCTGACGTTCTCCTTGGGAAGTCCTATCCTCCTCTCCAGTTCAGAGGCAAACTCGGACTGCGTCATAGGCACCCCTGCATGGTTTTTCCAGCCTCCTCCAGCTATGACGAAACTGTCTCTATCTACCTGAATCGACCTTCCCTGTCTATCCAACTCTTCCAGAGTCTGAAAGATAAAAGAGGGAAAACCAAGAAGACGCACGGGCCCCCTCTCAGCCATATCCGCAAGGGCATCAACAGCCTCCTCTGGATCGAAGCCGAATCCTCCCTCATCGTCCTTGCGAAGCAGCCATTTTTCCTCCGACACGGGAGCGCACTTCATCTCTTGCTCATCGCTCCAACTGGTGCCGACGGACTGGGCGTCCTCTCTGGCATAGCTGAACATGAGATACCCCGCAGGCCTGGACGAACAGAAACCTATATCGTTAAAGACCTTACTGGATATACGTTGTATCCTCTCTACACCGGGCCTGTCGAACAACGCCTGGGTGACCTGCCCACTCGTCCCAGAACTGGTGAGAGTCATGATAACGTCCTTTTCCGGAACCGAGATAAAACGATGGTATTTCATAGTATCCACGAAAAGAGGGGGGAGTTTCAAGACATCCTCCGGCCCCTTCAGATCCTCCGGAGAAAAATCGTATCTCTCCATAAGGGCTCTCACATAAGACTGGCAACTGAGCTGAAACAGATAGTTCTCCCTGACTGCCTCGAGAAAAAGCGTGTCCGACTCCTCGGTACGGCCAAAGGCTTTATCGATACAACTGTAAGTATCTACCGCTGGGAACTCTCTCATAGAGACTCCTCCCTTTCATCCATCTCGGCGACTATATACTCCAGTATTTCCTGCCCCATCTTATCGGCTAGATTTATCCGAGACAGGTCCAGAGGAGTGTCCTCTAGATACTGAAGTATCAAAGCATCGTGTCCTCTCAACTCCCCCGGAAGATATCCGGAAAACACGAATCCCATTCGGTGACATTCCTCTGCGAAAGGCACGGCCTCGGGGATCTCTGCGTCCAGATAAAGGTACACGACGTCCAGCCGATCTCTACGAAACTCCCTCAGCCGATGTTGCAGCTCCGCCAAAGAATCCTCGCCGAAATCCACTATTCTGATCTCCCCGAAGTTGAACTCCCCTACCTTATAGGATCTGTTCCCCTCTCCTATTCTGGAGGATCTCTCCGGAAGTGAGACTGGCGACGATCGGACCTTTCCATTCACCCCACAGGAAGCGACTATGGCGGACACGATGGACACGTATCTATCGGGAACCCAGATATCGTAATCTACACGATGGCACAGGGGACGGTACATAACCGCCGCGCTCTCCCTCTGCCGCACCTCTCCGGCCAGAGCCTTGAAGTTCAAGTCAGAGAACAATGCTCCCAAAAGGATCCCGGTAGACATGAAACCGGACTTGACTGCTCCCCTCTGTGAAGCTACGTGACTGGTCACGGCATGGACGAACAATCCCTGAAGGCCCGACCTCTCCGCCTCCGCCATGACCATCTCATTCATCATCCCGAGAATCCCCTGTCCTCTACAGGAGGGATTTACGAAAGCCGCCGCCATCTCGGCTATGACGGAATCGGGGTCGGAAAACGAAAGGGCCAGATGTCCCACGAGGGAACTCCTGGAATCGATTGCGACGAAGGACTTCATCATTCCGCTTTCGTTGAGCTCTCTTATTCTCTCCGGGTAGTATACGAACTCTCTGTAGCTGTAACCATAGGCTCGATAGGCACAGCGAGATATCTCCAAAGCCTCCTCCGGCTTCATGGCTCGGACCTCGAATGGACCGAAAAAAGACTCCTCTCTGGGCGATTCGACCAAGTCCCCATCGGAAAAGTAGCTGTCTATTCTCCTGTGACGAAAGTACTTGGTCATCCTGACCAATTTTCCACCCTTGCCTAGATTGAGGAACTCCACCCTGTCCATGGCGCCCTTCATCAACTTTATGCCTATTCCTCTCTCCGGGGCAGCTCCCTCCGAGGGAGGCTCTTTGGGAAAAAACGACTCGGGATCGAAGGGAAGTCCTTTATCGTGGACCTCGACAACTATGCCGGCGGCGCCCACATCGAAGGAGACGTCGAAGACATCCGTCTCGCCCTGGTCATATCCATGCTGGATAACGTTGCTGACCGCCTCCTCGATCGCCAACGCCACCATGGACGTGTCCCTTTGATCGCACCCCGCGACCCTGCACAGTCCCCTGACGAATCCCTCAAGGGGTTCCAGATACGTCAAATCCGTGGGCAACGAAACCGACGATCGCAACGATTCTCCAGCCATGACCTTCCTCCTTCTATCTATTTTTCTCGTAAAACTCCGGGACCACTCAGACGGCTTCTGCCTCCTCCCGAAGGTTCCACCCTTATCCGGGCCCCTATCCTCTCTCTTATCGCAGAGACGTGGGATATCACGCCTATGAGCTTACCGCCCCGCCGAAGCTCCGACAAGGCCTCTAGAGCCTGGTCCAAAGCGGCTTCGTCCAATGTGCCGAACCCCTCGTCCAGAAACAACGAATCCACCCTAACCTTACGACTGGACATATCGGAGAGCCCCAGGGCTAGGGATAGACTGACAAGAAAGCGCTCTCCTCCGGACAGGTTCCTGGTAGACCGTATTTCCCCAGCCTGATAGAAGTCCTTGACGAGGAGCTCCATAGGCTCGTCCTCTTTGGGAAGCAAGACATACCGATCCGTCATCCTTCGAAGCTCGCCGTTGGCGAGGGAGATCAGGGTCTTGAAGGCTATCCCTTGGGCGAAAGACCGAAATCTCTTCCCGTCGGCAGACCCTATCAGACCGTGAAGCCCTCGCCAAAGCTCGACGTTCGAAACTTGTTCCTTAAGCCTGGACTTCAGCTCCGATCTGCTTTTTTCCATCTCTTTTATCCTGTCCAATTCGGCATTCAGCCGACCTTTTTCTGCCAGTTTAAGGTCCCTTTCGGACCTCAGAGCCTCCGCCTTCGCCTCGACGGATCGGAGATCTTCTCCGTCGAATTCTCCTATGGAGCCCTTTCTGCTTTTACGATCGTCTAGATTGGCCTCGGCGGTATTCTTTCTGTTTCTCCAATCTTCCATCCAAAGAGAAAGCCCTTCCATGTCGTCCTGATCGCAAAAGGAAGCGACGAAATCGGGCTCACCGGAAAGGCCTGCCTCACTACAGAGCTCTCCAAAGGCGACCTCGGCCGAGGCAAGCTCCGACTTCATCGACGCCGCTTCATCCGATCTCTTACCCCTTGACTCTTTAAAAGAGTCAAGCTGTCTTTCCGAAACCGCCAAAAAACGGCTAACTCTCTCCGATTCCGAGGAAAGCTCCTTCAGCCTTGCGTCGAAATCCTCCTCGGCAACATCGGGGTTCCCCGAAAACAACGCCTCCCTCTCGACAAGCCGCTTGGCGATCTCTTCCTCTCTATTCTTTATCCCCTCAGAGATAACCTTCAATCGACTGGAGAGGGAGGAACGCTCCGCCTCCAGTTCCCTCTTATCGGCAAGAAGCTCGGTCTGACTATCCAGCAAGGAATCAAGAGATCTGCTCACTTTTTCGAACTCTAAAGCTCCTTCGGAGATCTCTGTCTCCAGATCGTCCCCTATGTCCAGACCGACAGGAGACAGGTCCGCCTCAAGGGAGATTTTTATCGAGGAGAGATCTCCGACAAGTCGACTTTTTTTCTCTCTGGCGACGCGAAGACTATTCTCCAACTCGGACAGGGATAGCTCGATACGATGAACCATCCTTTCCTTTTCTCCGATAGAGGATCTGAGCTTCTCCAACAGCCCTCTTTTTTCATCCCTGATCTCCGATATCCTATCCAAAAGCTCGAGTCTTTTCTCCAGACGTCTTTTTTCAAGAAGGGATTTGCCTTCGTCGGAAGGGATCGATACTGACAAAGATTCCGCCGAGGACATCAGGGCAGATTTCTCCTTTTCGATAGACCTCAAAAGCTCGGCTCTCTCCGACTCCAGCCTTTTCATCTGGTCAGACGAAGCCTCGACCGTGGTCTCGAGCCTGATTTTCTCGTCTCTCAGCCGGGATAGTTCGGCTTTTCTGGAACGCCAATCTTCGTCCAATCCATCGTCGAAATCGGGTGCCTCCAACGAATAGGGGTGATGGAGCGCCCCGCAGAGAGGACAGGGACGTCCTTCGACCAGAGCCCCCCTCTGTTCCTCCATCGCAATGGTTCTCGCCCTATCATCCCTTCTCTTCTCCAGAGAGTCGACCAAGGACTCGAGAAGATCCCCTTTCTCCGCTAAAACCGTTAGATCCGCCTCTTTTTTCCTGAGATCGGTCCTCAACGTAACTATCTGCTTTTCCAGTTCGACAGACCTGGACTCTCCTTCAAAAAGCGAGATTGAGCGACGAAAAAAGGCTTCCATGGCCCTCCATTCCGCAATTGGACGTCCCGATAGAAGACGTTTCAGACGGGAATCCTGCCGAACTTTGGATTTCTCCAGCGAGTCGACTTCGTCGGTCAGACCTTCCAGTTCCGACCTGGACCGATCGAGTTCGGAGGACCTTTCGACGACCTCCTTAGATAATCCGGGGAGGCGTCCCTCCAGGGATTTCAGCTCGGAGAACAGAGCCCTAAATCTCCTCAACCGTTCCTCTATATCCGAAAGCCGGGGGATCATGGAATCCCAGCCCTGCATCCGCTCCATCCTGAGACTCCAGAGTTTTTTTCTCTCCTCCAAAACCTCGAGTTGTCTTTCCACGTCAAGGACCCGTTCCTCGATCTTAGACAGACCTTTCCTCTCCTCGTCTCTTGCCCTTTCCCTCTCGGACAGGGAGGAACGGAGAGATCCGATATCGATGTCCATGCCCCTGGCCTTCCGCCATATAGGGATCGATCGCTCTCTCTCTATCTCCATCTCTCTGATGTCGGACGACAGACGTTCGCTTTCTTCCTTCCGGGCCTTTACCTCGAAGAAAGTGGATTCTATGGACCTGTCTATTTCCAGAAGAGAGGAATCCAGCTCGGCAAAACGTTCTCTGATGGAGGAAAGCCTTTCGTAGGGAGCGGCTAGGGTTTGAGCGCTCCTATATCTCTCCAGACGGCCCAGGTCGATCTTTCTGGAGAGTCTCTCTTCCTCCAGGTCAGCGATTGAAAGCTCGATATTTCTTATCTCCGACTCAAGTCTCTCCCTTTCCCGAAGAGAGCCAATCCGAGATTCCATCTCCTTCAGATCCGAGGAGATCCTCTTTATATCGATCTCCAAACCGTCGAGATCTCTCTCCACCTCTTCGCCGGAAGGACCGTCTTCCACCTCGGAGGAAAGACGGCTCTCCAGATCCTTAAGGAGCTCCTCCTCTTTTCTTTTTCTATCATGAACGGCAACGGATATTCGACTGAATATCTCCGTCCCGGTGATCCTCTCAAGGAGAGGAGCCCTGTCTCCGGGAGAGGCGTCCAGAAAAGCGGCAAAACCGCCCTGGGCAAGCAGAACCGATCTGGTAAAGCGATCGAAATCCAGGCCGGTCAGATCGGAGACAGCAGAGGAAGTTTTGCTCAAGGCGGACTCCAGAACCTCCCCATCCGAACGGGACAGTAGGTGAGTCGGCTGTTGCAGCTTTCCGGAAGGAGATTTCCTGGAACGGTGTTGGCTCCATATACAGCAAAAAGACTCTCCCCCTGCCTCGAACTCGACCTGAGCAAAACATTCCCCGGTCTTTTTGCTCATTATCTCGTTCTCCGAACCGGTTACCCTGCTCAACCTGGGAGTCCTGCCGTAGAGGGCCAGACAAAGGGCGTCGAGAACGGTGGACTTGCCAGAACCGGTGGGACCCACTATGGCAAAGAGGCAATCGTCAAGATATCTCTGATCCCTGAAGTCTATGGACCATCGTCCCTCCAGTGAATTGAGGTTCCCGAATCGAAGTCTAAGGAGTCTCATGACGTTGTTTCATCTCCATCCTGGTCCAGAATGTCCTGAAGAACTTCACGGAACATGGCGACGTAACTATCCCTGACGTTCTGTTCCAGAGGAACTCCCTCCAACCTCCTCAAAAAGACATCTTCCTCCGTCATGCTCTCCAATCCGCCGGAGACATCAAAACTCCAGTTTCCGTTTATACCGGTACCGTCCTTCACCCGAAGCAACTCTACCGACGAACCTTCGACTATCGATTCTAGATCCTCCCTCAGGCTGGAGAAGGGCACATCCTCACAAAGGACGGCCTCTACCAGACAGGGGCGTCCGGCAAGAACCAGTTCCGAAAGGGCCCCGGAAAGGGCATGTCTGTTTCCCCCCAGCGAGACGACCTCCGTCCTGGACGGAACATGGACGGCTCTACAGGAAAAATCCGGTCCGTCCAAATCCACCAAATACACCGACTTCTCCAAACCGGACTCCCCGAAACCGAGGGTCATAGGAGACCCGCTATAGCGACATCTCTCTCGCCCTCCGACGATCTGGGCTCCGTGAAGATGTCCCAAGGCGACGTAGTCCAACCAATCGGGAAAGAGATCCACTCCCACTCGGCCCAACCCTCCCACGTAGAGATCTCGACTTCCGTCGTCTTCCTTAACCTTGCCTCCGGCGGCGAACAAATGCCCCATAGCTATCCTTGGTACACCGGGCGTGGACTCGCTTTTTTTCTCCATAGCCTCGAAAATCCTCGAGTAATGCTCCTCTATGCCCAACGCCAAAGCCCTATCGCGGTCCATGGGATCGTCGGACCAAGAGGAACGCCGAATGTCCCTCTCCCTGAGATAGGGGACAGCACCGACCAGAGCGATGACCTCGTCGTCTCCGTCGACTATGGGAACGACCTCTCTCTCCGGATCTGCGACGCCAAGAACGAAGACATTCATGTATCCCAATATATCGGAAGGGGCATCCAACAACGACGGAGAATCGTGGTTACCGGCCACCACGACGACGCTACAGCCACTTTCGGCAACCGAACACAGAAAACGGTAATAAAGTCGTTGTACACCGCTTCCGGGAGTACCGGTATCGAAGACATCTCCCGCTACCAGCAGCAAATCCACCGACTCTCTAAGTATGAGGCCGGCAAGCCAATCCAGGAACTCTGCCTGTTCCTCCGTTCTCCTCCTACCGCAAAGGGGCTTTCCCAGATGCCAATCGGACGTATGCAGCAACTTCATTGGATCACCTCAAAGACGAATCGCCGCGGATCTCTCGAATCCTCAAAAACCACCGGGGCATTCTGGATTCCATCCACAGAGTCAAAGAGTTCCTGTTTTTGTGATACCACAGCCCGAGCCACATAACGGATAAACCAAAGAGGACCAACAGGAAAGGAAAATAAAGGGTGTCTTTGAAGACCACCCAGGCGAGATGACCTAGATAACCGAAAAAACCCAACGCTCCCAGTACCAGGTATATCGACCGATCCACCAAAAGTGAGAACAGGACGAACCCGAGGTTTATCAGACAATATAGAGCCCTTCTCAGCTCGGTCCTTCCGTCCATGGTGGAGAGTCCGCCCCAGAACGCTACAGCACCGAAGAGATGGAGCCAAAAACCGTATTCCCGTCCCTCCACGTCCTCTCTCAGATCCCACCAAAGAGCAAAGCCGATCATAAAAATCCCGAACACCAAAGAGACCACCCTATGGTCGACACCTAAAAGAGGGGTTATATCCATAGAGAGAAACCACAGAGAGAAGGAGACCGGAGCTACCAGGAAGGGGAAGCTCACGTATTTCATGGCTATCAATCCGACCAGGACGGTAGATATCTCCATCACGCACCAACCGGACCGCACCCAGTTGAAAAAATCGACATACTCTCCTGGAGCAGAACCTGTCCAGAGTCCGGTGGCCTTCTGTAGTCCGTAGGTGAAAAGGGGGGTCAGACAGACCGACATGGTTATCAAAAGCCCCCCCAGAGTCTTCGTGTCGCTACGGCCGTAAAAGCGAAATCCCGCCGCAGCGAAGCCACAACCATACGCGAAGGCGATGGCGCTAAGACCCCACCCTCCTACACGATCCCAGGAATCGGCCACAAACCAGGTCAAAGCGGATATGACTACCATAGCTCCAAGGTAGTAAGCCAAGCTAACGAACCTCAGGCCCTCTCCCCTATCGATAGAACGTTCGACCAAAAAAGCCTCGAGCTCCTCTCTGTTTTCCGTCGAGAGGAGCCCTTGAGATACGGCTTCGTCCAGGTCACGGCCTGTTATCCTCATCACAACATCTTTATTGCCCATGAATAGACCCTCCGGGTTAAAGTCTTTTACTCCACCATTATAACGCAACAAAAAAAGACGGCACTCCCTAAAAAGAGAGATGCCGCCGTTCAGTCCTTCACTATTTCCTTTACCCTTCCGACCACTCCGCCTTCCAGTCGAACCTTAATTCCGTGGGGATGGCTGGGGCTTTTCGTCAGAAGGTCCTGAACAACCCCCTCGGTAAGCTTTCCGGTTCTCTGGTCCTGCTTCTGTACGACCTTGACCCTCATTCCAGGCTTTATATCGCTTCTTATATTTCCAGACAAATTCAGTCCCCCAGTTCTTCTACGCGATAAAGCGACTTCCTAAAAACTATAACACAACGGTCTGTCTTACGCATGCTCGATCCCGTCGCCTCTTCAGACGATAAAGACCGGTAAACCACTTTCTGTCACGGCGTCCCAGAGAGTCCTCGTTTAGATCCTCCTCCAAAAGATCGAATCCGATAACGGCAAGCATCAAACTCAGCCGACGGGAAGAAAGACCGTTAAAAAATCGACCATCTCCGTCCAATCCCCTTATCGGTTCTCCAGCTGCATCCATCGGCAAAGAGACCAGAAGGGTTCCACCGGTACGAAGCACCCTGGCCAGAGAGATCAGAGACCTCTCAAGGGAGTCCTCGGCCATGTGCATCAACACTGCGGAACAGAGCAAGCCATCGAAGGAACGATCATTCTGAGAGGCCAGATCGGGTAATCCATCCACGACGACCCGCCCTTCCAGAGAGGGGTATAGCTTCAAAGCCTCCTGGAGGAACCTCTCGGAAAGATCCACCCCGAAACCGTCCCATCCCCCGGCTAGGAGGCGATCTAAATCCCTTCCAGACCCGCACCCCACATCCAGGATCCTCCCCCCCTCGGGGAAGGCCCTGAAAAACCAAGAGGATATCCCTTCCGTCGCCTCGTCATAAACTTGAGCGATATCCGAAGCCTTTCTATCGTAATATCCCCAGTCGTTCCCGTTCAAAGGCACAGTCTCCTTTCATACTACAAAAACAGCTCGTTAGGCTACACGGAACAGATCGTCAGACCTATTTCCTACGCTCCCTTAGGTTTCAGATAATGCACGAATATCCTCGGTCTGGCAAGGGAAATTACTCGAGATAAATCCCTGCCTGTCTTGTACAAACCACCTTGGAGGGCACGTCTTTAGATATCATTTCTGAACTATTTGACAAATTCAAAAACCTCTGCTACTGTAATTAGGGTGGTTTCCATAAAGGAAATATATTTTCTTATTTGGATAGCCGATTTGGGGGTGTCTCGTTGAGCAGCTTGCAAAAAGGACTCGATATCCTGAGGCTTCTGGCGGATCCACCGTTCAGCTACACGCTGTCGGAGATGGCTTTAGCCACAGGAATGGGTAAAAGCGGTCTGTACAAGATCCTATCGTCCCTCAGGGACAAGAATTTCGTGGTTCAGGAGATTTCCTCCAAAAAATACCATTTGGGACCTATCGTGTTGAGGATGGGAAACGTCTATTCCCGACTGATAGGGATCGAGGATCTAGCGGAACCGGTGCTGTCCCATCTATGCCAAGTTCTCGGAGAGACCGTTTACATAAGCATATGGGAAGGGGATAGAGCATATCCGGCCTGCAAAAAGTGTCGTCCCGGCGGAATCTACGACGCTAACGACTTCATCGGGAAAAGCGTCCCCATAAACGCAGGAGCTTCGGCGAAATTGCTGGCGGCATATCAGGACAGAGACAGAATTAAAAAGCTGCTCGACGAATCAGATCTAAAACCGGTGACACCCTACACAATGACGTCGATCTCGGAAATCATGGAGGAATACGAGGTCATTCGATCGCAGGGGTATGCGGTGGAAGATCAGGGTTTTAGCCTGGGGGAATGGTGCCTATCGGTGCCTATCTTCGACAAAAACGGAGAGGTCCATTGTGCCCTCTCTGTGGGAGCTCCGAGGGAAGCGGTCTCGGAAGACCTCATACCAGTATGGCTCCAAAGACTAAAGGACGGAGCGGACGAGATAGGCATGCAGATGCAGCTAAGACGGTAAGGTAGAGGGATCCACAAAAGGGGAAAGAGGTTCAGGTTTCAAATGAAGAAAGAACAGGGAGGAGCGAAAACATGAGAAAAGGTTTTTTAGCAGCAGCATTACTGGGAATCATGGCGACGGTTTTCTGCACCACGGCTATCCCCGGAATGGCCGAGGCCAAGGGGGATAAATTCAAGGTAGCCGGTATATCCGCACCGGAGTACAGAGGGACGAAGTCTCTTTACGCCATCAAGGACAAGTTCGAGGCAGCCACGGATGGGAAAATAGAACTTGATGTATTCCCCGCCAACCAGCTTGGAGACTACACCCAGGTATTCGAGGAAATCCGTCGAGGATCTATCGAGATGGGGCTTATCTTTCTTCCCAGTCAGTTCGACGTGATGCTGGAGGTAGGCTCCCTTCCCTTCCTTGCCTCTACGGGAGAAGAAATGAAAAAGCAGCTCTCGCCGGGATCGGTTGTCTACGACATCATAGACAAGTCGCTGGATAAATTGGGAGTCAAGCTTCTAAGGCTCTACGGAGACGGATTTATCGGAGTCGGGATAGCCAAAAAGCCCTCGAACCCCACAGATCCATCTGCCGATAAAGATGCCCTGATAAGGGTCGCCCCTGTAGCGGTCTACAAGGAAACCGCCGAGGACATGGGTTTCCGGACGACCAACATCCCTTACGCCGACACCTACAGCGCCATTCAGACCGGAGTCTGCGACGGATGGATCGGGGGGTCGTCCCAGATAAACTATCTCAGCTTCAGAGACGTCATAGACTACTACATACCCTATAACTGCCTCTTCGATCAGACAGCCTACATAATCAACAAGAAACTGTGGGAGTCGATGAAGCCGGAGGAGCAAAAAGCTCTTCTGGACGCGGTTAACGTCGAGGCGGACAAGAGTTTCGCCGACAGCACCATTGAGGATCTGGAGTTCCAGAAGAAACTCGAAGAAGCCGGAGTGGAGATCATAGAGGTCTCCGACGAAGAGAGAGCCGCTCTAGCGGAACATATCAGAGCGACCACCTGGCCCAAACTGGCAAAGACCTACGGAGAAGAAACACTGGAGAAAATAAAGAAAGACCTCTAGGTCGTGAGTTATCGGAGGCCGGCGAGGCTATCTCGTCGGCCTCCTATTATCGAGGGGGATAAATATATGCTTGCACTGGTAGAAAAGATAAAAAACTCCCCTCTATGGAGGGGCCTAATACGGTTCCAACAGGTCCTAATGGTACTCACCAGTGTCTTCGTGGTTCTGATAATGTGCTTCGAGGTGCTGTTACGGTACGTCTTCAAGTCCGACCTGTTCGGCATAGAGGAAATAGTGGTCATAGCGGCGTTCTGGCTATACCTCATAGGAAGTTCCTATGGAGTCTACGACAAAAGCCACGTCAAGGCGGACATAATACCTCAGCTTCTGCCCCTAAAGGCACAGGCTTTTCTATCCGTCCTGGTCAGGCTCACCATGACGGTGTTGTGCGTAGTATTCAGCTGGTGGGCGGTGGACATGGTGCTCTACAGCATCGAATGGATGCCAAGGACCACCGGACTCAGGATACCGATATTCATATCTCAGGTATCGATTCTTGTGGGCTACATACTTATGAGTTTCTACTCGCTGGTCTATTTTCTCGAGGACCTGGGAAATTTCCTGTCCCTTGGAAAAGAAGATAAAAAAGGAGCCTTCACATCATGAGTCCCTATATCTTTTATCCTAGGAGGGAAATAAAATGGCGATAACTATAGCTTTAATTTTAATAATAGTGACTCTCCTACTGGGGCTTCCTGTACCCTTCTGCTTCATGCTATCCACTCTGTTCATGGTGGTTTCCCACAGCTACGATCCATCTTTTCTTTTGCCTTACAGCTTCAGCCAGATGAGCTCGTTAGTCCTTCTCGCCATACCTCTATTCATCATGGTAGGCGGACTTATGGACCGGGGAGGCATAGGCAGCTCGCTGGTAAAGCTGGTCGAGGTGTTTGTAGGGAGGATAAAGGGCGGACTAGGCGTGGTAGCGGTTGTCTCCTGCGCCGTGTTCGGGTCCATTTCCGGAAGCTGTGCAGCTACGCTCTCCTGCATAGGGTCGATAATGTTCCCCAGGCTGAGGGAAAACGGCTATCCCATGGGACACAGTGCCGCCCTGGTATCGTGCGCTGCCCCTCTAGGGCTTTTGATACCACCCAGTTCTCAAATGATACTCTACGCCTGGGTAGGACAGCAGTCGGTTCTGGCCTGTTTTCTAGCTACCGTCGGCCCGGGACTTCTCCTCATGGTTCTGCTATCGATCATAAACCTGGTATTACTCAAGGACGACCCCAATGTCCATGTCTCCCCTCCCATAACAGGAACCGAAAAAAGAAAGATACTGTGGGACCGTTCTGGCAAGGCCCTTCCTGCCCTCATAATGCCGGTGATAGTTTTAGGAGGCATATACGGAGGGATAATGACTCCGACAGAGGCTGCAGCGGTCGCGGTACTATACTCCGTGCCTGTAGGATTCCTGATCTATAAAGGGCTCAACAAGGATAACTTCCTGGAGGTAGTCATAGAGACCGCCACCACCACCGGCGTCGTCATGCTCATGATGTTCTGCATAATGATGCTGAGCCGTATCTACGTCCAGGAGAGACTGCCTTCCATGATAATAGACCTCCTGACTTCAATATCGAGCAATAAATACGTTATAATGCTAATGATAAACCTATTTATGATAATAATAGGTATGATAATGGACGACGTCAGTGCCATGCTGTTGTGCACCCCCATACTGCTCCCGGTGGTCACCAAACTCGGCATAAGCCCCATCCATTTCGCCGCAATAATAGGGGTCAACCTTGGACTCGGGAATGTAACCCCTCCCACCGCTCCCACCCTTTATTTCGGAGGAAGAATAGCCAACACCCCGGTATCTCAGATGCTCCGGCCAGCGATGATATTTATCTTGTTCGCATGGCTTCCAACCCTGGTGGCGGTGACCTACATTCCCGAACTATCGCTTTGGCTGCCCAGGCTGGTACTGGGAGGACGCTTCTAGGAGGATAAAACATGGTGAAAAAAGATAACTCCAGCACCTACAAAAGATTGATAAAAATCGTTGGGATACCTAGTATGTCCCCCTCCTCCGAGGAGGAAAATCGGGTAGCCCAGGAACTGTACGACGAGATATCCCAAGAGAAGTACTTCAAAGCCCACCCGGAGGATCTCAGGCTCCTACCCGTCGAAGGAGACAGCCTTAACAGACACATAGTGTTCGCCATGGTCCGAGCTTCGGAAAAGACGGATAAAACGGTACTCATGATGGGGCACATGGACGTCGTGGCGGTAGATGTCTTCGGTCCGTTGAAAGATCTGGCCTTCGATCCCGAGAGCTACACGGAGAAACTCGACCCGAAAGATCTTGGAGAAGATGCAGCCAAAGACCTCCGCTCCGGTGAATGGCTCTTCGGAAGAGGCGTAGCGGATATGAAGTCGGGAGTCTGCGCCGGGACGGAGCTTCTTGTGGAGCTGTCGAAAAAAACGGAGGATCTGAAATCCAACGTGGCGGTGCTGTTCGTTCCCGACGAAGAGAACAACTCGGCCGGAATGTTAGGAGCGGCGAAGTGGCTTGCCAAGTTCCAGGAGGAGGGCCTGAGTTTTCTATGCTGCGTCGACCTGGAACCGACCTTCGCCACCGGAGAGGACGCCCAACCGACCATATACCTGGGAAGCCTGGGAAAGATCAACCCCTTCATCTACTGCCTGGGCAAGGAAGCTCATGCCGGAGAGTACTACGACGGTTTCAGCGTAGGCCCCACCGTCTCCCGAATAGGGCTGAATCTGGACGGCAATATCGCCCTGTCCGATCGATTGGGCAGCAACGTCTATCCTCCCTTCGCCGCTCTGAAGATAGAGGACATGAGGGACGAGTACTCCGCCACCATTCTGTCCAGATCCGCGATGGCCTTCAGCTACCTCACCTCCACTAAGATGCCGGGAGAGATAATCGAGCTGCTGAAAGACACGGCCCTCAAGGCCCTGAACGACTCGATAACGGAACACGAAGAGAGAAAAGCCACGTACCGCAGAGAAAACGGCATGGCGGCCCCTCAGGAAAGGCTGAAGGCTCGGGTATACACGGTTGGAGAGATAATGAGCTTGGCGGAAAAGGAAACCGGACGATCGGGAGAGGACATAGTCTCTGATATAATTGCCGGCTGTCCGAAGAAAGACGACGAGAGAGCTAAAGGGCTGAAGGTAATATCCCAAGTGGTGGACGATCTGGGACTCAGAGGCCCTCTGGCGGTAGTGGGATTTCTTCCTCCCTGGTATCCTCACAGGGTGAACGAGGAAAGGCTGCCACAGGACGAACTTCCGAGAAAAGCGGCTAAGGAACTGGTACTGGAAAGCCTTCGACAGGGCGTTAAACTGGAGGTCCGTACGATGTTCGAGGGGGTCTCGGACCTGAGCTACTGCGGCTTCACAGGAGACCGTTCCGACGCCATAGCCTTCGATGAAAATATGCCGGGAGGGAAGACTCTTTACGACTTCCCCACGGAGGAGCTGCTGAAGCTATCCATACCGGTACTAAATTTCGGACCGGTAGGCAAGGACGCACACAAGGAGACAGAGAGGCTTCATCTGCCTTTCTACCTGGATTCCTACCCGAAGCTTTTACGCCATCTGATAGAGACTCTAGGAAAGTAAGATAAAAGGCACAGACGCATAAAATCAGGGCCCCGAGGAGATCTCGGGGCCCTGATTTTACGTCAATACTGCTCGTATACCCAAGAACGCCTCCTGGGGAAAAGCTCGTCTATAAACGTTCCGGTAAAATCTCCTAAACGGCCCGTCCTTGGACCGACGTTGGACAGAGATGGAAAGACGTCGGGTCTGTTGGCTCGAAGCTCCCGCCAGGTCCGATGCCCCAGACAGAGGGCCGGGAACAGCTCTTTATGGATGAAAAAATGGGCGTCGCATTCTCCGTCACCTCCGGCGCGAATATCCTCCAGCTTACCGTTGATCCAGACCAGATCCAAACTGTCATCGAAAAAATCGAGACGGACCCTTCCGGTATAGCCCTCGAAAACCCCGCAGGAAATCCTGTCTTCAAGGATTGGCACCATAGCGGTCAACAGCCTCTTTACGTCGGGAATGGAAACCTGCCAGGCATAGGTATCCTCCGAGGAGGCACCGGAAGCGATCGCCAGCCTAGATATGGGAGCTTCCGGATGGAGGTCCAGACGAACGTAGGGTTTTTCTCTTTTTCCGGCCAATCGAAGACAGTAGTTCATAAAACCTACCGCCATTTGGTGGGACATACGTTCTCCCACCTCGCTAACGATGAGCCCCTCGCCGAACCCCTGTCTGGAGATTCTGGCATAGGATCGCCTTCCGGTCGGAGCCTCTATTACGAGAAAATCCGAACCGTACTCGGTCGACTGCCCTTCGTTCAAGAGATACCGCCATACCTCGGGCCCTCTGAGGGCGGATACAAAATTAGAGGATCCGAAGAGCTCGTCCTCCTCCATCAGAAAGGGAATATCGTCCACCGTAGCGGAACGCACGGATACTCCCAAAGGGGGTTCCCCTGGAATCCCGTGTAACGGCAGATCGATGTGAGAACACAGAGGCAGGGCGAACCGGAACCCCAGACGGTCGTAAAATCCTGGGATACCCTGGATCACCACCAGATGGTAGGACTCTCTCCGTACCGTATCCATCAGCTCGGAGTGAAGACGACGCATCAATCCCCTATGTCGATGCGCCTCGCCGGTGCCGACGATACCCATCTCGGCTACCTTGAGCCGGATCTTCCCCATACGCCATCGCCATGGCAACAGAGCACAGGCCGCGGCTATATCGCCACTATCCCGTTCCTCCGCCACGAACCACAGGTCGCCGTTCATTCCGGGAAAATGGCGCATGAGATTTGACGCAAACTCGCCGACTTTTTCGGGCTCGAAAACACGGTTGAAAAAAACACGAAGATCGTCGATATCTTTACTAAAATCGGCTCTTCTTACAAAATATCGGTCCAATTTGACGTACTCCTTTTTCGATCGCTCATCCCCGACAAAGAGGATGTTCCAGAGAAAACACTTTGCCTCCGGCGATCGAAACGGCTACACAGAAAAAACTTAGAACAGACTGATCGGAGGCCGCTTCGATCGCGACCGCGACACAGTCCTCAGGTCCCCCAAGGGATTGAACAAACAGACACTTCCTTCTATCCAGAGATATGCCTCTTCAAAGAGAGACGTCTAATGGTAACACAAGGACTTATCCGATTCAATATTGACCCATGAGGCCACCCGCTGAAGGGGCTCACGAAGAAAAGGTATCAGAGCCGGGTTGTCAGGATCGAACCGGACACCCTGCGGGCTCTGTTGGAAATTCCCGATCATGTGGTTCCTGTACTTGTTCATCAGCGCCCGATGTCTCGGGGCGTCCTTGATCCTCTCTTCCAAGGTCATGACCGCGGATTCTTCCTCCATCCCAAATCCCCCTTCTTGCCTCAGTGATAGAAAAGTCAAGCCGCAATATACCGCACACCCAAATTACTCCTAGTGTTAAAATACACCCATTGAAGATGTGTTACAAAACGACACATGACATAAGGTACCCTCAAAGTGAATTCCTCGTATAATGAGCACGGAGAATTGAAATTCCAAACCACACGGGGCATAGTCCCCTTTCTGCGAGGTGCGTCTTGGCTAAACTGACATTGAACGAACTGGAATCGAAGCTCTGGGATGCGGCGGACATACTGCGCGGCGAACTCAACGCCGCCGAGTACAAGGACTACATCTTCGGTCTGCTCTTTTTGAAGCGGATGAACGACGAGTTCTCCGTGGAGCGGGCGGCCCTCGCGCAGGAGTACCGCGACCAGGGGCTTCCCAAGGAAGAGATAGGAGAGCTTCTGGAGGACCCCGACACGTACCGCTCTTTCTTCGTGCCCGGGCGGGCGCGCTGGGAATCGCTCCGGGGCCTGACTCTGGACATCGGCCCGGCGCTGGACAAGGCCTTCCGCGCCATCGAGGACACGCCCAGGAACAGCGAGCTTTCGGGCGTGCTGACCACGGCCAACTACAACGACAAGGAACGCGTCTCGGACAGAAAGCTCTCTCAGCTCCTGGTCCTATTCGACGGACTGAGCCTGGACCGGGCCCACCTGGAGAGCAAGGACATGCTCGGCGACGCCTACCAGTACCTGATCAAGGAGTTCGCCGACCAGGGAGGCTCCAAGGGCGGAGAGTTCTACACCCCCACCGAAGTGGTCAAGACCATGGTCCGCATCCTCAAGCCTCAGGAGGGCGACCGCATCTACGACCCCACCTGCGGCTCCGGCGGTATGCTGATCCAGAGCATCGAGTACATCCGCGAAGAGCACGGCAACGAGAAGAACGTCTCCCTCTTCGGGCAGGAGATCAACCTCTCCACCTGGGCCATCTGCAAGATGAACATGATCTTCCACAACGCCCTGGGTGCCGACATCCGCAAGGGTGACACGATCCGCGACCCACGCCACATCGAAGGCGGCACGATCATGACCTTCGACAAGGTGCTGGCCAATCCGCCCTTTTCCCTCAAGAACTGGGGACGGGAGGAAGCGGCCCACGACCCCTACGGACGCTTCGTCTACGGCATTCCTCCCAAGAGCTACGGCGACCTGGCCTTCGTCTCCCACATGGTGGCCTCGCTCAACGCCCGGGGACGGATGGTGACGGTCATCCCCCACGGCGTTCTCTTCCGGGGCGGCGCCGAGGGCAAAGTCCGGGAAGGCTTCATCAGGGACGACCTGGTCGAGGCCGTCATCGGCCTGGCCTCCAATATCTTCTACGGCGCCGCCATCCCTGCCGCCCTGCTGGTCATCAACAAGGCCAAGCCCGCCGAGCGCAAAGGCAAGATCCTCTTCATCGACGCCAGCGAAGACTACGTGAAAAACGGCAACAAGAACAAGCTCCGCGACGAGGACATCGCCCGCATCGTCGAGACCTTCGATGCCTTCGAGGACGTGGAGCGCTACGCCTCCGTCGTGGACCTGGAGACGGTCCGAAAAAACGACTGCAACCTCAATATCTCCCGCTACGTGGACACCTCCGAGCCCGAGGAGAAAATCGACATCCCCGCCGTCATCGCCGACATCTGGGAGATCAAGGGGAAGGCGGCAGTGACCGAGGCCAAACTGAACCGCTACCTGAGGGAGCTGGGTTTCGATGAGCTCTGAGCCCGGGACCATGACCGTCGAAAAGGGCTACAAGGTCACCGAGGTCGGTGTGATCCCCGAGGAGTGGGAAGCCTGCCAATTGAAAGACATCTCTGATTTCATAACCAAGGGGGCTACTCCCACCACCTACGGTTTTGACTGGCAGGATGAAGGGATCCTGTTCCTGAAGAGTGACTGCATTACACCAAGCGGCTTTTCCTACGGGCAGTGCAAGTTCATTTCTGCCGAGGCCCATAGGAGCATGAAACGTTCCGTCGTCAAAGCCGGAGACATCCTGATGTCCATCACCGGTTACATCGGAAAAGTCGCCGTTGTCCCAGAATACGTTGAAGAAGCGAACATCAATCAGCATATTGCGAGGATAAGAGTGACGAGCTCAAAGCATGATTCACGATTTACCTATTACTCCTTGCTGGCACCAGGCCAGACGAAGCTATTGGTCAAAGACTGTACGGGACAGGCCTATCCTCAGTTGAGTTTAGAGCAGGTGAGGAACGTCACGATATATGCCCCTCCCCTCCCCGAGCAGGAGAAGATCTCCGAGGTCCTGTCCACGGTGGACGAGCACATCGGCGAGACGGAGGACCTGATCGAGCAGACGGAAACGCTGAAGAAGGGCATGATGCAGCGGCTCCTGACCCAGGGCATCGGCCACACCAAGTTCAAGGACACCGAGATCGGCCGCATCCCGGCGGAGTGGGAAGTCTGCACGCTCACAAATATAGCCTCAGTTATCATGGGACAATCTCCAGCGTCTGAATCGTATAACGACAAGCAAAAAGGTTTGCCTTTTTACCAAGGAAACGCTGATTTTGGTGAGAAGTATCCAACAACTCGAGTATGGTGTTCTTCTCCATCAAAAATTGTTCCTGAAGGCAGTATCCTCATTTCGGTTCGGGCACCAGTTGGGGCAATCAATATATCAGACACTATTTCATGCATTGGACGAGGACTCGCAGGGATCAAAATTGAAAGCGACATAACCCAATCGTATATTTACTTTTACCTTCAGCAACATAGATCCCGGCTTGCAAAGGTGAGCCAGGGCAGTACGTTTTTGGCAATTGGAAGTACTGAACTCAAGGAATTCCTTTTGGCATTACCAACTTATTCCGAGCAGAGGGATATCGCCGATATCCTCACGGCCATCGACGACCGTATCGGGGAATATCGCGCCAAGCTCGAAGCGCTGACGCGGCTCAAGTCGGGCCTGATGCAGCAGCTTCTGACCGGCAAGACCCGCGTGAGGGTCTGATCTTTCCAGAAAGTGAGGTAACCCGGATGACCGTTTCCCTTGGCAACGAAGAGACGCTGGTGGAGATTCCTGCCGTCCAATTCCTGCGGGAGCTGCCCGATGGATATTCTTATATCCACGGATCGGAACTGGTCCCCGAGAGGGACGAGCGTGATTCCCTTTCTTCCGTGATCCTGGGGCGCCGCCTTCGGGAAAGCCTGAAGCGGCTTAACCCCTGGATGTCGGAGACGACCGTCAACAAGGCCGCCCTCCACCTGGAAAAGGCCGAACTGCTCGGCACGGACCTGCTTTCCATCAACGAGGCAGTCTACGATGCCATCGTCAGCCTCTCCACCTCATTGGAGGAGACGACCGAGGGCCGGAAGATCTTCCGCACCGTCCGTTACATCGACTTCAACGACCCGGCGAACAACGAATTCCTCGTCACCCGCCAGTTCAAGGTCCAGGGGCCCAACGAGACGATCATTCCCGACATCGTAATCTTCATCAACGGCATCCCCGTCGTCGTCCTGGAGTGCAAGTCGCCCTTCCTGGAGACCTCCGGCACGGAGAACGTGGGCAAGCAGCAGGCCTTCCAGCAGCTCCAGCGCTACATGGACAACCGGGGCGCCATGCCTCCCGAGGGCGCACAGAGGCTCTTCTACACCAACTTCTTCACGGGCATCCTCAACAAGTACCACGCCTACGTGGGGACGGTGAGCAGCAGCTACCAGAACTACCTGGAGTGGAAGGACCCTTATCCTTTCCCGGCCGACTCCGTCGACGGCGACTGTGCCCAGAACCTGATGCTTCTGGGCACTCTGACGAAGACGAATCTGCTGGACCTGATGGAGAACTTCATCCTCTTCGAGGGCGATCCCGCGACGGGCAGGAAGGTCAAAAAGATCGCACGGTACCAGCAGTACCGGGCCGTCAACAAGGCTCTGGAACGTCTCAGGACTGGCAAGACGAGGGAGACACGGGGCGGCGTCATATGGCACACCCAGGGCTCGGGCAAGTCGCTCACCATGGTGTTGCTGTCGCGAAAGATCCGTCGCACGCCCGAGTTGTCCGACGCCACCATCGTGGTCGTGACGGACCGCGTCGATCTGGACAGGCAGATCACGGGCACCTTCAACCGGACGCTGGAGAAGATCACCGCGCCGGTCCAGGCCGGTTCCGTGAAGGAACTTATGGCCCTGCTCACCCAGGCGTCGCTGCAGATCATCCTCACCACCATCCACAAGTTCGCTGGCGAGGAGGAGGCCGAGACGGCCATCACGGCCCGCTTCGGCGACGGGGAGACGTCGCTCCGCTACGTCAAAGAGTTCCCGGTACTGACGACGAAGAGCAACGTCATCGTCCTGGCCGACGAGGCGCACCGGAGCCAGTACAAGGATCTGGCCATGAACATGCGCAACGCCCTTCCCAACGCGGCCTTCATCGGCTTCACGGGCACGCCCATCGACCGGGAGGACAAGAGCACGCGGCGCACCTTCGGCGACTACATCGACCGCTACAGCATCCAGCAGTCCGTCGAGGACGGCGCCACCGTCATGATCGTCTACGAGGGACGCAAGCCCGAACTCCACATCACCGACGACACGCTGTCGGACCTCTTCGACCGGGAGTTTTCCGACCGCTCCGACGACGAGAGAGAGGCCATCAAGGCCAGATACGCCACTCGGCTCTCCATCGTCGAGGCTGACGGGCGGATCGATGACATCATGACCGACATCCTGCACCACTACAGCGAGGCCATCTATCCCAACGGTTTCAAGGCCCAGATCGTCTGCGTCTCCCGCGAGGCATGCGTGAAGTACAAGAACGCCTTCGACCGGCTGAAAACGAAGGTCCTAGGCGACGAGATCGGGAATCACGTCGAGGCGCGGATCATCTTCTCGGGCACGAACAACGACCCGCCGCGTCTGCGGGCCCACCACACGACCAAGTCCGAGAAGGACGTCCTCATCGACGGGTTCCGCAAGCCTCTGGACGAAAGCCCGCTCTGCTTCCTCATCGTCAAGGACATGCTCCTCACCGGCTTCGACGCCCCCGTGGAGCAGGTCATGTACCTAGACCGACCTCTGAAAGACCACAATCTTCTCCAGGCTATCGCCCGCGTCAACCGGACCTGCGGCGCGAAGAAGAAGTGTGGTTACATCGTGGACTACTTCGGCGTCTCGGACCGTCTCCAGGAGGCGCTGGCCATCTTCGACACGGCCGACATCGGCACGCCCATGACCTCCGTCTCCGAACTCTACCCGCAGATGGAGTCCTATCACCGGGCCGGAATGAGCCTTTTCAAGGGAGTCGATCCCACCGATCTGGATGCCCTGGTGGGGCGCCTGGAGCCGGAGAACCGCCGCGCCGAGTTCGAGACGGCCTACAAGCGCTTCGCCACGTCGGTGGAACGCATCCTGCCGCAGAAGATCGACGTCAAATACCTCAACGACCTCCGATGGCTCGCCTACGTCCGCATCGCCGCCAAAGCCCGCTACGAGGCGGACAAGCGCCTGGACATCTCGGACTGCGGCGAGAAGGTGAAGAAGCTCATCTCCGATCACATCGAGTCCGAGGGCATTCGGCAGTGGATCAATCCGGTGACCCTCTTCGACACCGACTTCAAGGACAAGCTCGACGCGCTGGGTTCGAAGAAAGCCGTGGCGTCGGCCATGGAGCACGCGGCGCGCAGGGCCATCACGGCCCGGTTCGACGAAAACCCCACTCACTACACGAACCTGCTGGAAAAGCTGAAGGAGATCCTGAAACAGACCGAAGGGGAATGGGAACGCCGAAGGGAACAGCTCGAAAAGCTGCACGAGGAAATCCGTTCCGGAGAACAGTCCGAGGCGGAAAAGCTCGGCTTCGACGTTCGCGAATACGCCCTCTACGCAGCCATCCGGGATCGGCTGGAAAAGGCAGCGGTCAGGGCTCAGGACCGGGGGCAGCGCGTCGCATCGCCATCGGGGTCCCGTGCCGAAGACATGGAGACGGTGGACTGTGACGGTCTAGCTCGTGAAATGACGCTGGAGGCTCAGCGGACTATCGAAAAAAATGCCGTCATCGACTGGACGGGCAACACAACCAAGGTCGGACTGGTGGAGCGAGCGCTCCTTCATCTGATGAATATACGTTACCACCGGATTCTCCCCTTGGGACAGCGCAAATCCCTGGCGGCCGAGCTACTGGACCTGGCCCGGAAGCATTTCCGGAAGTAGGGGAAGCGGTCGTGGCCCGCACTCTCTCCTTCCCCTATGGAGACACGGTGATCCGGTTCCACCCCGTCTATTCGGGACGTCGAAAAACCGTCGAGATCGCCGTCGAAGCTCCCGGCAGGGTCATCGTAACCGCACCGGAAGGCCGCTCCGACGGGGAACTGATCGCCCTGGTGTCCAAAAAGGCGGAGTGGATCACCCGCCAGCTCTACGACATGAAGGCCGTCCGCTTCCAGCCCGTCGCTCGGGAACTGGTCAGCGGCGAATCCCTGCTCTACCTGGGACGGAACTATCGCCTCGACATCGGGATCGACGAAACGTTCGCGAAACCCACCGTCAAGCTGGACCACGGCGTCTTTCGCATCCGCAGCCGTTCGGCCGATCCATCCCTCCTACGTGACTGCCTGATCGCCTGGTACCGGGAAAAGGCCGCGACGCAGACCACCGCGCGGGTACGCTACTTCTCGCCCAGGTTGAACGTTACACCGGCAGGGGTGCGCATCCGGGACCAGAAGAAACGTTGGGGCTCCTGCACTCCTGACGGGACCCTCCTGTTCAACTGGAGAAGCGTCATGGCCCCTTCGCCGGTCCTGGACTATATCGTGGCCCACGAGCTGTGTCATCTCCTCGAAACGCCCCACTCTACCCGCTTCTGGAATCTCCTCCGTGCCGTCATGCCTCAGTATGAATCGCGCAAGCAGTGGCTCAAGGAAAACGGTGTGAAACTGGATGTGTGAGACGGGGATGGGCGGTACTGTCCAGTATGTTTCGCACATTAATATTTGAGTCAGCAGACCCATATAGGGCCATGTTCGGTTTTTAAGGCTTTCTGTGTCAGCTTACGACAGCGTTATCTTGCTGCTCCAGTATCTGTTCTCTGAGATGCTCCATGTTCATGTAGGCTCTATTACCCCACTTGGTGGAAGCTACATGCCTGACTCTGGCTGATACCAGCATCAGGGCCGATTCCCCGTCGGGGAAGTTGCCTACGACCTTTGTCCTTCGACGGATCTCTCGGTTCAGTCGTTCCAGCGAATTGTTGGTTCTGAGCCGCTTCCAATGTTCCGAGGGAAAATGGAAGTAGCTCAGGGTCTCCTCGTAGCCTTCCTGGACAATCTTAAAATATCAGGCTTACTTCTCGTGCCTTCCCCTTCGGGACGGCACGAGAAGTGAACTATGCAACGTCTGTGCCCCGTAAGTGCTCGTTTTCTTTAGCAAGGTCAATAGGTAAACTTCCCCACTCGTCTCTTGCTTTTGGATCAGAACCTGCTTTAAGCAGTGCCGTTATCACTGCCCCAGGGCTGACGTCGACGTCTTGAGTAATGCCCTTACCTCCTCCATAATCACGATCCTTGCGGGGCCTTGGCTATCCAGCGTTATCAGGCACGAAAAGCCGAAAAAAGCCTTCTTGACCTTTCTTGACTCTGTGCTACGATAACTACATAGACTACAAGAAAAGGGGGTTGCTTTCATGCCTACACCGTTATCCATCCGTCTCGATGAAGAGACAGGGAAAAGACTTGACCGTCTCTCCAAGGCGACAGGGAGAACCAAAGCCTTCTATGTCCGAAAGTTGATAGAGGAGAACCTCGACGACATGGAGGACTATTACCTTGCGGTCGAAGCTATGGCCCTAAGCAGGAAAAAAGGGGCTAAGCCGCTAAGTTCAGAAGAAATGAGGCGTGAGCTTGGCCTGGACAATTGAGTACGACCTTGCCGCAGTAAAGGACCTGAAGCGTATCGACAAGAAGGAAGCTAAGAGAATTGTAGATTATATGGAGGAACGTATAGCCGTACAAGACAACCCCGGAACCTCAGGCAAGCCTCTTAAGGGACCTCTTGGAGCCTTTTGGCGTTACAGGGTCGGTGATTACCGTCTGATATGCTCGAACGAAGACAATAAAGTCACTATCCTGGTGGTCCGCATAGGCCACAGGGGAGACGTGTACAAAAAGTGATAGAGAGGCCTGGTGCGCAGGACTCCGGGCCTCCGCTATTTCAATAGGGCTCAGCCTACCTCTTCACACCCATCGCCAGGCCAGGAGACGCCCGGGAGAGGTAGGCCGCAAGGGAGGAACCATCTATATCCTTCCCTCGTGTAGGCATATCGATAACGTCCACCTGGTCGCCAAGGACGGCCACTGCTCCTTTTAGACCGGGATCTATGCCGACTACAGCCATGACGGCCTCTGCGCCCCTTCACACAGCCGCCGCCATACGCCAACAGCTCCGGGAGGTATAGTCCTTCATCCGCCACGTTCACCGCCACCAGTACCTTGGTCTCTCCGGATCTCACCGCATCGAGTATCCGAGGCCTATCGGCCTTTTTCGTCCTGCCGGATATGCCCAGGGCCCTTATCCCTGGTCCGTCCCACGGCGGGGGATTCTCTCCAAGGCGTTCTGCCAGTTCCGAAAGAGTGCCTTTATCACCGGTGGCGAAGTCATTGAAACAACGGCCTTCAAGACTCACGGAAAACGAAGGGTTCTTATCCTCTCGAAAAGGGGATCTCGTGATTCCGTCGTCGCCCTTCCATGTGATGCGGTGAGGAGGGAAAAAATAGTTACAATGAGGGTACGACAAAAGCCCCACCTTAACCCTGTGGCGACAGGGTTAAGATGGGGCTTATGTTGGACTTTTTGTCGATAAAAACCGACGGTATGTCACGCCCTATTTCGATGTTTCATTCTGTGACCATACACAAATAACTTTCAATCCGTTGTGTATAGTTTTTACAGATAACTCCCACATAGCTGTGAAGCCTTGGTATGGCTGTAATTGGTGCCGGAGGGGAGACTCGAACTCCCACAGGGTTGCCCCCGGCGGATTTTGAGTCCGCTGCGTCTACCATTCCGCCACTCCGGCACGCAGGCTTATTTTTTACCACAGAACTGCTAATCTGTCCAGCCCCAAGAGGGCTTACCCTCAAAAGTTAAGATAGAAAGATGGCAAAACCCTGGATCACGAAGGCATTTACTATATCGATAAAAAACGCTCCGACTATCGGTATCACGAAGAAAGCCCTCGGGG
This sequence comes from Dethiosulfovibrio russensis, assembly GCF_021568855.1. Classification (NCBI taxonomy): domain Bacteria; kingdom Thermotogati; phylum Synergistota; class Synergistia; order Synergistales; family Dethiosulfovibrionaceae; genus Dethiosulfovibrio; species Dethiosulfovibrio russensis. Next base: position 102,377 of record NZ_JAKGUG010000001.1, on the reverse strand, counting down.
CGGGACCGTAGTTTGAGCAAAGCGCTTCCATGTTGGCTACGGCATTGGGAGTGGCCCCCATCCCAAAACCACAGTGTCCACCGGCCATGATGGCCGCTTCAAAATCCTTGCCCATGAGGCGAAATGTAATGAAGTACGAGAAAGAGGCCATAAGGAGCATCTCTCCCAGCAGAATAGCCACCATAGGACCGGCCAAGTCCATAAGCTGCCACAGCTTTAGGGACATCAAGGCCATGGCCAAAAACAGCGACAGGGCGACTGCCCCTATGTAATCGACGCACTTAAGGTGAACCTTGAACGTTCCCGAGAAATCGGATACATTTCGAATTATTATACCCACAAAAAGAGCACATAAATAGGTCGGAAGGGTTACCCCCATCCCCATCAACCTGGCATAAGCCAGAGAACCAAGGTACATAGCCACCGATATCTGAAGGATGGTAAGCAATACGTCGTTAACCGTAACCCCACTATGATCCCCGCTGGAATCAAGAGGTCCGCTCTCCCCATGAACACCGTCGCTTTCGTCGTCCATATGAGGCTTAAGGTCGTATTTTCTTATCAATCTTCTGGCTACCGGACCACCGATTATCGATCCCACGACCAAGCCGAAGGTCGCAGCTGCCATGGCGAGCTCCATAGCACCGACCAAACCATATTGGGTGGTAAAGGTCTTAGCGAAAGTAGCACCGGTTCCATGACCACCCGACATGGTGACAGAACCTGCCAATAACCCCAGCAACGGATGAAGTCCGGTAAACTTCGAGATTACGACCGCCACCAGATTTTGACAGAAGACGAGAACCGAGGCCAATCCTAAAAAGAGAAGTACCTGTGGGCCCCCCTTCTTGAGGAGCTTAAGACTGGCTCCTAGCCCCACCGTAGTAAAGAAAGCTATCATGAGAGGAGACTGAAGTGTCATATCGAAGGAAAAATCTATCTTCCCCATCAGGCCCCAACGAAGCAAAGCAAATATTATGCCTCCTATAACAGGAGCTGGAATATTGTATTCTCTAAGAACGTCTATTTTTCTACGCAGAAACAGGCCGCACCACAGCACGATGGAAGCCACCGCAACTGTCCCGATAAGATCCAACTCTAAAGTCATATTACAGAGCGCCCTTCCCGTCGAAGAATTTTTTCGCTCCATCGTGGAGAGGTATTAGGACCTCGTCGACGTTATCGGGGCTAAGTTTGACCGAGCCAGGAATATACGAAGAGATATCCTCGGCATTGTCGTACACTGTCTCGGCTACCCTGCTTATTAGATCATCGTCTAGATCCTCCCTGCAACAGAGGACAGTCCAGGCACCTACCGTCTTGATATCCTCGGCTTGACCATCAAAAGTCCCGGCAGGGACGACGAATTCCTTCCAGTAAGGGGCGGCATCCATGAGTTTTTTTCTCGTCTTATCGTCGAGACCTATTATTCTGGCGTCTTTCAAGGTTTCCTGCTCCATGGCAGATCCTCCACCGAGAGGACCGACGAAAATCACCGCATCCACCGAACCTTCCTGCAATGCCAAAAGCCCTTCTCCCATCCCCAGGTAGGCTGGCTCCAACTGATCTTGACGCAAGCCGGAGGCCATCAAAATCTGCTGAGCTGTAATGAGGACCCCTGAGCCCTTCTTGCCCAAGACCACCTTTTTACCCGCCAGATCGGACAGGGTCACGACGTCGGAATCCTCCGGGACCAAGATCCTGGCAACCTCCGGATAAAGCGGCACGACGCCTCTGAGGTAGGTCTGCGGAGCCTCGTAGTAGAGATCACGCCCCTGATAGGCCATAACGGCAAAGCTATCGATCAAGGCGAATTGGGCCAATCCCTTTTCCATAAGATCGACGTTTTCCGCAGATCCGCCGGAGGGTAGTACCGCCAACCTGACACCAGGAAGCTTCTCGTTCACGGTCTCGGCGAGAATCCCTCCTAAACTGTAATAGGTTCCACCCATGTTACCGCTGGCCATTACATAGACCGGCTGAAAAGCGAATGCAACCGCCGCCGTTCCTAAAGCAACAGAGACGAGAAACAAACACAACAGACCTCTTCTTCTACCCATAAAAAGTCCCCCTTAAATATAAAATGTGACGATAGATGAAATAAAGTACTATTCGATATTTTATCATCGATCTTATGCTGACAGAGATATTATGGCATATTCTACTATTTTGATTCTTCGGCATAACGAATAAGAATAGAAAACCCAGCCATTTCGAAACCTCCTAGGTTTCGTTCTATCTATTTTTCTGCTATAACAGTTGGTATCATAAAAGAAAGGTGGGCTTGTCTTATGTACAAGATGACCATAACCACTAAAGGTGGCGACAAGGGCAATACCAGCCTCTGCAACGGAGAGAGGGTCCCTAAGGACGACCCCAGGGTTGAGGCCTACGGAACCATCGATGAATGTCAGGCATCCATAGGCCTAGCCAGGTCTATGTGCTCCTTTGAACCCATAAACGAGAACTTAAAACGATTGGAGGACGAGCTTTACACCCTTATGGGATGTATGGCCCTATGCGAGGGGATGGAACCTCCCAGGACCGACTGGATGGAGGATATGATCAAAGAAGTCTCCTCGATGTTTACCGAAGGGGAATTTCAGTTTATAAGACCGGGAGAATGCTCTGTATGTGCGACACTCCATATGGCTCGAACCATAGCGAGAAGGGCTGAACGTCAAGCGGTAAAGATGATCCGTTCCGGCACGCTGCCTTTGGATATATTCGCCTACATAAACAGGCTTTCCGACGCCATATATGCCCTCATACTGTGGTATCAAAAAGAGTTCTTCCCCGTAGAAGGAAAATAAGACTTTCCCTTTTTTTCTGTTTTTTGTATAATGAACACCGCATCTGATATCTGGGGAGGAGTGTTCATGACCAGGGAGAATCCGTTGTTCCCGGCCAAAAACGTTGATCTAAGACAGATCGTGTATGAAAAGATAAAAGAAGCCATAGTGGAAGGCATCATAAAACCGGGAGAAAAACTCTCAGAGGTAGAACTTGCAAACAAGATGGCGGTATCAAGAACCCCGGTCAGAGAGGCTATTCGTCAGTTGGCAAAAACCGGACTGGTCTCACTGACTCCCAGAAAAGGGGCTTTCGTAACCGTTCCCACCCTGGAAGACGCATCGGCACTATACGAACTGAGGGCAAATCTAGAGATGTTTGCCGTCACTTTGATAGCCCAGTCGCCTCCCAAAAAGGACCTGGAAAAATTTAGGGATATATTTTTCAACATGGACAACGACACGGACCCAAAAGAATACCTCATACAGGACAGAAAATTTCATAATTTTCTCTATGAGGCCTCTGGAAATCGCTTCCTCAAGGGAGTCCTGTTGGATATTCTGGACATGATAAATCTCTATCGTCCCTACTCTCTGGCGGAAAGAAACTATCTGAAAGCCCTATCGGAGGGTCATATCGCCATCATCGATGCGATATTAGCAAAAGACGGAGTAAAAGCAAGAGAAGAGATGAAAGAGCATATAAACCTAACCAGAAGCGGAGTCGAAGAGTACCTCCAGAACCATCCAGGAGCTATACGTTCTTAAAATCATGTTCTTCGTCTATAAACTGCTGGGGGCCACAACTACCCCTTTGGTATTTTTATCCCTTGCGATACTCGTAGGGACCTTCTTTACGATTCACCACCGTAGAAGAAGGCCCCTTTTGTTCTTTGGCCCGTCCATTATAATCTTAAGCGTCGTGGTTTTGTTGTCCCTGTCCTTACCTGTAACCAGTCACCTGTTGTTGAGACAGGTAGAGATCGAGAGAAAAGAGCTTCCACAGAAGGGATCTACACCGGTGGTCATGATACTCAGTGGAGGCTTCACCAGAAAAAATTCCGGAGAATCCGAACCGGGACCTTTTACGACCCAGCGCCTGATAGAGGGAGCTTCGCTCGCAAGACAAAAAGGATATCCTATACTTCTCTCCGGAGGATTAAGCTACGACAGAGGCGAATCCATAGCACGTTCCATGGAACGTTCTATCAGAAGATGGGGCTATAAGGGCGAGATAATGCTGGAGGAAAACTCAAGAACCACATGGGAAAACATGACATATTCCGCCTCGATATTGAGACACAAAGGAGTCGATCGGATCGTACTGGTTACAAACTCCTTCCACATGAAAAGATCTCTATGGATGGCAAAAAAGGCAATGCCAGATATTGAAGTCTACCCGTATGCGATAGGGTCCTTGGCAGACGACATGAATTCAGATCCACTAAAATGGATACCCACGGCCGGAGCATTAAGAGACTCCACTCTGGCATGGAGAGAGATAGTCGGGCTCACGGTCTACCGAATACTGGAGTCTAGACTTCCTCGTCCCGACCATCCCTAAACCTACGCCAGTACCTTTTGAGTCTTTGAGCTATTCTCGCTTCGGACCCCATTTCCGAAGGTCGGTAAAATCTGCGAGGCTCCCTCAGATAGGACTGGGGAACCCAGTGTCTGGGGTCGTCGTGAGGATATCGATAATCGGGATTACCGTTTATGAGGTGATCGGGGACCCTTTGTATATCCCCCTTTCTGATGGAGGAGATAGCCTGATTTACGGCATCGTAAGCTCGATTGCTTTTAGGTGCCGCGGCCAGATAAATCGCGGCCTCCGATAGAATTATCCTAGCCTCGGGCATGCCGGTCATGTCCGAGGCCTTGGCAGCGGAAGTGGCCAATATCAGCGCCATAGGATCGGCCAAACCGATATCCTCCGCCGCGGATATCACCATCCTTCTAGCGATGAAACGGATATCCTCCCCTGCCTCTAGTAGCCTGGCAAGCCAGTATACCGCCGCATCGGGGTCGGACCCCCTTATGCTCTTTATGAAAGCCGATATTACCTCATAGTGATCGTCGCCGTCTTTATCGTGACGAACGAACGCCGCTGGCAGCTCTTTACGGACTCTCTCCTGTGAGAGGAGGGATCCACCGGATGCGGAAATAACCCTTACAAGATATTCCAACCTGGTCAAGGCCTGCCTGGCATCTCCGGATGCACTCGAGGCAAGCTCCTCCAAAACGCCGTCTTCCCATTTCATGCCGAGTTTTCCCAACCCTTTTTCCTTATCGGAAAGAGCATTATCCATTATCCTGACCAAATCGTCCCTCTCTAGAGGTTCCAAGGAAAAGACCAACAATCTGGACAGAAGGGTTTTATTGATCTCGAACCAGGGATTCTCCGTTGTAGTCCCGACCAAAACGACATCGCCCTTCTCCACCGAAGGCAAAAGAGCGTTCTGTTGTCCTTTATTGAAATGGTATATCTCATCGACGAAGGCCACGGCGGAACGACCGGAAAGAGCCTTAAAACGGGCGGCCTTCTCTATAAGATCCCTCAACTGAGACACCTTTGCGGAGACAGCGTTTATCTCGAAAAGCTCTCTATCGGTAACCGAGGCCATCAGACGCACCAACGCGGTTTTACCGACTCCAGGAGGCCCGTATAATATACAGGAAGGGACCACGCCTTTATCGAGCAAGACTCTGAGGGAGCCGGAGGGTCCCATTACGTCGAGATGTCCGATATATTGATCTAAGGATGACGGTCGCATCCTCTCCGCCAGAGGGGTCTCCCATTGAGTCAACTGAGATGTCTCTCCAAACCGTTAACAAGATCGCCTCCCAGGGAGGCTAATGGGAGACCTTCTTCGCATTCCTCCACGACAACCTTCGGGTATCGTTTTTTAAGGGCTCTTGCAAGCACGAAGGCTTTCGGACGCTCCAGATCTTTCGGCGAAAGCCATGACAGCCCCCTCCACTCATCGAAAGTCAAGGTCCCGGCTTTTACCGTAAAACGTCCTACTCCCAACTCGGCCAGGCTCATCAGACTATTTAGGATCGCCTCGTCCCATAATTCAGGTAGGGCAATCGAGACATTCCAGGCCGACGTCAACCACGACAGCCCCCTTTCTGAGACTAGACCATGGTATTCCCAGGGAACTATCGGATCTTCGTTTATCAATGCCGATAGAAAATCGGTCATACGGGGATAGAAGACGTCGGCCCAATGCCCCCAGTCCACAGAGGACCTTTCTACCAGGACCGCCCTCATCCCGGCCCTCCTCGCTCCCAAAAGATCGTACACAAAATCCCCCACGACGGTACATCCCGAGGAGGCGGATCCGATAGCCTCGGCAGCCATCCAAAGGGCTTCTGGCGAAGGCTTTATCGGGCCACTCTCTCTATGAAAGGTATGCACAGGAAGTTTAAAACCTATGGTACGGGCCGCAAGTTCTATCGATTCCGGGCAATTCCGAGAGACTACCGCCCAAGGTATTCCTGCCTTCGATACAAGATCGACCACTTCCCTAGATCCCGGAACCGGAACTGCCTTTTCCGCTCCGGCGAGCTCTATAGCCCTGATCTCTTCGGAAAGAGCCCTCCTTTTTTCCTCGTCCATGAGACTCATTTCCTCGAGTATGGCAGCTCTTTTACCGCCAAAATATCTTTCTCTGATACCGGAGAAATCCAATCGGGTCTCCGCCAAAACACCGTCCCAATCGAAGATCACCCCCGATCCTTTCAGAGGATTCCATAAAGGCGAACTGAACATGAACAGGCCTCCCCAGCAGATACGAAAAGGGCGCCGAGCACAGCTCAGCGCCGTATAAAGTTGGTAGCCCGCAGTGCCGTGTCATGATTGTCTTGACCCGATCCTACCTAGAAAGGGGCTTACCGAGCCTGGGCGTCTGAAGCGGAAAACCGCCTCATAGACCGGTTCGGACTCAGCCCTACATGGCTCGAGTGTTGGCTCAAGACGTAGGACATGATCACGCACACCGCAGGTTTCCTCGATTTCGGCAACATTATATCACAGCAGACCGAAGGAATGGTCCATGGTAGAGCTCGCACATTGTATAATAGCCTCAGGACATAAGACAACCCAATCCAAGGGAGGGAATACCAGTGATTAAAGCAGGGAAAAACATCTTAGCCATAGCGGTGACGTTTCTGATACTATCATCGTCCTGTCCCCTGTGGGCAGGGAAAACACCGGAACATCGCATAAACGAAGCTATAAAGACGATAGAGAACATGTCGGGACAGGACGACGCTCAAACGATGGGCGAGGTCATAGACAAGGGAGTGGCGGTCGCCATATTCCCCTCGGTGGTAAAGGCCGGTTTCGTCCTAGGGGGTCAGTACGGTGAGGGGCTTCTGCTTAAGCACGACAGAAAAACCGGAAAATGGTACGGACCGTCCTTTTTCAACATAGCGGGGGGCTCTTTCGGTCTTCAGATAGGAGTACAGTCTACGGCACTGGTGCTTGCAGTCGTAAACGAAGACGGTCTGAAGGCCTTCAGAGGAGATACCTTCACATTAGGAGGCGACGTAGCCGTAGCGGCGGGACCGGTAGGAAGGAGGACCTCTGCGGCAACGGACATAAACATGAACACCCCCATATACAGCTACTCCATGAGCAAAGGACTCTTCGCCGGGCTATCGCTGGAAGGAGCCACCATAAATCACGACCCTAGCGCAAACGAGCTCTACTGGGGCAAGAAAATATCCCCTGCGGATATACTCAACAAGCAGGCAAGCTCAAAAGAGATAAAGCCCTTGCTTAAGGAGATAGAAAAACTCATAAAGATAGGAAAATAAAAAAGCCGGAAGGGATCCTCCGGCTAAGGATGGTTGAACTCTGGAACCAACTTACGCAGGGTCGACAACGTGGAGTTGCCCCTGCAGGATAAACAGACATCCACCTCCGATATGATCGGATCGATAGGCAACTGTTTGTCCGAAAGATTGCTTCTGAAAATTTTAGGATGAGCGGTTCTGTCGACGAAGTCCGGATCGTAAAAAAGCTCCTCGAAGAGTTTCTCTCCCGGTCTGACCCCCGTAAAATCGACGGCTATGTCCGATCCCGGGGAATAACCATGAAGACGGATGAGCGTCTCGGCCAGATCCACTATTTTAACGGGATCCCCCATGTCCAGGACGAATATCTCTCCGCCCTTTCCAAGGGCACTGGCTTGCAATACCAATCCGGCGGCCTCCGGTATGATCATGAAATAGCGTTTCATATCAGGGTGAGTCACCGTAACAGGACCGCCGGATTCTATTTGCTTCTCAAACTTAGGGACAACGCTTCCCCTGCTGCCGAGAACGTTCCCGAAACGAACTGCCATGTATTTGGTCTCGGGGTAATTCAGCTGAGCCTGTTGCACCACGATCTCCGCGACTCTCTTGGTAGCTCCCATAACGCTCGTAGGATTTACGGCTTTATCGGTAGAGACCATGACCATACGCTCCACCCCGAACCGCCCGCAGAGGTCGGCCAAGACCCATGTCCCCTTTCCGTTAACCCGGAGAGCTTCTCTCGGATTAACCTCCATGAGAGGAACATGCTTATGGGCCCCAACGTGGAAGACTACCGAGGGCGACCATTTGGAGAAAACCGCCTCCATGGCGTCCGAATCGGCTACGTCCGCTATGATGGGTTCGTAGGGGACGGACACCCTTTTCTCCCTGAATTCCTCGCAAAGCCCGTATATAGAGTGCTCTCCATGACCCAGAAGGAGAACACGAGAAGGTCCATATGAACATATCTGTCTGGATATCTCGCTGCCGATAGACCCTCCCGCTCCGGTTATGAGGATCACCCTCTGGCGAACCACGTCAGCTATGACCTGGCTGTCCAGCTCGACCGGATCCCTCGCCAGCAGATCCTCTAGACGCACCTTTCGAAGCATGGTAGTGGTAACTACACCTCCGGCGATATCCCTGAGATTCGGCAAAACCCGGGTTTCCACGCCCAAGGAGGAAAGCCTCATCAGCATATCTCCTATGACCTTTCTGGATGCCGACGGTATGGCGACCAAAACGACGGAGATACGTTCATCCACTATTATATTTTCCAGGTCCGAAACTGGACCCAGGACAGGTAGACCTGCGATGACCTTGCCCTTTTTCTGATCGTCGTCGTCTACGAACCCCACCGGCAAAAGCTCGTCTCCGTTACGAAGCAAATCCCTGGCCAGAGAGGTCCCGGCATTTCCCGCTCCGACTATGACCGTTCTGATACAGGAATCCTGGCCGTGACGGGCTGCGACGAAGAAGCGCCAAGAGGCTCTATAGGCCGCCACCAGCACAAAACAGCTCAGAAGGGTTATCGCCAGAGAGGAGCGAGGGATAAACATGAACGGCAGGAGGAGATGACAGAGAACGAATATCAAAGAACCTACCAGAAAGCACCTCAAAAGCAAGGCGAATTCCTCGAGACTGGCCTGAGGCCAATAGATACGATATATCCCCCCCAAATAGAAGGACACTGAACAGACACCGGAGAAGATCAAACCGGAGACCACCATATCTCCATAAAAGTGGTCCATAAAAAACGAGAGTCTAAGGGCAAACCCTAGCCACGTAGCAAAGATACAAAAAAGGACGTCCAGAAAAAACATATACCTGTTCCTGACGCCGACCTCCAACCATTTGCCAAGCAACCGGACCGACCAGCTCTCCTTCATAGCCCTACAGGATCAGCTTGCTGCCTTTTTTATTGCCGCTCATCTGGTCCAGCTGCTTTAGCGCTGAGGAGGGGGCCACGTCTATACGGGGTTTTCTCTCCTCTTTGGCTATAGCCTGGCGCATTTTTTCCTCGTAGACCTTCATGCTCTCCTTTATAGCCTCCACATCTCCCTTGAGCCATTGAAGCATGCTATCTGCTATGGCCTGGACCATCTCTTCGTCCGGTTCTTCTTTTAACGCTCCTAACTCGACGAGAAGTCGGTGCTCATCCTTTATGGCGTCGATCACGTCCTGATCGGACAGCAACCCCTTGCGATATAGGACCCTCCCCATTATGTTGAACTTGCTCTTCAAATTTTCTTCCGAGGCCGCAAGACCGTCCATCCTGGACAGTACGGCCGATAGGATTTCATCCAAACTGATCTGCTGCATATCTACCATTCCCTTCTTTAAACGTTGAACCTGAACTCGACCACGTCTCCGTCCTGCATGACGTAGTCCTTACCCTCCATGCGAACCAGACCTCCAGCCTTGGCCTCGGCCAGGCTTCCGCATCGTATCAGTGCATCGTATGCCACCACCTGAGCCTTTATGAAACCTCTCTCGAAATCCGTATGTATCGTCCCTGCGGCTTGAGGGGCCCTATCGCCTCTCTTTATGGTCCATGCCCTGGACTCCTTTTCTCCGGCGGTGAGGAAAGATATCAACCCCAACAGGCGATAGCCAGCCTTGACCAGCCGATCCAGACCGGATTCCGCAAGTCCCAATTCGGCTAAAAACTCCCCTTTCTCCTCCTCCGGCAGCTCGGCCACCTCCGCCTCTATCCTGGCACATATAGTGACTACCTCGCAGTCGAACCTGTCGGCATACTCCTTTACGGATACAACGTGGGCGTTACCTTGCGAATCGGAGACATCGTCCTCCGAGACATTTGCCACATAGATAACCGGCTTATCCGTAAGGAGTCCAAGTCCTCTAAGTTCCTTCCTCTCGTCATCGGTAAGATCCATGGCTCGGACCATCTTGCCCGCCTCAAGCTTTTCCTGAACCTTGCCGACCAATTCCAGATATGGACGAAGGGATTTATCGTTCCTGGCGTTTCGCTCCGTCTTTGTCCGGTGTCGTTCTATCATCTCTAGATCGGAGAAAACCAGCTCCAACTCAATCGTCTCTATGTCCCTTATGGGATCGACCGAACCGTCCACGTGAACGATATTGTCGTCTTCGAAGCAACGAACGACGTGGACTATGGCGTTCACCTCTCTGATATGGGAGAGAAACGTATTGCCCAATCCCTCACCTTTACTGGCTCCGCGAACCAGACCGGCTATGTCGAAGAACTCCACTGTAGCAGGGGTTATCTTCGCCGAGTTGAACATCTTGGACAGCACGCTCAGCCTTTCGTCCGGAACGGAGACAACTCCCACGTTCGGTTCTATGGTGCAGAAAGGATAATTCGAGGCCTCCGCCCCTGCGGAGGTTATAGCGTTGAAAAGGGTGCTCTTGCCTACGTTGGGCAAGCCCACTATTCCGAGTTTCATAAAAGGTCCCTACTTTCTTGTTCTTTTTCTGGAGAAGTCGCTTGACCATTGTACCCGAGATCCTCCAAAATACCATAGTCTGATGTATGATCGGTTATATATGACCACGTGAAATCATCTATCCTGAGAGAAATATGAGATAATGACTTCCTGGTTGGATCAAAAGACAGAACGAGGGGATATGGATATGCGTATAACGGTAATCGTGGACAATCTATGCGGCTCGTCAAACCTATGGGGAGAACACGGGCTGAGTTTCTTTCTCGAGACCCCCAGAGGCTCTCTACTATGGGATACCGGACAGGGACATTCCCTGATGCACAACCTGTCGGAACTAGACGTATCTATAGACGCTATCGACGGACTGGCCCTGAGCCACGGTCACTACGACCACTGCGGCGGGGCCCCTCAGCTGCTATGGAGGCGCCCCGATCTTCCTATATGGGGAAGCTCGTCCATTATGGCTCCTCACTACAGAAAAACCTCTCGGGGAGAATGCTTCATCGGTCTCGATCTGGATCTTGAACGCAGAGATTTTCGACCGATAAAAAGACCGACGGAGATCCTTCCGAACCTGTGGGCATTCTCGGTACCGGCGGAAAAAAGAGATCCGAATCTAACCCTCAGGACCTCCAGGCTTGTCGTTCCACAAGGAGACTCCTGGATAGAGGACCCCTTTCACGACGACATGTCGCTACTTGCGTTCGGATCGCAAGGGCCTTCTATCGTGCTGGGATGCGCTCATTCCGGAGTACTTAATATCCTGCGCTACGCCATGGAGGAGTTCGATCTAACGTCTGTCGACACCGTCATAGGAGGGATGCACCTAGGAGGGATGACTTCCGATACATGGTCCGCCATGGCTCATTCCTTCGACAAAGCCCCCGTCGAGAGATGGCGTCCCTGTCATTGCACCGGATTTTACGCTGCCAGTCAAATGGCCAGCCGCTATACAGACGTGGTCTGGGCCTCCTCAGGCACCAAGATGGAGATATGATGTCATCCCAAGACAAGGCTAGACAAAAATCGGGTTCATGGTTGTCCATCCCGCCGATCCCGACCATGATGATAATCCTCGCTCTGCTTCCTTTCTCCGACCCCTCCAACAGGTTATATATGGGAGCTACTTTTTGGCTGTTCGTAGCCCTGATATATCTCTCGATATCGTCGGGTTACGCCATATGTCTCATGAGGAAGGTCACTCTAGGATTATTCCCACTACAGTTACTGGCTCAAGGGATAGCTCTGCTGGTTCTGCCCCTCGGAATGGGAGCCCCTTACGGTCTTTCCTGGGTAGGATTGGCCATGTCTTTTGCAGGAACGATATCGCTCCTGCAAAAAGTTATTTCAGCGCTAAACCCCAGTGATAAAGAGAGACCTCCAGCTGTGGAGAAAAAAAAAGGCATCTCGAGGGAGATCCCTTTGCCCTCCCTGGACATCGACCCAGATGGGAACATCCTCTCCATCAACGATGACATGGCACGACTGCTGGATGTAAACGAAGAACTTCTGCTGGGACAAAGCGCTGGAAATATATTCCCCGAGGATATGGATCGAGTGGATATAGGAGGCAAGGGCTGGCAAGTCCTGAGAAAGAATCTAGACGAGTCCCAACTTATATGTTTGGTAGAGGAAATAGAATCCCCCGAATCGAGCAAGGACACGAAGGACAACGACATGATACACAAACCCACAGGCCTCTACTCCCATACATACGCCGATATCATGGCCCCATCGGAGATAAAGAGATCCGTAAGATACAGAAGATGGCTTTCCATAGTGATGATCCGGTTATCCTTCCGTTACGATGGAGGAGAGTCAGCCGATAAAATATGGGAAGAACAAATCCTCAACGAGTATGGGGCATTCGTAAAAAGACACACAAGAGAGTGCGATCTCGGATTTTTTATAGGCAACGGATACTTTCTGATACTCTTGCCTGAAACCCCGAACGCCGGAGCAAAGGTGGCCGCATCCAAAATAAAAAAGTTACCGGACGACATCAGGGATGAGTTCGAGGAAAAGGGATCGGTCTCTGCCGTGATATTCACCAGCCTATACCACTGTAGCGGTAACGAAAAAGTAGACTACCACACTGTAATGAAACAGCTCGAGGAAAACCTGACAGAGGAGGAGGAATTCTCCCCCGTCGGAAACACAAACACGCCCAATCAAAAGACCGAGAGCCATCCTTAGAGGGAGGCTCTCGGTCGACCTCTCTAAATTAAAGGATCCCGTCCACCAAAGCCCCAAGGACTGCCTCGTCGGAAAAACTCTCGATAGTTCCGTCGTCTGCCATGGCGGCGAACCCATCGGTCACGGGAATTTTCGCTATCGTAGATATTCCGAAAGCCTTTTCTATCTCCTCGGAATGACTTGGACCGAATACATTGAGTATCTCACCGCATTTAGGACATTTGACGTAACTCATGTTCTCCACTATCCCCAATATCGGAACCTTCATCATCTCGGCAAGCCTGGCCTGTTTTCCCACTATTAAAGCGGAAAGTTCCTGAGGGGTCGTGACTATAACCATCCCATCGAGAGCGATAGTCTGCATCACCGTCAGAGGTGCGTCCGCCGTCCCGGGTGGGAGGTCTACCACCAACCAATCTAGCTTTCCCCACTCCACATCGTCCCAAAACTGCTTTACGACTCCTCCTATGAGAGGACCTCTCCATACGACCGGAGCCTTGGGATCGTCCAGCAATAGATTCATGGACATGATCGATATGCCCAGCTTCTCGGTTTTGGGAGGGATGATCTTTCCCGACTCGTCTCCCTTGGGACGTTCGGTGATACCGAACAGTTTAGGTATGGACGGACCCGTTATGTCCGCGTCGAGAACTCCTACGGAATCCCCTCTTTTTGCCAAAGCAACGGCAAGGAGGGCTGCAACGGAGCTTTTCCCAACCCCGCCCTTACCGCTACCCACCGCTATTACCTTGCAGACGTCTTTCTTGGTAGGTTTAGGGAAATCGGGACAGCTCTCCTTGCTGGAACAGCTATCGCAACTCCCGCTACACTGGTTTTCCTGATCCATTTTTCGTCCTCATCTCCTCGCAACGATATACTGAGTCCTGTTATAAGGTCCATCCGTCTCCTCGTCAAGAGTTGAGATAGATTTTCAATATCCCAAATCGCTTCTCTCCACCCCTACTATGCCAGACGATACCTTTATCTCTTTTGGCCTGACGCCCTTTTCCCTTACTACGTTGATAAGACCTCTTGCGGAAAGATGCCCCATATCGAAAGCCGGCCAGGGCAGATGAGGAACCATTAAAGGGGCCAAAATCGAACGATCCCCACACAGGAGGATCCCCTCAGCCAGGTTGTCTAGAGACGGAAGATCTCCATCCCATAGGACCATCCCATCTTCTCTTCCGATAGAGGATAGCCCTTCCAGAAAGGGGAAAAAAGGACGATCCCCGCCTCTATACGAGACGGGACGTCCACCGGCAAAGGAGAGGACATTTCGAGAGATCACCTCCTCGTCCAGAAGGACCCTCATGGAGGGATCGCCCTCCCCATTACCGACGATCACCGAAGGGATGCCATCCTCGCCGGAGGGGAAAGGCGCATCCGATGCCCAGATAACTCCATCCACCTTTCTATCCAACAACCGTTGATATGCGGACCTGGACGAGGCATCCAGATCGTTGGCCTCTTTTACCAACATCTCCATACGATGCCTGGCCAGAACCCTCTCCACTCCGGAGAGGAAGGATCCCACCCAGCTTTCCCCCAGATCGCGCAGGACCACCCCGACAACGTCGGTTCTCCGACTGGAAAGTCCTCTGGCGACAGTGTCTACCCGATAGCCGAGTTTCTTTGCAGCTTCCCAGACCTTTTCTCTTGTAGCTAGGGATATTCTGGGATCGCCTTTAAGCGCTCTGCTAACCGTCGCCTTGTTGACCTGCGTCTCTCTGGCGACATCGGCCATAGTAACCTTAGCCATAGGCTCACTCCCTCAGGGAACGATCAAGACCTTCTGTCCCGGTCTGACTACTTCCTTTATCCTCAACAGATCCTCGTTCTTCATCCTTATGCAACCGTGGCTGGCGTCGGTACCGATCTCCGACAGATGTCCTTCGTCGGTACCGTGGATACCTATGCCGCTCCATGGCGGAGTCTTGAGCCTTATAAACCAGGGCCCGTACCCTACTGTATCGCCGGTCTTTTTATCCCTGTAGGGCTGCCAGTAAGACGCATCGTGGACGCTCTGGACGGAAAAAAGACCTTCGGGAGTCCTCATATCCCCGACCTTACGCTTTTGACCGGTGTTTCTACCGGTAGCGACGGGCCAGCATCCGAAAAGAAGCCTGGCCTTCTCGTCCACTCCGAAAAGAAGATGGGCCCCTTTGTGGCAGATCCACATAACACTACCGGATGGAACGCAGTCCTCCGAGATAACGACCTCCGATGCCCAGGGGATATAAGCCGACAGAGACGGCTCGAGCCTCTTCCAATATGAGAGCCCATCGATATCGGAAGCCCATGACCGAGAGGAGAAGACGACCGTCAGGAGACAGATCAGGAGGCCAAAGGTTCGACCCATCCTCAGTCCTCGAAAAGACTGCCGCCGATAAACTCCCTTATGATGGATTCGTTGGGAACCGTATCGGACGGGAGAGGGGGGACGAATCGCAGCAGGGACAACAGCCTCCTGGCCTCGCCGAAAACGGGAGACCCCTCGGGAACCGTCTGTAAAAGCGGTTCCAGATAGCCTTTCAACACAGGCAGCTCGTAAAGAAGGGCGGAGTTGAACATAACATCCGAGTGTTTCTGATACGGAAAGATATACTTCTGAGCCCCTCTTATGACCGACGGCCACCTCTTGAGAGTGGCTTCCGGTCCGTGCCCTCTGGTCCTGTGATCCCTTATCATCCTTCGGAAAAGGCGGTTATCCGTCGTGCTAGTCCTGTTCTGTCTATCGAGGCTCACCCCTGTCAGAGGAGACACGAAGATACGGAACTTTTTGTCCTGAGGAACGGACTGGGTAACCTGGTCGTTCAATCCGTGGATGCCCTCTATTATAAGGATGTCGTCCTCATCCAATTTCAACCAACGACCTTCCTTACGGGTTCCGGTGCGAAAATCGAAACGAGGAAGCTGTACCGACTCCCCCTCTATCAGGGATTTCAGCTGCTGGTTCAACAATTCGAGGTCCAGAGCCTCTAAAGCCTCGAAATCGTAGTCGCCCTTCTCATCTCTAGGCGTCCTCTCCCTGTCCACGAAATAGTCGTCCAGCGACACCGTCACAGGTCTCTTTCCACAGACCTGAAGCTGTATCTTAAGCCTTTTAGACAGAGTGGTCTTGCCCGACGCGGAGGGACCGGCTATACAGACAACCCTTGCATTTCTTTTCACCACATCGTAGGCCAAATTGCTCAACCTCTGGGAGTGGAAGGCCTCGGATATCAGTATCAGTTCCTGCCCTCTTCCAGCGGCTATGGCGTCGTGAAGGTTGACCATGGTGCTTATTCCCATCGTCCTGAGCCAGTTAGCGTATTCGAGAAAAACACCGGACAGCTTCCTGGATGCCTGAAAGGGCGGCAAAGACGTAGGATAGGCGACCGTGGGAAACTGAAGCACCATTCCCGGCGCAAGAAGCTTAAGATCCCAATTCTTGAGATATCCCGTGGACGGGACCAGAGGGCAATAGAAAAAACCGTACATATCGAGACAACGATAGACCTCTATGGGATCCATGTAGACCCTGGAGAAAAGTCTCCCCTTCTCCGGGTTTCCCTGTCTCTCGAATATTCGACAGGCCTTATCGAGTGAGACGATCTCCCTGGTTATCGGAATATCCATATCGACCAGGTCCTTCATCGTCTCCGCTATAGACGCCAGATCCTCCTCGGTTATATCCTCGTCCTCCAGCTCCCAAAAGTGACCTTCCGAGATCGAATGACGGATAAAGATGGGTTTGCCCAGAGCCTTTCTCGAGGCCAGGACGAGCAGAAAACCCAGAGAACTCCTGTAGACCATGGTCCCCTCGAAGGAATAGGTATCGACGAATTCGACGTCTGCGTCTCCGTCGACGACCCACTCGAGGGGGCGAAGATAGTTATTTACCCGCCAGGCGACGATGTTCCTGTTTTTGTATAGTCCGGTGGAAGCCAACACTCCCTGCCCCGACAACGGCATCTCACAGTGTATATCGGAAAAACCCTTGATCCGAATGACGAACGACATATTCTGGATCTCCTCCTGACTGTAGAACGGTACGCCCGAGGTAGGACGAATCTCTTAAAGACAACTATATCCGAGACGATATTTTCCGATTATAACCTAAAGAGACGCCACGGCAGTACCGGACATCAGGACGAAAAGCTCCACGACCTCGCAGATACAGCCGTAGCTGTCTCCCGTTAGGCCCCCGAGAAAGGAGGAAATCCTATGTCCCACGGACCACATCGTCAATCCCGCACCACCCATGACGGCCAGCCCCATCCATCCCGTGATGGCGACAACCGGGACGAGAGCCAAAGACGAGGCAAACATCATCTCGGTAACCCCACAATAGGACTTGAAACGGCGTCCCAAACCGTTTTTACGGGCGGTAGAGAAACCTGCGACGGCCAGAACCATGGACCACCTGGATAGGACGGGAGCCACGAAGATCCATTCTGATAGCTCGGGCCCCATAGACGACAGAACGGCCAGCTTCAACGTAAGGAGACAGAATATCGCCACGGCACCGAAGGTTCCTATCCGACTGTCCTTCATGATCTCCAGTGCCCTCTCTTTAGTGACTCCGCCGCCTAGTCCGTCGAACGTATCGGCCAGGCCGTCCAGATGCAGCCCTCTGGTCAAGGCGGCCCACACCGCCAGGGTGGAGGCTCCTGCCACATAGGCACCCCATACGGATGAGGAGATACGGAAAACACACAATAGGATCAAGCCTATAACGGCGCCTACCAGAGGGAACCATCTCGTAGCGTGACCCAGATCCTCCTCAGTCATAGGCCTTTTCAACGAAACCGGGATGCATGTCAGAAAAGACAGGGCCAACAGAAACCTCATGACGTAGCCTCCTTGATGATCTGGGGGATACCGGCGGTTATAAGATAGACGCTATCGGCTTCCTTTGCGATCCTCTGATTAGCCCATCCCGCAATATCCCGGAAGATTCTCCCCAGAGGATAGGGAGGCACCAACCCCTGCCCCACCTCGTTCGAGACCAGAACGGCGGAAATATCCCGTCGTCTAAATACCTCCAACATACGGTCCACCTCTCCCAGCACGAACTGCTCTACCGACCTCTCGTCCTCCATAGAGAGACCGTCCCATTCTGTTCTACGAGAAAACATGAGGTTGGTAACCATCATTGTAACGCAGTCCAAAAGGACTATACTTTTCGAAGGAATTTCCTCAAGCGTTCCCACCACGTCGTTTTGGGCCTCCAAGGTCTTCCATCTATCCGGACGATCCGCCCTGTGACGGGCGACCCGACGAGCCATCTCATCGTCCTCTATCCCGGCGGTGGCTACATAAAAGACGGAAGTTCGAAGACAATGTCTTTCCTGGTCGGATATCAAGCTCTGGGCAAATCCGCTTTTACCGCTTCTAGCTCCTCCCAACACCAAAACTATATTTCCCATGTTCAGCTAAAAGCCTCCTCTCCGAGCAAAAAAGACGATATTTCCTTTAGAAGCAGATCGTCCATATCGACGTTTTTTATACCTATCCTGAAATAATTTTTCAGCCCGAAGGAACCGCAGTCCCTGAGCTGTATCCTCTTGTTCCACAGATACGTTTTGAGTTCGGACCAACGACGATGACGACAGAGCAGGAAGTTGCCCTCTCCGAAGATCACCGTTACGCCAATCCGTTTCAGACCGTCGGATAGCCTCTTCTTCTCTATTCTCAAAAGCTCCCACTGTCGTTCGTAATGCTCCCGGTTCTGCAGAAGAGCCACCCCCACAGCCTGGGCCTGGGCCCCCACGCTCCAGTCAGGCTGGACCTTCTCCATTGCCGATATGGAATCCGAGGAACCCAGGACATACCCCAGCCTGATGCCAGGTAAACCGTAGTCCTTAGTCATGGATCTCAGTATGAGGAGCCTGCCTGTGTCGAGAAGATCCTCCAAATCAGGAGGATCCTCCATGAAATTGCGATAGGCTTCGTCTAGGACTACCATGGTCGGACCGACCTTACATATATCCAGGATGGACTCGATCTGCGACCTTGAAAGGGCGTATCCCGTTGGGTTATTGGGAGAACAGATCCATAGCACCTCAGGAGGTTCAATTCGGATTCTGTCGTGAAGCGAACGGCTAAAACCAGAGGAATCGCCTGTCATAAAATCTCCGAAATCCCATAGGTAAACCGAGGCTCCCAGAGCGGAAGCCGCCTGAATATATTCGCCGTAGACCGGAACCACGACAGAGGTATTCCTGCCGGATCTCAAATATGCCATAGACACCAGCCATATCGCTTGGGAGGCTCCGTTGGTGACCAAAACCCTGGAACTGTCCACCCCGTGAAGATCGGATAGTCTTTCCCTCAACTCCCAGGCGGACCTGTCGGGATAGATATCCAACTCAGCGGAACGAGACGCCTTCAAAACATCCTCGTGAGGTGGCAGGGGATTGATCGAGACGCTGAAATCCAGGATATCATCGACACCCAACCCCATGGAGTCCAGCTTTCCACGGTTTATTCCGCCGTGAACCACCGGCCCCAATCCGTCGAGATCCGATACCGGTCTAGGGATCATAACGCACCTGCACATATCCACATAAAAAATAAGGCTAGAGCCAGACCTTGAGCTACCATGAGAATGGACATCGCCTCTCTAAGGTCCTTCGACACGGGCCTTCTTCCTGAAAGATTCAAACGATACACCCCTCTTTTATCCAAGACGACCGACAGAACTCCTGCCATGGCGGCCATAGGCCAACCGGCGTTAGGGCTACTGGTCCTACCGTGATCCCTTAAGGCCGAGATCGCGCCGCCCCTCCAGTTGGCTCCTACGATAGCGGCCCCAGCCAAAATCAGGAGAGAAGCCAGCCTGGAGGGAATCCAGTTCAAAAGGTCGTCCAGTCTAGCGGCGAACTTGCCCCCCGACTCGAAATCCCCTCCACGGTATCCCAACATCGAGTCGCAGGTATTTACGAAACGATATACTAAAGCCCCGGGAAGCCCGAAAAGAGCGAAGAAAAAGAGAGGGGCAACCAGGCCGTCGCCGAAGTTTTCCGCCAGCGATTCGATCGCGGCCCCTGCTACCTCGGAGGAAGAAAGTTTAGAGGTATCTCTGCTAACCAGATGATATCCCAGAAGGCGTCTGCCCCGGCTTAAATCGCCGGATTTCAGGGCCCGGTCGATAGATCCTCCCGCCTCCAGCAAACCACTAAGGGAGAAAGTCCCCTTCAGAAACCAGACGGAAATAGGCAAGGAAAACACGAGAGACAGACTATACACAGCCGACACCACAACCATGACCAAAGAAATACCGGACAAGACTATGAGACACCCATAAGGGAACAGACATCTTCCAGGTCTCTTTCTCCAGAGGAAATCGACGAAAGATCCCATCCAGCATACCGGATGAACGGCGTTTGAAGGCTCCCCCAGAGAAACATCCCACAGAACGGCCACGGCCAGCGATATGAGATCGAAGATCATCTAGCTACCCCCAACACATGAACTCCTCCGGGGACCATTTTGGCAAGCCGAGGAGTCCCAACCCCGTCGGGCCAGGGCAAATCAGCCCAAAGGGGATCCGCATCCGGAGGATACAGCACACCACAGATGGACCCGCTGTGGGCGACGGTCACACCTAAAGCTCCGTCGGACAAAGCCACGTCTATAAGCTCCTCCAGGCAGGGCTTGAACAAAACATCCTGATTCGCTCTGGCACTGGCGGTAACGGATCTGCCCAAAGCGATCCAGTCCTCTTTTATCAATGCACCTATCAGATCGTGAAGTATCCCATCGTAGTCGACTCCCTCTAAGGGATGGACCCGTCGGTTGAACTCCACCGTATCCACCTCTTCCTCCGGATCGAAGAGAACCACCTTCAAAGGGGGGACCTCCGAGATAACCGTATAATTCGATAATGAACGATGATCCAACAACACCAGTTCAGACCAGGCGATTCCATCGGAGGGTTCAATCGCCACGGCCATCTCAGTGACTTCCTCGGGAGATACGATCCTATCGATGCAGACAGCAAGACCGTACAGTGCCGATATCATGTCGGCGGTGCTACTGGCATATCCTCTGGATACCGGCAGTCTTCTAAAACTACGGACAGACACATCCAGATGTCGACATCGCCAAAGGTTTGAGGCCAGCCCAAGGACATCCCCGGTCTTATCCATTCCCTCCGGGACTGATATCTCGCCCGTTCCAGGGTTAACCTCCACCTCCATATAGGTGGTTCTGTCTATAGGACACGATATCAAACTGCAGATTCCTCCGGGCCATCCCTGATAGAGTTCTCCGCAGGTTCCGGGACAGGATACCAGAGCCCTCATAGCCCCACTATGCGCCTGAGTTCGCCCATATCCATGTGCTCTTCCATATGGTCGGCTAGACGATCAAAAGCCCTGTTCCTGTGCTGTTCAAGAGAAATCCCCTGGCCGGACTCCCTCCAACCGATTGATCTAAGCCACGATCGTCTGAAATCTGGCAAATCGAACACCCCGTGAAGATAGGTGCCCCAATGGAGCCCTTCGGGATCCGATGCACCGTCAAGGTCGCCGTTCTCCAGGAGAAACAGCCCGTCCTTCATAGGCGAATCGGTCCGTCCCATATGTATCTCGTATCCTTCCACATCGATCCCCTGAACTTCTCCAAAAAAACCCAGCTTCCCCTGGACCGTCCCTTTGGTCCGAACCGTCCTCTTTTCAGCCTTAAAGGACGTCACCGAGTCGAGAAGCCCCATGCCCCTTACACGTTCATCGGAGCTCTCCACTCGGTCTCCATCCAAAATGGTCCTTCCCATCATCTGAAAACCTCCGCATATCCCGACGACCGGCACGCCAGATCCCGCCAAGGCCAGGATCTCCGCCTCCAGACCGTTTTCCCTCATCCAAAGCAGATCGGACACGGTGCTCTTGCTACCCGGTAGTATTATCCCGTCAGGCCTACCCATATCGCAGGGGGAATCCACCAAGCGAACTCCGACATCGGGCTCCATGGCCAAAGCGTCCAGATCGTCGTAGTTGGAGGTCCTGGGATACCTTATTGCCACCAAGTCCAAGCTTCCTCGGGAAAGCCTGTCGTGCTCCTCCAGAAAAACAGAGTCCTCTTGAGCTACCCCGAGGTCGTTAAGATAGGGGATAACTCCTAAAGTAGGTTTCCCCGTCAGGTTCAGGAGCATGTCCAGACCTGATCCGACCAAGGAAAGATCGCCTCTGAATTTGTTTATGATAAATCCTCGGACCAGATCTCTCTCCTCTTCCTCAAGCAGTGCCAAAGTGCCGTAGAGGGAGGCGAAAACCCCTCCTCTGTCGATATCCCCCACGAGAAGAACCGGAGAGCCTAGATGTCTGGCCACCCTCATGTTGACTATGTCGTTGGCCTTGAGGTTGATCTCAGCCGGACTGCCAGCGCCCTCGATCACTATAAGATCGTGTCGTTCGCCAAGACGATCCAAAGAGTCGGTAACGGAACGCCAAAGCTCCACCTTTCTCGAGTGATAGTCCATGGCGGACAATGTCACCATCGGCCGTCCCATCACCACCACCTGAGACCTGGAATTGCCCTCCGGTTTTAGCAACACCGGGTTCATATCCACCGAGGGCTCCATTCCGGCAGCTCTGGCCTGGTCTACCTGGGCCCGCCCCATCTCTCCTCCCTCCATGGTCACGTAGGAATTCAAAGCCATATTCTGGGCCTTGAAGGGGACCACCGAATACCCCATCCTGTAAAAAATTCTACACAGCCCGGTGGCGAGAACGCTTTTACCTACATCGGAGGAGGTTCCCTGCAACATCAGGGTCTTGGCTTTCATAAAATCACCTCTGAAAGTAAAGTTTCACCTTTGTCCTTTTGTGGAGACATACTCATCCACTATTTTACCGTCGTGAATCAACCGGGCCCGATGGATCTGTCTACGGCTGGAAAGCCAGCGAAACCTCTCTCTGGCTTCGGTCTCGTCGCAAGAGTCCCGTCCCACCGCTCCCCACCATCTCTCGCCGCTGGGGTAGCTTCTCCACTCGGCCAACAACGGTTCCTGATAACAGACGGACCAACGATAATCCCCCCAGAGACCGGGAATACGGTATCTCTGACGACCTCTCCCGGGGACGACCAGAAGAACGCTGAGCTCGTCCTGAAAACGGGTCGCAGATCCGGAGAAAGGCAGTCCTTCGTGAACATCGTTGAATGAAAAACTATCGCCGTCTCTCCTGATGCCCATAGAGAGACACCAGCCTCTCATCCTCTCCAGAAGCCCCTCCAGGGAAAGACGGCCAGGCAGGGAGCCGAGCTCCTCCGCCGCCTTTACCCTATCCATAACGTAGTCTCCCCTTTTGTCTCGACGACACAGTCTGTGAAGTCCCGATAGATCCATGATCTCACCTCACGAGTTGCATATGAATTGCATAAAATCCCAAAACGATATATAATTAAACACGTTTCGACCTTCACCCTTATAGGCAATACACATGAGATTGTACATGAAAGGAAGGATGCCAACTGAAAAAAAGCCCCGACCATCTCGAAAACTTCTACTTATCCATGGATATAACCCGAAATTGCCTGGTGATGACCGATTACGACGGCACTCTAGCCCCTTTCGTATCCGACAGAGACAAGGCAGAACCCTGGCCGGGAGTGGTGGAGACTCTGGAGGCCCTTGCCTGTCCGGTAGTCGTAATCACCGGAAGGGACCCCGAAGAGGTGAAGAAACTCCTCTCCATACAACGTCCTATAGATATATACGGAGAGCACGGATCCGTCCATCTCTCATCAAACGGAGAGAGACGGACCTTGATATCCCCGGACTCGAAAACCCTGAACACACTGGAGAGATTGACTAAGGGGCTACCAGCGAAAGCCGTGGAGAAAAAAACCACGGCCATCGCCATCCACCTGCGAAATATCGACGAAAAATCGCGGGATAAAGCCATGGAAGTGGTTTCCCTGTGGAGAAAGGCTCTCCCCATCGATAGCTGGATCATAGACCGTTTCGACGGAGGCTTCGAAGCCAAGCAGAGAGGTAAGGATAAGGGAAACGCTGTGTCATCGATACTGAACAAATTTCCACACAGACCGGCGTGCTACTTGGGAGACGATAAAACCGACGAGGACGCTTTTCGCTCCCTGTCGGGGAGAGGACTTTCCATACTGGTCTCCGACAGAGAGAAAGACACAGAAGCGGCTATCCGACTCCATCCGCCGGAGGAAGTCCTGGCCTTTTTCAAGACTCTGGAGAAAAAGCTCAAAGGTTACAGGAGGTGACCTGTAATGGATATAGAGGGAAAAAATCGCCGATTGGTAGTAGTCTCCAACAGACTCCCGGTAAAGCTCAACCACTCCAAGGGAGTCTGGGAGGGCAAACCCGGTTCGGGAGGATTGGTTACCGCTCTGAGCCCGTTGCTGAGGCATCGTGGAGGGCTCTGGGTCGGATGGCCCGGAAACAGGGAACCGGCCCCTCTGGGAGCTATACGAAACCTTCTAGGCCCCCTATCCGAGGAATGGGGATTCCGTCTCACCCCGGTGATACTGTCCGAGAAAGACGTAGACAGCCACTATTACGGGTTTTCCAACGCCATATTATGGCCGCTGTTCCATGGGCTACAGAGTAGATGCTGCTTCGAGAACAGATTCTACCGATCCTTCATATCGGTAAACGATAAATTCGCCAAGGTCCTCGCCAAACACACCGCGCCTAACGACTTCATCTGGATCCACGACTATCAACTGATACCCCTCGGAGACAGACTATCCCGACTGGGACTTAACCGATCGACAGGATTTTTCCTCCACATACCCTTTCCCTCGCCGGATATATTCTTCAAACTTCCCTGGAGAGAGGAAATCCTCTCTGCCATGATGTCCTACAGATTGATAGGGTTCCAGACTCCCAGAGATAGAAGGCACTTCTCCGAATGTCTACGCCAGCTGGATCGCAGCACCAAACAGAGAGGACACGGTCGAATAGTGGAGCTCCACTCCATGGGTAAAAGAGTCCTGACAGGAGCCCTCCCGATCGGGATAGACTTCAGGGAGTTCTCCGATATGTCGAAAGGCCCCGAGTCAGTAGAGAGGATGGGACACCTCAAGAAAGAACTTGGGAACCGTTTTCTGTTTCTGGGGGTGGACAGACTCGACTACACCAAAGGTCTACCCAACAAACTCAGGGCTTTCGAGTTGATGTTGCGCAGGACCCCTTCCCTCAGGGAAAAAGTCGTTCTGTATCAGATAGTGATACCCAGCAGAGAGGAGATCTCCGAGTATAAAGAGCTCAAGACCGAGATAGAACTTCTGGTCAGCCGGATAAACGGAGAGTTCGCTACTCTCGACTGGACTCCCGTCGTATACCGCTATCGTCCTATGGAGAGAAACGACCTTGTCTCCCTCTACTCCGCCTCCGACGCCATCGTAGTGACCTCCGTCCAGGACGGCATGAACCTGGTGTGCAAGGAGTATTGCGCCTCCCACTGGGACAACCGGGGAACCGTGATCCTCAGCGAATTCGCAGGAGCCGCAAGACAGTTCAAGGACGGCGCCCTCTTGATAAATCCCTACAGTGACGAGCAGACCGCCGATGCCATGGAAAGGGCCTTTTCCATGGACGAAAACGAAAAGAGACACAGGATGTCCAAGCTCAGAAGGATCGTCAAGAGGCAGGACATATTCTGGTGGACCGATAAATTCCTAAAGGCATCCTACGGCACGGGGTTAAAAGACTGGCCCTACAGGGAACTTCCCTCTATCACCGGAATCCAGCAACGAAATTGACACAAAGCCGAGGAGGCAAAAAAAATGAAAATATATCCTAATTTACCATCCATAGAGGACTACGAACAGTACATCGGATCGGAGGCTACGGAACGTATAGCGGCGAAAGCGGAGAAACTTCGCGGAAGAAAAGTCGTTCACATAAACTCCACATACTATGGAGGAGGAGTGGCGGAGCTGCTGAACGCAATGACCGTCCTGATGAACAACGCCGGGATAGAGACGGGATGGCGAGTTATAGTAGGATCCCCGGACTTCTTCGGGGTAACCAAAAAGATGCATAATGCCCTTCAGGGTGCAGAGATCAACCTAAGCGACAGGAAAGACGAGATCTACGAGTCGGTCGTGGAGCAAAACTCGGTCCGAATGCACCTGGAACACGATTTCGTGGTAGTCCACGACCCTCAACCTCTACCTCTCATACACCATTACAGAAAGAGAGGTCCCTGGATATGGGTCTGCCATGTCGATCTGTCCCACCCCAACGGAGAACTGTGGAGATACCTCAGACCGACCATAGAGAAATACGACGGAGCGGTGGTATCCCTTCCCGAGTATCGACAGGAACTAGACACTCCTCTAAGGTTCATAAAGCCGGCCATAGATCCCTTTTCCATAAAAAACCGGGTTATGACGGAGGAGGAAATCGACGAAAGACTGGACCACTACGGAATACCTAGGGATCTCCCTATAGTGGCACAGGTATCCAGGTTCGATCGATGGAAGGATCCCCAAGGGGTCATAAAAGCCTTCGAGAAAGTACGAAAAGAGGAAGGAGCGACCCTGGTTCTTTTGGGAAATACCGCCACGGACGACCCTGAGGGTATGGAGCTCTACACCTCCCTTCTGGACCATAAAGACGACAGGATAGTCCTGCTGAGCGTCGAGGACACCGCACTAGTCAACGCCGTACAGAGCAAAGCGGCCGTCGTGGTCCAGAAATCCCTGAGGGAGGGATTCGGACTTACCGTCACCGAGGCCATGTGGAAGGGAACTCCCGTGATAGGCGGCAACGTAGGTGGCATAAGACACCAGATAGACGACGGAGTCAACGGCTATCTGGTAGACACGGTCGATCAGGCCTCCGACAGGATAATCAAGCTTCTGAGGGACGAAAAACTCAGAAATTCCATGGGCGAAAAGGGCAAAGAAAAGGTCAGAAAGAACTTCCTCATGACGAGATATCTAGAGGACTACCTGGACCTTTTCCTCTCGTTCCGATGCAAATACACTTTATCCGACTGAGAAGACGGGCAGCGAAAAACGCTGCCCGTCTTCCATATTAGGATATGTGGTCGTACCCCGAGGGGGTTGGGGTCAGGGTTTATCCAGGGCAAGCCAGCTGCGCCCAAGGGCATCGGCGGCTATCATGGCGTTGGCGACATCGGATGCGGTAACCTTGCAGGGTTGGTTGTGTATCGTCTCCCCTTCGGAAGTAGCCATCTCGGCAGCCGCCATTATCTTTTCGGGAGTGGGGTCCTTCAATCCAAGCTGGCCCAGAGTGATCGGGAGCCCTACGGAGGTGCAGAAATCCAGCACATCCTCCAGAATCTCTCTGGGGGAATCCTGAAGGACCAGCTGAGTAAGGGTTCCGAAGGCGACCTTCTCTCCGTGATACATCTGGTGCATCTCCTCTATCGCAGTCATTCCGTTATGGATAGCGTGAGCAGCCGCCAGCCCTCCACTCTCGAACCCCATACCGGAAAGCAGTGTATTGGCCTCGACGATTCGTTCCAAGGCTGGAGTCACGATATCGGCATCGCAAGCCAGCTTAGCCTCGTAGCCATACTCAAGCAACTGATCGTAACAGAGCCTAGCCAGGGCCATGGCCGCCTCCGTAGCGGCTCCTCCGGGCATATTGGAAGCTCTGGTCTTGTAACAGGCCTCGGCCTCGAACCACGTGGCCAGAGCATCTCCCATCCCGGAGACCAAAAGACGGGTCGGAGCCTTAGCCACTATCTCCGTATCGACTATGACCATATCGGGACTGGGTGGAAACTCATAACTCTCGAAGACACCTTCCTCGGAATATACCACGGATAGAGCGCTGCATGGAGCATCGGTAGCCGCTATGGTGGGAACCACAACCACCGGGATCCCCAGCTTGAAAGCGGCCATCTTACCCGTATCGTGGGCCTTGCCGCCTCCCACGCTGACGATGAAATCGGCACCTTTATCCTTGGCTACGGAAGCTACCCTGTCGATTTCCTTGAAACAACACTCTCCACCGAAGGACTCCTTGATGAAAGCCACTCCGTTGGCCTCGAAACTCTCCTTCATGGTCTTCTCGACTGCCCCTAGTCCTCTCTTGCCCCCTATGACCAAAGCCTTCTTTCCAAGCTTTGCCACCTGAGCACCGGACTGCGAGCAAGCGCCGGCTCCCTGGACGTACCTACCGGGAGCGATAAGTATTTTCTGCACTTAAATTACCTCCCCTCGTTATCTTTCGATCAATCTAATTATACAATATACTGTAGCCCGATATCCAGGGCTGTCAGACATCCTATCCTACGAAAGCTACCTCTCTATGGCCTTAACTATCGCCATAAACCTTACCTTATAGCGTCTTTCAACTGCCTGTCAGGGGCGCTTATGACGACCGCATCTACCAAGAGTCCTCTGTCCTCCACAACGGATCTGGCGGATTTCAAGGCGGAACGGACATCGGAAATCTCTCCTGAAAATGACAGAAAAGCCTTGGCTCCCATTCCCTGACCGATCCTTATCTCTATCAAGCTGACCTTGGACGCCTTGGCTGCGGCATCGGCGGCCTCTATCGCCGAAGTGGCGGACATGGTCTCCACCACGCCTAGATCTTTCATCGTATCCAACTCGGTAGAACACATAAGAGCTGGAAATACGGCAGGATGGACGTTCGGTATGGACGTGAAATCGGAAACTGCCTCGCCTCCGATCGACAGCCCCATCTCCAATGAACTCGAGACCGCCCCGACCTGCCCGGCGACTATGACGATAAACTTTCCCGGACATAATGTTCTGGCGGCCAGAAGCTTAACGTCCGCCGATTTGACCATACCGTCAGCTACCGAAAAGCCCTTCGCCACGCTTATCAATTCGATGGCCCCAATGGCACGGAAAACCAACCCCATCACCCCTTCCTGGCTTTTATGACCACCGAGCTATCGCTAACCGATTCCACAGATCCGTTAACCGACGAATGAACCGGCGCCCCTAACGCTCCTTCCGGCACGACGCCGATGGTCTGCCCCTCCGAGACCTCCTGTCCTACCTGGACGATCGGGATACAGGGAGCCCCTATATGCTGCCCCATCGCTATATCCACACGGAGAGGAACGTATTCGCCCATAAAGGGGCAATCTACATCCCATCCGGCAAGTCCTATACGCCTTACCAGCCGCTTGCTCGGTAGTAGTCGATACTGTCTGTTCTCGTCCGGTCCATCCAGGGTTTTGTCGAAGGAGAACTTGACCTTTTTCTCCCTGAAAGAGGCCTTCAGCAATTGATTGATCCTTCTGGGACTCAACTGCATAGGACAGCCATGGAGGCCGCTGCACAGATTGCAATCGGAACAAAGCATAGCCATTTTCAGTATCTCCGGGGTCCTCTGCTCCGGATAAGCCATAGCTCTCATCACCTTGTGAGGTTCCAGCTCGTAACCTATAAGGTGTCTGGAACAAACCATGGTACATTGGGTACATTGACAACAGGCGTACCGAGCCTGACGGACCATGGTCTCCACCGGCATGGTCTCGTAGCGAACCAATGCCGAGTCGGATGGGACGACCAGTATCCCGTTGGACCTCTTGCCCAGAGGGAATTTCGCCGACTTCCTGTAGGTTCCCGTCATAGGTCCCCCGTCCACGTAGACCGGATTCGAGATGGTCTCCCCACCGGCCAGGGCAACAAGCTCCGATGCTATAGTTCCTATCGGAACCGACCAGACCCCGGGATTGGCGACGGCACCTCCGACGGTAACCCAGGTCCTGGTGACAGGAGAGTCTTCCATGGCCCGCCCCAGGTTGTACAAGGTCTCCACGTTGTTGACCACCACTCCGACCTGAAGAGGAAGGCCTCCTTCTGGAACTGTCAATCCAGTGGCCTCCTGAATCATGATTATCTCGTCGCCTGCCGGATAATAATCGTCCATCTCGAAAACATCGGCCCCGGCCAGCCTGAGTTTGTCTATCTGGGAGACATGCTTTCTCTTCACGCAGAAGGTAACCCTTTCGACGCCAAGAATGGATCCGACCTTATGGGCGGTTTCGACGAGAAAAGGCGTTTTTTCGTCGAAGAGGGCCATGTTGTTTCTCAATAGCGGCTCGCATTCCGCTCCGTTTATCAGATACGTATGTACGCCGTCGGCTGAGAGCTTGACATGGGTGGGAAAACCGGCACCTCCGGCTCCCACGACCCCGGCAGCAAAGACCTTATTCAGTAGATCGGGGGCAGTCATTCGAGACACATCCGATCAGACGATCCTGAACGAACCGTGGAGGTTACACCTGCGCAGTCTACAGAACGAAAGGGGGGTGGTCGGTCCCTGACCGGTAGTGGTTGCTATGGTGAATGCAGTGGGACACTCGCCTCCGAACCCCAAGGTAGAGAAGGAAGGACCGTTCTTAGTGAACATGGTGGTCTCCATGACTTTGGCCATAACGCTCATGTGATCGACGTTGGTGCTGTGGATCAGGGCAGAATGCCTGAAACCGTGCTCCGTTTTTATGGCAGCCTCGAGAGCTGCATCGAAATCGGGAACTCTCACCATCCCAAGGACGGGCATCAGCATCTCGACCTGGATTATGGGGTCGTCCAGTTCGCATTCCACGAGGATGAGTCTGACGTTCCCAGGCGCCTTTATGCCGATTTTTTCCAAGATCCACACCGCGTCTTTGCCTACGAACTTTCTGTTGGGATCGGTCCTTTTTTCGTTGAGGGCCACCTCTTTAAGAGCCTCTATCTTCGCAGGATCCTTCAGCTCGAAGGCACCTTCCTCCAGCATCTTTCTCTTAAGCTGATCGGCGACGCAGTTGACCACTATCAGAGCCTTCTCGGATGTACAGGGAAGATTGTTGTCGAAGGAACACCCCGCCACTATATCCTTGGCAGCCTGTTCAACGTGAGCGGTCTCATCCACCACCACCGGAGGGTTCCCAGGACCGGCTCCTATGGCGGGCTTTCCGGAGGAAAGGGCTGCGTTGACGACTCCGGGACCCCCCGTAGCCGATACCAGACGAACCGCATGATGGGACATGAGGGCTCCGACGTTCTCCATACTGATGCGGGATAACACCGTGATTATGCCCTCGGGAGCGCCGTGGGAGATCAAGGAGTCGTGTACTCGCTGAACCATATCGATGCTGCTCTCGGCAGCTCCGGGATGCGGGGCGAACACGACGCTGTTCCCGGCGGAGAGCATACAGATAGTGTTATTTATGACCGAGGCGGTCGGATTGGTGGACGGAGTTATCGAAGCGATCACACCGAATGGAGCGTGCTCCTCCAGCACCAGACCTTCGTCCCCGGTGGTGCAGGAGGTACGGATGAACTCGGGGCCGGGGGTCTTCTCTATGGCGAGACGGTTCTTCATTATCTTGTCCTTCAGGTTCCCCATGCCCGTATCCTTCAAGGCCAGAGACGAAAAAGCCTCCACCTGAGGGAGAAGATCCGCTTTGAGAGAGTCTATGATGAATTTCTTCTTGTCCAGTGAATATTCGAACTGCCACTTTCTCTGCGCCTTCACGGAAATCTCGACGGCATCGTCTACTTTCTCGAAGGCCGGAGAGAATCCGCCGTCATTGACGACATCCTCGGAGGATATCCTTTTCACTACAGCAGAGACGAGTTCATGAAGCATCCTCTCATCCATCGGCTTCATCGAACCTCCTTTTCTTTCCAAAGGGACACCGCAGCCTCCGCTACCTCGATATCCTCTTCCACGGATCCACCGCTGACCCCTACGGCTCCGACGACCTTGCCCTCTTTATCGGTCAAAGGGATACCGCCGCCGAAACAACACAGATCGGGATCGGACTGTAGACCGTAAAGCGGAGCTCCCGGCTGGACCAGATCGTAGACCTCGGATGTGGTTTTACGGAGTCCCAGGGCAGTCTTGGCCTTTTTGCCGCTTAATCCCACGCTCACCGGCAAAACTCCGTCCATCCTATTGAAGACCAAAGGGCCCTTTTCGTCCGAAACGGTGATAGCCATAGGAACCGAAATCTGCGACGCCTTCTCCTCCGCGGCTGACACAAGATCGAGAGCCGTCTTTAGAGAGAGACGACCTTCGCCTTCTTTGCAGGACATCCTTATCAACTCCTTTATTACCTTTCGGGTGATCTCTTCGACCACGGATTCCTCGTCGCATGCCACGGCCAAAGCGAATATGTAATCAGACAGGCGGTTTATCAGCCTGTACGAGTCCTCGTCGATCAGGTGACGACGAAACAGCGGCAGGGCCTCTCTCTCCGCTCTTCTGGTTATGGTGCGGGCCAGATGAAGCGCTGCACCGGAAGGGGACTTTCCCGGCCGGACGAAAGATCTATCGTGAGGCCAAAGGCTCTCGAGTCCGTCTATTTTTTTCTCAAACAGATCGGCCGATGGCGACGGTATGTCCCTATCTCCTCGAGCCACGTAGGCCATCAGGAGGAAAAGGGTGTGTTCCAGCTCCTCCATATCGGATAAGAACCTCCCGGGAGCCATGCTCCTGGCCATTCCTATGGCTGCCTGAGCTTCATCGAGGGTTCCGTTGAGATCTATTCGGGGGTCGTCTTTTTGAACCCTGGTCCCGTCCAATAAGGACGTAGTGCCTCCGTCCCCTCCTCCAGTGTAGAGTCTGCCCATCTACCTAACCGACCTCTCTTGGGTCCACGTCGGCAGAATCGACGATACCGACTATAGCGCCGTCGATAGGGGCATCCGGAACGCCGGAGGATTTAGCGGCAGAGCTGCCGGAACAGACTATTACATCCTCTCCTATGCCAGCACCGACCATATCGACCGCGACCATAAAGTTTTCTCCCTTGACGGAAGGACCTAGATCGCCGTCCCCCTTGGGGGAGAGGAGACGAACTATCAGCAGTTTATGTCCGATAAGTCGATCGTCTTTTCTGGTAGCTACCACGTTGCCTACGACCCTGCCCAATTTCATTTCAGTCGTCCCCCTTCCTTCAGTCCGTCGAGGGACGCACGACACTCGGAGACCCCTCCGATAAGGGCGACGGTCTGTATGTGTTGCGGACAGTTACCCAAAATCTCCACCGCCTCTACTGGGGCCCTCTTGACCCCGTCGTCCACCGCAGCGACGAGCTCTGCGACCTGTCCCTGTAAAAGCAGTACAGCACCCCAGCGAGCCGCCTCTATCCTTTTCTTCTCGCTGGACGGGACCCGTCTTAACATCATCCTCTTGGCCGTATCTGACGGCTTGACTATAAGCTCGTAGCTCAACAACGTCGGCTCACCTCCAGGGTCACGCCTATGGCAGACAGCCTATCCTTGGCCTGATCGGTAAGTTTTACGCCACTCCCCAAATGCAAAACCGCTCCAGGCCTCACCGACGAAGCTATCTCGGACCAGCTGTACCAGCCGGGATCTGACAAGGCGACTCCCTCGTCCCTTTTATCCGTAAGACCGGAGTCTTTCACCGAGTCGGTTCCCCAGCCGACAAGAGAGCATCCCAAAAAAGTCAAATCTGACATGGCCCTCGCCAGCCTCTCTCCCATTGGGCCCTGCCAGGCGCTCCATCCCCTGAGAGAGGAGACGTCCAGCACCACCGGCAGATTTCTTCCCAGACATCCGGCTATGAGCCTCCCACCGGAGGTCTCGGGAAAGGTCACCAACTCCCTCAAAAGAGAGGGGGGAGCTGATAGGACCATTAGGCCGTCGAGGGAATACCCCTCGTTTTCCGGTCTGTCCATTGAATTCAGGTCGTACCAAGGATCGGCAGGACCCGGGCCTCCGTCGACATAATGGACCCAGTCCACAAAGCCACAATCGCCCTCCCAGCGGGATCTGGAATGCCACAGGACCCCTATTCTGGGAATCGACAGCTTCTTCAGTACCATGTCGACCGTTTTATTTAGATCCATAACGGTCCCTCCAAAGAGAACGAGCGATCCCCAGCGGCGTAACCAAAAGACTTTCGGGGGCCATGGATACGGGACGGCCTATTATCGGTTCCATCACGCCCTCCACTCCGACGATGTCGGCTCCCCCCCCTACCAGGACTACCGGAAGTCCGTCCGACTCGGGACATCTCTCCAGTTCGTCCCTGACTATGGTCGCCATCTTCTCGAGTACGGGTTTCAAAAGAGGGGCATATCTGTTCCTGTTTTTTCTCTTTTCCTCTTCTGCCCTGTCGAAATCGACACCCAAGGCTCCAGCCAGAACAAGTGTCATATGGGTACCCCCAGTAGGTTCGTCGGAGGAGAAGATCACTTTTTCATCCCTCACGACGGATATGCCTGTAGTCCCTCCGCCTATGTCGACGATCACACCGTCGGCCATGCCCAACGCCTCTGCCGCGGCGGAGGGCTCCTCGTACAGCCCTCCACACTCAAATCCCAAAGCTTCCACCACGTTGGCACAGACCTTGGCGGTTTTAGGGGATATCCCAGGAGGATAGGCGGCGGCTCCCACCGCAACGGATTCGTCGATGGGGATCCCCCTCGAAAGCCGGTCGAGACAGACCTTCATTCCTCTGATCGCCTCGAGATAATCGACCACGACTCCGTCTCTGACGGAGGCTTTAGAGGGCTCCATAACCGCTCCTATCGGAAAGCCTTCCTCGTCCAAGGCCACCAATACCATGTTGGTGGTCCCCAGATCGAAGCCGAGACAGATATTTCCGGGGTTTTCTCCTTCTGCCGTCCCTTCTCGAAAGACCTGTCCGCAAAGAGAGAGTTCGGGGGTAAGCCAAGAGGTCATGATCCGAGCACCCTGACCATATCGCCGGTGGAAAGACCGCAGGAATTAGCTTCGTCCACATCCACGTGAAACTCTACCTCCATAGAATCGCTGACCCTCACCCAGACGCGGTTGAAAACGATTCCTCTGTCTCCCGGCACCTCCACCGACACTTCCTGCCCATCCTTCAGGGATAGTTCCGCCGCTCTGAGAGGAGTGAGATGCAGATGTCTCCAGGCTATGCCCACCCCTCCTTCGACCGTAATGGAACCGGCGGGGCCAATTAGCGTTACGGGATCACAGGGAAGGTCGGCACCGCTTTTTACCAAGGGGGCCTTTATCCTGAGCCGTCTGGCATCGGACGCAGAGATCTCCACCTGGGTAGCCTTACGGTAGGGGCCAAGGACACGCACCGATTCCAAAACCCCTCCTGAAGTGCCCAGGGTAACCGTCTCCTTGCAGGCGAACTGTCCGGGCTGACGTAGATCCTTTATGGGCGTAAGCTCGTGGCCGGAACCGAAAAGTCTATCGCCGTCCTTCCGAGAAAGATGAACGTGGCGATTGCTGACCCCGGCCACTACGAGAGCCAGATCGTGCTCGACACGCGACTCGGGCAAGCTCTGGAGGATCTCGCTCACTATTTTGTCCACCAGATCTTTCGAAATCGCCATCGCACATCACCGCCTAGTCGTTCGATGCGGAGAGGGTATCTACTCCTCCGACTGGAAGGATCTTCTCCGTATCCATGTGGGGCCTAGGGATAACGTGAGTGGAGACGACCTCTCCGATTCTGCTCGCTGCAGCACATCCGGCATCCACCGCGGCTTTTACCGCTCCTACATCGCCTCGTACCATTACGGTCACCAATCCGGCTCCGCTGAGCCTCTGGCCTATTAGTGCGACGTTGGCTGCCTTGACCATCGCGTCCGCTCCCTCTATAGCTGCTACGAGCCCTCTAGTCTCGATCAATCCCAATGCTTCCTGTCCCATAACGATTCCTCCCGTTTTCAAACTTATCCTTCGACGGGCCCGGAGGCATCGTCGGAGGGTTTCTCCTGGATTTTCTCGCTCTCCGTTTTACGAGGCTTACCGACTTCCGTCTTGGATTTCTTCTCAGAATCAGAATTAGTCTTCATCTCTGGCGATCCCTCGACTTTTTTTATCTCGACCTTCTTTTCTTCCGTTCCATCTTCGATAGAATCGGGTACGTCGGTCTTCGCAGTCCCCTTGTTGGGAGAGGTTTTCCTGCGCCTTCTTCCGCCGGATTTACTCGATTGTTTTTCCTCGGATACTTCTTTGGACGAGCTCGACCTCTTACGGGTACTCGCCTTTCTGCGTCCTTTCGTCCTTCCTTGAGAGACGTTTTCCATGTCCGCCTCCCATCGGTCTTTTTTCCCTATAGAGGGAGTTCCCTCGACCGTCACGACCTTTCCGGTAGTTTCACCGGGAGCCGCCTCAAAGAGCCAGTCCGCCGCCGATTCGGTATCGTCGTTATAGGCCATCACCGGCCCGAACCCGACAGCGGGACGAGGGATCACCTGAGCGGACACCACAGTTCCGAAGGGCTTTACCGCAGCCTTCGCTGCCGATATGGCCGCCTTGACCGCTCCGACGTCTCCAGCGATCTTTACCGTGACCATACCGTCTCCTCTGGAATTCTCTCTGCCGATTAATTTCACATTGGCGCTCTTAAGGGCCCCGTCGGCCGCAGCGATGGCCGCAACGAGACCGACGGTCTCGATAAAACCCATGGCCGTTCTAGGTTCGTTCATCGGTGCATCGCCTCCGTCCTCTTAAGGCTCTTCAATACCTGAGCCACAATGGCTTCAATTCCATCCTCGCCGGATCGGTCCGATTCCTGGTTCGACCTGCATCTCCACTCCGGCAGAGGCTCTTTTTTCACGAATCTAGCCGCGGCCTGCCCAAGCCATCGAAGTAGCAGCGACCTATCGAACTCCTCGAAACTCTCCTCCAGATAAGCTCCCCGCTCTCTGTAGGTGGCGAAGGTCACCGCTATTCCCTGAGAATCCAGCCCCGCTCCTACCTGAAGGGGAGATGACAAACTGCCCTCTTTGGCTAGATCCGAGGCCGATCCTTTTCCGAATATCCAACGGAGGGGTATTCCCTCCTCTTCCGCTCCGGCCGCCACCAGAGAGACGGCAGAATCCTCCGTCTCGGGAGACACGTAAAGGTGGATCGCAGGCCTGTCGTCCTCGTCTATCCTCAAACAGGACGTCATGACGTACCTCCATATGAGAGAACCAGTCCGGTGGCGACGGCGTTTCTCGGACCTTCCGAACCTCGAACGTTACCTCTACCTGAGACCACTCCATATCGGGCCAGGGCATCGGTTATCATGGTGGGGATCTCGAAATCCTTGGCCGATCCACCCACCAGGACCACGTGATCTATCATCCTTACGTTCCCGGCGGGAGCCACATGCTCCAACGCCCTCAAGGCATTGGTCACGAAGACCTCTTTCTTGGCCTTTCTCCTGGCCATCCGCACCTTTTCCATGGAGACTCTGAGAGGAATGGGCTGTAGGATATCGTCCGATATAGCCAGAGCGACTCTCCCGAAAAGGTCAGGAGCAAGAGGTCTATCGAAAAAGCGGACCGTGCCGTCCTCCTGCCTGACGTGATAGGCGCTTTCCACCTTACACAGCGGATATCTCTTTATCGACTCGGCCAGCTCGGGATCTTCGATCCCCAACTCGCTGCATATGACGGTGTTGACCATGTTTCCCGCGCCTGCCAGATGGATCAGCTCGACCGATCCGTCGTACTTCATGAAAGAGGCGTCGGAACTGCCGGCTCCGAGATCGAGGATGGCGATAGGGCGATCGGTTCCGGGGGTCGTCAAGGCGCCTCTGATAGCCATGTCGGCCTCGACCCCGCCTATCTCGACCTTTATCCCTATGTCCTCCGATACGGCCTCTGCGACCGCCTGCATCGGAAGCTTGGCGGTCTTAACCATGACAGCCAGGGCCACCCCGTTCTCCTGAGAAAACTCTCCGGCCAGACCTCCTACGACCTTTTGAGGGACCATGGTATCGACGGCCAGGAGGTCCTGTATGTGGATCTCCGCTATCGACAGCCCGGTCAATTTCGCCATGGTGGTACGGACCCTCTCCATCATCCCTCCGACGTTGGTGCCGGGCTGACCGAAGATATCCGTAATAGGGTGACAGATCGAGAGGAGGTTCATTATGGCCTCAGCCCCGGCCTCGACGTCCACGTTTTTTCTGCCGTTAGGCGAGTCTATGGATATCTCTCCGGCAGGGATCGACCTCTCCTTCACCTCTCCCATGGGGGTCCTTATGACCACCGCGGATCGATTTCCCACCAAGGCTCTGGTCACAGGGACTATCTGTTTGGTCTCTTCGGGAGACAAACCGAAGATGGTGGCCACATCGTAGGGGTTGGCAAGCACCTCTATTACCCTCCCGGGACCGGCTACCTCCACGCAACTGTCCATACCGAGAGGGATCTTGTCTATCGCAGAGACCTCGTCCACTATAGGGAGAGGCTGGCTCAGCCTGTTGGATATCAGGACCCCGTCGTCGTTCTGACATATCAGAGCTTTTACATCCAAGCCTTTATCTACGGCCTCGTTTACGGTCTCCGATGCGGCCTCGAAATCGACCGAGCCCGGGATGACTACGACTACCGATTCACCGCTAGCTCGGTTCCTCAGGTCATCGTAGGCCACAGTCACCCCTACGCCTATTCCGAGACCTCCAGGAGTCGAGGGGTTATGACCTATCATGGTGGACTCGGTGATGACCGTCTCCGTGACCGTCTCCATGGCGACATCCCCTATGACCGGAGCCGCCTCGTTCAGCCGAATCAGGTCCACCTTGCCGAAATCCCCTCTATCCCAACCAACGGCTTCAATGGCCTTCTCCAGGGCCAATCTTATGCCTCTCAGGTTCTGGACCGTTCCCTTGAGTCCCGTAGTCGGATGCAGAGCGGAGGCTAAGAAGGTCTTACCGTCCCCCGAAACCTCCGCCAAGGCGACCTCGGTCGTGGAGTTCCCTATATCGATGCCAGCGACGATCGCCATGATCTACCTCTATTCGGTAGGCAGATCGCCTTTGAGAAGCTTTCTGCGTTCGTATACGTCGGCGGTCTCCCGAAGAAGCTCGGCACA
Organism: Dethiosulfovibrio russensis; assembly: GCF_021568855.1. Lineage (NCBI taxonomy): Bacteria > Thermotogati > Synergistota > Synergistia > Synergistales > Dethiosulfovibrionaceae > Dethiosulfovibrio > Dethiosulfovibrio russensis. The sequence continues at coordinate 63,388 of NZ_JAKGUG010000001.1, read as the reverse complement.
GACCATGGCACCGTAGTTCTTCTCCAGCTCGTCGGCTATTCCCAAAAGATCGGACTTCGTGGATCTATGGGGTCTCATAGCGTTGTATATTTCCAACACCCTGGCATCTGGAACCTTGGTTAGCTCCGCGGCCCTGCGAAGATTGACGGCTATCTGATGGCATCCATCGTCCTCGGCTATCTGAGCCTGATATTCCAAGGCATCGGGGGTTATTTTGAAGTCCTCGAAGGCCACATTTCCACTCTCTATATTGGACAGGGTAAGCTCGTCGAACCCCTTGCCTCTGGGCCCGACCAAGAGCTCCGGCCTTTTAACCGCCAGAGGGTAATCGTCCTTGGACAGTGCCTTCCGGTCTTTTACGGAAGTTTCCTGAGGCGGATTAGACGCCCCGTCTTCCTGGCTTCCTCCACTCTGTAGGACCTGACGGACCATCTCGGCTATAAGCTTCTCGTTGATCTCCACTGTCATCCCTCCCTACCTGAACCGGACCTGAAGCTCCATGGGGGACTTGGAGCGATCCAGTGCCTTGACTTCCTTGTTGTGCAGCAACGCGGCTATTCCCTGGAATTTAGGCCTGGCCATAGGATCGTTTTTAGTGGCCACCGGCACCGGCTGCTCTCCCTTGGCATACATACCGGCGTTTCTGCCTATGGCTCTGAAGGTCTCCAGATCCAATAGGGGAGACTGAGGGAATAGCTCCAGGTTGTTGAGAGGGGCCAGGTCTCTCTGATGTATGACGGTCGTACCTCTGGATATGATCCCTATACCGACTCCCGACCCGGAGAGTTTCGCCGCCTGATGGGCGATGAACGCAACGTCCGCCGTGTGATAGACCCTGACGAGTCTCCAGGAAAGGCCCTGCTCCTCTATCCCGGCAAAGACCTGACGGAGCACGTCTGCCAGGGAGACATCCACGATGGTGGCGTCGAATTCGGTTCCGAATGCGGGAGGTATGGCCACTACAACCTCTCTGGCATCTGTGCCACGGGTAGCCCTCTCTTTTTCGGTCATCTCCATGGAGATTCCGGCCTTTACGGCGGGAGCGGATGGTCTTGCCGTGACGGAGGCAGACCCTACGTTCTCCGAGGCAGCGACCTCCTGCAGGACCTCGGCTATGACTTTACGGACCAGTTCTTCGTTTATCATTCCAAGTCCCTCCTTAAACGTCCTCGGCCCTTATGGCCCAAGGCACGTTCTTAAGCTGGTTCCAACGCTCCTCCGACATGGAATATCCCGTGCCGGGTCCCTGGTAGGAGTTCGGGTCGTTTACGGCACTCCAGACGCCGCCTTCCTTATCGACCCAGGCCGATGTCTGGAGATAATCTCCTGAGACGTGTTGTTTCATCATCCTGACCAAAGCCTCGGCTTCCTCTCGGAATCCTTTCTTGGAAAGGGCCTTTATGATGTCGATACCGTTGATCATCTCGGTCATGACCCTCTCGGCTGCCTTGAGGTCTTCGGGGATGTTTCTGGGGGGCATGTCCGAACTGGAGTGACCGTAGGTGGCCGCCTCAATCTCCTCGTCCGAGATCGCAGGGAATCCCAGCTCGTCGTAAACCGCCTGAAGGGCTCTGGCCGCCTTGTTACGGCAGGCCACGACCTCATCCTCCGCGACGGGGATGAGTCCTCCATCGACACGGAAGTCTCTCTGAAGGGTAAGATAGTCGTCGACGTCCTCTATGTCCCAATTGGAGCCGGCGAACATGTTGTCCTTGTTGGGAACGCCCGAATACCCGGAGAAGATGAAATCCGCACCGGAGAACATCTGAGGAATTGTCCTAGCGGTACGACGCATGTCCGAATGGGAGAAGGTCTGGTCGTTTCCGGAAGCGACCTCAAGACCGTATATCATGGTTATGAGGTTCTCTCCCGCTACGGCCCTAAGACCGCTGGGGACGGCTCCGGGAACTCCGATACAGGAGATCGATCCGTTCTGAAGTCCCTGAACGCCGGCACCCTTGGTGACCATGATGCACCGGGCCTCCAGATAAAGCATGCTCCGTCCCTCTGCCGCACCCATCTGAACCTCGCTACCGGTCCCGCTGGTGAATCGCATCTTTATTCCTCGACTGGCGTAGGCGGAGGCCAGGAAGGCCTTGGACCAGGGGGTGTCGTCTCCGTCCACGAAGACACTCTCCGTACCGTAGACCGAGACGGTCTCGGCATAGCTGGTCAGTCCCTGCATTCCGATCTGGAGCTCGAAGGCCTCTTCCAGAGCGTCCTGTGTTAGAACGCCGGGACGTCCTGTCTGAGATCCGACCAGAAGTGAAATGGCGTTGAGAGCCGCATAGCGTGCTACCGCCACTGTGGTCTCCTCCTCCATGAACCCTCTCAGGGCTCCCTCCGCCGCGTCGGCACAGAGCATGATGGGGTTGTCCGTGGCGCTGGTGATATGGGCCTGGTTGCCCGGAGTCTGACGAGCCCTCATCTTCTGCATTGCCATCATTATCTCGACGATGTTCATCTGACCGATAACGTCGGCCATCTTAGCAGGGGTAAGGCCGGAGAAAAGCCTGCGGACCTCCTTGGCAGGGACCGATATATCCACCAACATCCTGGCCAGTTCCAGAGAGGACTTGGACATGGCCTCCTGGGCGACGGACCGATCTATACAATAATCCGCCACGAACTGCTCTATCATGTCGAATTCCTTACGGGGACGTCCGTCCATTTCGACTATCAGACCGTCCCTTACCACCACCGAGGGCTTGGGGTCGTTGGGACTGTCCATGGCTATGAGGCCGACGTCTACCCACTCTCCGATGAATCCGTCCTGATGAACCGGGCGGTTCTCCAGGATCTCGAATCTTTTGCTTCTTTTATCTGCCATCGCTGTCACCTCCGTAGCTAAAGACCGACATTAAATGTAGGGAGTGGTGTCGGTCGCAGGTGCCTCTCCGAAAGCCCCGAGAAGTTTCTGTCCCATCTCTCTGGCAGCTATGATCGCCTGACGGACGGCACCGGAGTCCCCGGTGAATGCGATGATGCACTCGTTGGTCCAGCAGGTGCCCTGTCCGGGAGAACTGTAGGCCAGAAGCTCTACCTCGGCAGCCTTGAGAGCGGTGTCGCTCATCACGAAGCCGATTCCGGCAGGAGCTCCGACTATGAGGCCGAAGGCCCTTCCGACAGGGGCTCCGAACGCCTTGTTGAGAGCGTCGCTGGCCCTGGCGGTATACTGAAACTCGAGGTGACCGGCCGCACATCCATAGACGTCGCCGAAAGTGCGATCCAGGTCTTTCAGGGCGACCTCGACGGCCCTACGGGCGTCCGATACGTCCTCCGCCCCGAAAAGGATCAGGCATCCGTGTCCGGCCCCTCCCTCGGTGTCCCTGCATAGTTCGAGAGCGACGATCTCGGTGTTGGTGGCCTTTACGGCCTCGTCGGCCGCCATTATCTGAGGTCCGGCCCCGATGCGATCGGAGATGATTCCGATGGATCTATACTTGGGATCGATACCTAGCTTTTCATGAAGGGAGCTCTCGACATTTGCGATAACCAGACCGATGGTGTGTCCTCTGGCAAGACCGACGAACTCGGTGACCCCCACGGAGGGAGAGCAGAACGAACCGCAACTCTCCTCGACTACCTTGCTCTCCTGAGCGGGAGCGGCGGCAGGAGCGGCACCCTCTCCAAGCCTTTTCATAACCTCGTCCATAACCTTCTTCATTACGTCCTGTTCCATCCCTTTGCTCCTCCTATCAGTCAGTTATCGCTAGCCCTCTATCTTGGGCAGGATCCTCTCGGTATCCGAATGAGGCCTGGGAATCACGTGAATGGAGACGACCTCTCCGACCCGCTTGGCCGCCGCGGCTCCGGCGTCGACGGCAGCCTTGACGGCCCCGACGTCGCCTCTCACCATAACGGTCACGTAGCCCGACCCTATCTTTTCATATCCGGCGAGACGGACGTTAGCCGCCTTGACCATGGCATCGGCAGCTTCTATAACGCCTACCAATCCTCTGGTCTCGACCATGCCCAACGCTTCTGCATTCATTCCGATGACACCTCCTGTTTTAGCTTTCCGTCCTCATTAAGAGGTCGGTCGATACCTTTCCATCGTGGACTTCAAAAACTCCAACCCCTCCCCTGTGATGGAGGAAATGACACAGCTCTCCCTCACTCCGCTTCGACGAAGCGATTTCTTCGCCCTCTCGATCTGCTCCGAAGACGCCAGATCGGACTTGGTGACGACTCCCACGACCGGGGCGCATATCACGCTCGAAAACGTCGGAGGAGGCGGGCAATTTCTGGTAGGATCCACCAAAAGCAGCACGACCGATGCCTTGGAGGAGGTGGATATCAGGGAGTTGTAATGAAGAGGGATGTCCAGAAACTCCCCGGGCGTGTCGACAAAATCGCCGCAAAAATCGATGGACTCGGTCTTTACCGTCCTAACCGTCCTATCGGAAAGGACTCCCAAAAGGGTGGACTTGCCGGAATCGACGGAACCGATGACCATAACCCGCCATGGTCGACTCATGTCCTCGTGACCTCGGCGGGAGTAAATCCTAAGGCGTCCCTGAGGACCGACACGGCGCTGGATAGGGCGCTCTCGACCGCCGATATCTCACCGGATATCATCACGCAACCGGTGAACCTGTCCACGAACTCGACCTCGACGACCGCCGCTTTCGACGCGACATCTGCCGCTATGATGGATCCCTCCCCTGGAGTTATGGTCATCAATCCCAGGGCCCCTCCTCTGTCGACTCCTATGCGTTCGCAGAGATTGGATCTGGGATTCCTGACCACGTGAGCCAAAGTGATCTGTTTTCCCGGCACGAACTCCTGAATGGAACGGGGCAACTTGCCCGATTCGGACACTGGGCATCCTCCTTCCTGAACACTCGCTGGAACTACTGGAACTGATTGTCCATACGATGTTATAGGAGGTAGAAGTTGAAAGCATTCATAGAGAGGGCGGAGTTTTTGACCGATAGCGCCACGAGATGAAGCTGAAAGAGGGATGAGAAAACTTCGTCTCTCTGAAGCGACGACAAGTAATCAAAAAAACGAAAGCGCCGCCTCTGAGGGCGACGCTTTCACAGATCGTTTGCTCTTCAGTTTTTTTTCCTGTAATCGCTGGGGCTACACCCGGTCGACTGCTTAAAGATGGTGCTGAAATAGGCGATGTTGCCGTACCCCACCGAGATGGCCACGTCTCTGACGGAGACTCCGTCGGACAAGAGGACCTTGGCTCGATCCATCCTCACCGATTTCACCTTGTCGACGAAACGATCCCCAAGAACTCGTCTGAAGGTCCTGCTCAGATAACTGGGACTGACGTGTACTGCGTCGGCCACCCTCTCAAGGGTCACGTCGTCGTAGTTGGCCTCTATGTAGTGTAACGCCTGCTGAACCATTATGACCGTAGGATCGCTGGCGGATTCCCTCACTGTCCAGGCCTGATCGAAGGCCTCTGGAAGAACTTTGGTAAGAGCCATGGGAGTCTGTATCGATATGAGATTAAGCATCTGCCGCCTGCTCCATCCAGCCACCGCTCCGGCATCACATTTCAGCCGAAGCAAGACATGACATACCTGTCCTAAAAGACCTGTCACCATGAACTTGACCATGTTTAGATCCGAAGGGGACGAGTTGCTTATCAACACATCCAAGCTCTCCTTGACGGAAGAGAGAAGATCCGGTCTATTGTTCAGAAAAGCCTCCACAGACTGCTGCTGCACAGTCTCCAGATCGAAATCGTAATCCGGCGCAGGAGGGTCGTCCACGCTGTTCTCCACCATGACGGCCCTCCCCATCCCTTCCAGCAAACTCTCTTCGAGGGCCTCCTCCAGCCTGGTAACGGCGGAGGGGATCGATTCCAGTCGGTCTATAAGTCCTCCGTAAGCCACGTTCGCCATTGCGTCGTTTCGAAGTATGACCTCGAGGAAACGGGAAAGCCAACGGTCGACGTCCGACAACGCCTCCTCGAAAGTCACCAGAAAAAAGGACAGAGACCCGTCCCACGGGACCGTCACCACCTCGTCTCCCAGAGCCTTGTCGAAATCGTCCCACAGGAAGAGCGAGTCGGTTCCAAGCCCTCTCTCGCTCGCCACGGAGATCACCCCGAAAAGGTGACATGGTCTGGAAGGGGGCAATCCAAGGCTGGCCATGACGTCCATCATTCCCTCGCTTACCTGACCGGAACGAAGCAGATCCTGTATCATTCTAAGGGCCAACGAGCCTCTGTTGTTCTTTATGAAGGTCTTAAGCTGATCTATCTCCAGAGTTCTGAGCCGTCTTTCCCTGATGTCCCGCAAGACCCTGTCGAGCTCTTCCTGGAGACGCTCCCCCGTGACGGGTTTTACCAAAAAGGACTTGACCCCCAGCCCCATGGCGTTCTGGGCGTATTGAAACACGTCGTAAGCCGTTATCAACACGACGTCCCCTAGAAAACCGTCTTCCCTGAGCCTTTTGAGGGAGCTTAAACCGTCTCCTCCCGGTATGTGTATATCGAGAAGGACGACGTCGGGATCCCAGGTCCCGCAGAGTTCCTCGAACTCGGGGGCGGTTCCGATCGATTTTATCTCGAGGGGTTCCTTCATCCTCTCCAGAAGAATCGACAGAGCCTTCCGTTCAAGAGGCTCGTCCTCCACCACCAGGACCTTGAAGATATCTCCCGTCATCCCGTCACCTCCTCCCCTCGTCTTAAAGGCATGGTAACCTCAAATCTACTTCCATCGCCGGGACAGGAGGACCAACGGAGACAGCCCTCTTTTCCATAATGAAGATCCAGTCTTTCCATGACGTTAGATACCCCGACTCCGGGAGAGAAATTGGAACAATCGAATCCTACGCCGTCGTCGGAAACGGTGACCACAAGGGAACCTTCTTCTATGGAGGCGTCGACGGAAAGGTGGCATCGGTCAGTCGAGGGTTCCACTCCGTGGACTATGGCGTTCTCGACCAGAGGCTGCAATATCATGAAGGGTACCCTCACGTCCCTGGTTCCGGGATCGACGTGGAGATCGAAGTCGAACCGATCGCTGAACCTTATCTTGTTTATAGAGAGAAAATGTTCTACGCACTCCACCTCTCCGGCAAGGGGAACCAGCTCCTCTCTGGACTGTCTTCTCAAGACATATCTCAGATACTGGGAAAATCTGTAGGCCAAGGCCTCCGTCTCAGGCGCATCCTCGAACATGGCGAGGCGAACTATGGCGTTGAGGGTATTAAACATGAAGTGGGGGTTTAATTGATGTCTTAGAGCCTTTATCTGACTGATCTTCAGGTTTCTCTCGAGAGACTGCTTATCGCATTTCTCCCTCATGAGGACCAGGTCCTTGACGAGTAACTTCTTCTCCGCCAAACGGCGCTCGCATAGCTCCACGACGTGGGACGAGACCAGCTTTATAAGCTCTCCTCCCTGATCTATTACCTCCCTGGGAACGACCGGAGCCTCCATGAACAGGTCCAACAGTTCGTCCCGGTTGGAGAGATTCTGCCAACCGACTCCGGCAAGCTCCTCCACTTCCTGACGGGTATAGTGTCTAAGTTTTACCTGACCGCAAAGCACCACCCCGGCCAACCGACCCTCTATTACAACCGGGAGGGCCATATCTATCAATCCCGCATGACAGCGATATATTCTTACCTTTCCCTGCTCCAGCCCAGCTCTTCCACCGGCGGCGTCGCTCTCCCAACAGAGTCTCCGACCTTCCTCGGTAGACCGCATGAGACGACAAAACCTTGTAAAATTGCTGGGGGTGGTTATCGGAACTCCCAAGGCCGTAGTGAGAACCGTGCCACAGTTCAATATCTGGGCGAATCTGTCCAGGATCTCCTGTAGGACTCCTATATTGACGGTCTGATGCCACCACTCCAGAGAACCGTACTCCAATTCTTCCACGATAACATCACCTCCCCAAAGGGAGTGTAAACGAGGAGGAGAAAAAACGAAAGGAGCCATATGCCATGAAAAAAGGGTACCTATCGGTCAACACCGGCGACGGAAAGGGCAAGACTACCGCCGCCGTAGGACAGGCTCTAAGGGCCCTCGGAGCGGGATATTCCGTCTACGTCGGTCAATTTCTGAAGAGCGATCGCTCCGGCGAGATAAGGATCCTTCGAGAAATCTCGTCCAAGGTCGTCACCGAAACCTACGGCATAGAGAGAAATGTAGGGTCACCCATGACGGGGCGAGACAGGGAGGCGGCAAAAGAGGGGCTGACACGACTGAAAAAAGCTATCGACGACGGCTACGATCTGGTCATAGCCGACGAGATACTGGTGGCGATGTCTTCCGGCCTGCTAGAGGAGTCGGAGCTGCTGGACCTCATGAAGTCGAAACCGGAGTCGGTGGAACTCGTCATGACGGGAAGAGGAGCGACCCAGGCCATAATCGGCAGGGCCGACGTAGTAACCGAGATGGTGGAGATAAAACACCATTATCGCCTGGGAGTACAGGCAAGAGAGGGTATAGAGAGATGACAACCCCGAGGATAGTCATCGCCGGAACTCACAGCGGGACAGGCAAAACCACCATAGTCATGGGAATCGCCGCGGCCCTCAAGGTTAGGGAGATGTCGGTTCAGACCTTCAAGACCGGTCCGGATTATATCGACCCGGGATTCCACTCGGCAGCATCAGGAAGACCGTGCAGAAACCTGGACTCCATGCTTTTGGAGAAAGACCCTTTGCTGGAGCTTTTCCACCGTGGATCGGAGGGATCGGAGATATCCATCGTAGAGGGCGTGATGGGACTTTTCGACGGAGCAACGGGAGTGGACGACAGGGGAAGCGCAGCGAGTCTGGCCAGATTAAGCGAGACTCCCGTTGTCCTGGTTGTGGACGCCAGGTCCATGGCCAGAAGCGCAGCCGCGGTCGTTCGAGGCTTCGCGTCTTTCGACCCCTCTGTCTCAGTAGAGGGAGTCATTTTCAACAGAATAGGCAGTCCGAGACATTTCGAAATGGTAAAAGAGGCGGTAGAATCGACCACGGAGGTGAAGGTACTGGGATATCTCCCTAGAGACGAGGCTCTGGCTCTTCCGGAGAGACATCTGGGACTCATCCCAGCATGGGAGAGAGATGATTTTTCCTCCTATCTGGAGCATCTGGCAGGGCTGGTGGAGAATAACGTGGACTTAGACGCCCTGCTGTCTCTGGCCAGAAAAGCCCGTCCCTTCCCGTCCCACCGATCCGAACTGTTCCCCTACCCCTCCGTTCCCAAGAGGATCGATGTAGCCGTGGCCATGGACAAGGCCTTCCATTTCTACTATCAGGACAACCTGGATATACTGACTCACATGGGAGCAAATCTAGTGCCTTTCAGCCCGATAGACGATGAAAAGATACCTCCAGAAGCATCGGCTCTTTACATAGGGGGAGGCTTCCCGGAGCTCTTCGCTCCGGCTCTGGAGACGAACCTGTCCATGAGAGAGGACGTAAAGAAGAAGGCCGAGGAGGGAATGCCCATCCTCGCCGAGTGCGGAGGTCTGATGTATCTGGTGGAGGCCATAGAGACCCCTGAGGGCAAGGTCCACTCCATGGCGGGAGTCTTTCCCGGCCGAATGTCCATGGGGAAGAGGCTCAGGGCTCTGGGATACTGCGATGGTGAGACCCTGATGGACACATTGCTGGGTCCAAAGGGCAAAAGAATCCGCGGTCACGTGTTTCACTGGTCGTCCTACGATGGCCCCGACGACGCTCCCATAGCCCTGAGGCTTTCCAAGGGAGACAGGACGACAGAGGAGGGCTTGGCAAAAAACAACGTACTGGCGAGCTACCTCCACATCCATTTCGGAAGCGACAGGACGGTCCCGGAGAGTTTTCTTGAGACCGCTCTAAGATGGCAAGAAAAAAGGGCATAGGACATTTGACAAACCGGGCCGAAGCCCTATCATTTTCAGACAGACACTTAGACGTCTCTTTTCGGAAAGTCCGGTGAAAATCCGGCGCGGACCCGCCACTGTATCCCCCTGTCTCCGCAGGGGGGAGCCAGATCGCGAGAAGAAGACGAAGACAGAAAGCTCCGCGAGGTTCGGACCGGTAAAAGGCAGACCCTCGAGGGTCTGCCTTTATTAGATTAGGAGGAAAAACATGACTCAGAGATTCATGGCTCCCGCCGACATAGAGGCAAAGAGCTTCAGGATACTCCAGGAAAAAATGGGCCCGTTCCACGGAACGGAGGAGGAGCTGGCCATCGTCACCAGGGTGGCCCACGCCACGGCCGATGTGGATTTCGGCATGAGCCTGTACATACACGAAGGGGCGATAAAATCGGGGTTATCCGCCCTCCGGTCGGGAGCGCCGGTTATAACCGACGTCGAGATGGTTCGGGCCGGAATAAGAAAAGACGGCTTGGAGAGCATGGGAGGCAGGGTGCTGACCTTCCTGAACGATCCCGAAGTGGCCGAGATGGCCAGAAACACTGAAAACGCCACCAGGTCCCAGATGGCCATGAGAAAGGCGCTTCCCCGCATGGAAGGAGCCATCGTCGCCATAGGCAACGCCCCTACCGCCCTCTTCGAGATCATAGACAGGATAAAGGCGAAGGAGGCCAGCCCCGCTCTGGTAATCGGAATGCCCATAGGGTTCGTCGGAGCCGCCGAGTCCCATCAGGAACTGATAGAGCTCGATTATCCATCCATAACCGCCCCGGGGCCCAAGGGAGGAAGCCCCGTCGCAGCTGCGATAGTGAACGCCCTTATAAAACTGGCCCTCAGACCATGACGGCCCGATTCGAATCTCTGGGATCCGTCGGAGGGCTCAGAAGAGGGTTCACCTCTGGCACGTCGGTCCAAGCCGCGGCCAAGGCGGCCGCCTACATGGCCGTGACCGGAGAGACGACGGACACCGTGACGGTGGAACTGCCAAACGGGATGGAGTTGGAGGTACCGGTAGAGGACGCCGCGATAGGGAAAGGATGGGCCTCCTGCTGTGTGATCAAGAGGTCCGGAGACGACCCTGACGTTACGGACGGGCACAGGTTCTGCTGCACCGTGAGGAGATCGGACCTCCCGGGCGTGACGGTCATAGGGGGCAAGGGCGTCGGCAAAGTCACCAAGAAAGGCCTGCCTATTCCTCCTGGAGAACCCGCCATAAACCCCACTCCCAGGAAGATGATCCTACGGGACCTCTCCGCTCTGACACCTGACGGCAAGGGACTGGAAGTGGAGGTTTCCATCCCTGACGGCGAGGAGCTGGCGAAAAAGACCTGGAACCCCAGGCTGGGGATCGAGGGAGGAATCTCCGTTATAGGCACCACCGGCATAGTGGAACCCAAGTCGACCGCGGCCTGGGAGGCGTCGATCGACGTCTACGTCAGTGTGGCGGCCGAAGAGGTCGCAAAAGGCCCCCTGTTCCTTCCTCTCGGGTATATCGGAGAAAAGCTCCTAAAAGAGAGATTCGATATCCCGGCGGAGAAGATCGTCAAGACCGGAGACAAAGTTGGCTACACGCTTGAACGATGTATCGCCGAGGGAATAGAGAAGACCCTCATCGTGGGACATATCGGCAAGCTTACCAAGCTGGCCGCGGGTATATTCGACACCAACTACAGATCGGGAGACGGAAGACTGGAGACCGTGGCGGCATGGGCCGGGGCCTCTGGGGCATCTCAATCTGTAATTCGAGAGATATTGGACCTCAAACTGGCCGAGGCGGCGGTTCCCATAATAATCCGAGAGGGTCTTGAGGAAACATTTAGCCACATATCCAGACGATCTCAGGAACGGCTGACAGAGTTCCTCAAGGGAGAGATGGAGATAGCCACGGCCTTAACCGACCTGGAGGGAACGATCCTGTCCACCTGGCCTGAAGACGTCATGGAGGGGAAATCATGGAAAAAATTCACATCGTAGGGGTGGGGCCTGGATCCAGGGACTACCTCCTTCCTATAGCCCTAAAGGCAATAGAGGGATCCGACACCCTCCTGGGATCCCCGAGACTTCTGGAGATGTTCTCCTACATGGCGGACAAGAAAACGGTGACCCTGTCGGGATCTCCGTCGGAGGCGCTTGAAATCATCTCGAAGAGAGGTCGGAACGAGAGGATGGCCGTCCTGGTCTCCGGAGATCCCTGTTTCTTCAGTCTGGGCAGCTCCTTGGCGGCATCCCTTCCGGAAGATCAATACGAGATCATACCGGGACTGAGCTCGGTCTCCCTGGCCTTCTCCAGGCTGGGAATATCCTGGCAGGAAGGAACCTTCGTAAGCGTCCACGGAAGACCTCTGGATTCCTTGAACGGGCTGCAAAAAGAGACCGGCCCGATAGCTATCCTGACCGGCGGGCTCAACAACCCGATGGAGGTGGCCTCGAAACTTCTAAAAATAGGGGTATCGGATAGAAAGTGCTGGACCATGTCGAACCTGGGGACCGACGACGAGAAGGTCGAATCGACCGATCTATCCGATCTGTCCGAAGAGGATCGAGCTTCCTGGCCCTCTCTGACCCTGGTCCTTCTGGAGCCCCGGTCATGAGAGGCCCTCTTATGGACGACTCATTCATCAGAGAACCGTCGATACCTCTTACCAAAGCCCCGATAAGGGCGATCGTAACATCTCTGTTGCAGCCCCTCCACGGATCCGTCCTGGGAGAGGTGGGAACCGGGAGCGGAGGCATAACGGCGGAGCTGGCGAGACAGGTGGGACCGGGAAAGATCTTCTCTCTGGACCCATCGAAAGAAGCTCTCGATCTGGCGTCCAGGAACCTGTCTAAAATGGGTATGGCGGACAGAGTGACTTTGATCTGTGGAAAAGCGCCGGAGGATCTTACCTCCCTCCCCCCCTTGGACGGCCTGACGATAGGAGGACACGGAGGACGGCTTACTTCCATAATCCGAGCCGGTCTATCTAAACTCAAGGAGAACGGAAGAATAATCATCACTGCCAACATGCTCTCTACGGCGAACGAAGCCCTAACGGCCCTGGAGTCCCTGTCGATAGAGCCCTCCATGTGGCAACTGGCCCCTTCGGAGGGACGGAGGACCAAGGCGGGATGGATGCTTAAAGCCTGGAATCCCGCCTTCATAGTGTGGGGAGATCGGAAGGGGAACTGCTTATGATAGAGAAAGCCAAAACGGTGAACTTCGTCGGGGCCGGACCTGGCGCACCGGACCTAATAACGGTAAGGGGAAGCGAACTTCTAAAGACCGCGGATCTGGTCGTGTACGCCGGCAGCCTGGTGAACCCGGAGATACTGGAGATATGCAGGGACGACTGCATAATCATGGACTCTGCCTTCATGTCGTTGGAGGAACAGGTGTCAGCCATGGCCGTATCCGCAGAGACCGGATCTTCGGTGGTTCGACTCCATACCGGAGACCCCAGCCTTTACGGAGCTGTGGCGGAACAGAAAAGGCTGTTGGAGGAACGAGGGATCGAAGTTCGATTCGTACCTGGAGTAAGCAGCCTACAGGCGACTGCCGCCGCTTTGGGCATCCAGTACACCGTCCCGGGAGAGACCCAGACCCTGATATGCACCAGAAAAGGGGGAAGGACCCCCGTTCCAGAGAGAGAATCGCTGGACAAACTGGCGGATCACGGCTCGACCATAGTGCTCTTTCTCACGGCCGGGCAGGTGAAGGAAGCTACCGACGAACTTATAAAGGGGGGGCTTGATCCCAAGACCCCCGCCGCCTGCGTCTACCGAGCCTCCTGGGACGACGAGATCATCGTTCGCTCCGACCTCTCAGGGCTTGCCGAGGCTATGAGAGAGAGGGGAATAGACCATCAGGCTCTCATAGTTGTAGGTAAATGCCTAGACCCAGGAGAAGCCTCCAGCCTGCTCTACGACAGCGGCTTTTCTCACCGATTCAGGGAGGGTTCCCTTTGAATATAGCGGTCTTCGCGATCTCTGCCAGGGGGAAATCGGTAGGGAAAAGATGCGCCGAGGCTCTGAACGGTAAACTGATAACTCCCAGGAGAGACGAACTGAAAGCATCTCTGTCCGAAATATGGCATGGGTCGGACGCCGTAGTGATGATAGGATCCACCGGAGTGGCCGTCAGGGTTACCGCCCCGTTGCTCAGGGATAAAGAGACGGATCCGGCGGTGATAGTGGTCACGGAAGACGGGGAGCTGGTCCTGCCCCTCACGGGAGCCCACCTTGGAGGCGGGGCGGACCTGTCCCGAACCCTGGCGTCGAATCTGGGGGCCCATCTCGTATCCACGACCTCCACAGACAGAATGAACGTCGCCGCTCCGGATCTGCTCTGCTCTCGATGGGGATGGAAACTCGAAGGCAGAAAGGCCCTGGTCCAGACGAACGGAGCCCTTCTGGACGGGCGGAAACTGCTTTTCTGGGTCGACGAAAACGAGGAAACTCCTCCGTTCCCGGAGGGATACCTCCCCTGCGAAACCCCCGACGAGGCGGACGTAGTGGTGTCGCCCCGAGCTCTTTCCCTCGGATCCCACCAGGTACAGTTGGTACCTCCGTCGCTGGTGGCCGGTATGGGGTGTAGAAAGGGAGTGGACAGACAGATCCTGAAGGAGACTCTGCTGCGTCACTTCTCCGAACAGGGATATTCCATCTATTCATTAGGCGAGATAAGAACCTCGACGGTCAAATCGAAAGAAAAGGGGCTCCTCTCCTTGGCGGAGGAACTTGGAGTGCCTTTGACTAAGTTGGAGGACGAGGAGATAAGATCGATAGATGGTAATTTTTCCGCCTCCGCTGCCACAGCCTACTTCGATCTGCCCGGAGTCGCTGAACCCTGCGCCGCCTCGGCGGGAAGGCTTATAGGCCCGAGATCGGCCGAGCGAGGGACCACCGTGGCACTGGGGCACCGTCCGGCCAGGATCGAGGGGAAACTCTACGTCGTGGGGACCGGCCCGGGGGATCGGAAGTACATGACGTTTCAGGCTAAGGAAGCGATAGACGACTCGGACGCCGTGGTAGGCTACCGACTCTACGTCGACCAGCTACCGGAGGAATGGCTGAAGGGAAAGAAAGTGGAGAGATACGGAATGGGAGAGGAGGAGGCCAGAGTGGCGTCGGCCATGGCCCTGGCCAGGAAGGGATTTCGGGTATCCCTCGTATCTGGAGGGGATCCCATTCTTTTCGGCATGGCAGGATTGGCCAGAAACATGGCGGAAGATCTGCCGGTCGAGGTTGTACCGGGACTGTCCGCCGCCCAGCTCGCCGGAGCCTCCGCAGGAGCCCCCTACTCCAACGGACTTATAATGCTCTCCTTGTCCGACTATCTACAGCCCTGGGAGTCTATAGAAAGAGCCCTGTCGGGAGCGGCATCCACGGGGCTCACCGTTGCCCTGTACAACCCGGTCAGAAGGGATCTGGACGTAAAACTCGAGGGAGTAAAGAAAGCCTACTCGACCAAAACAGGGCAAACCGTATGGCTTATGAGGGACGTAGGACGGCCCGGAGAGTCCGTAAAAGTGATGGACCTATCCGAGCTGACTTCCTCCGATATAGACATGAGAACGCTGCTTCTTCTTCCCGGCGAGGCTACCGTCGCCAGGAAGGGCTATCTGGTGGACACGAGAGGATACCACTCTGAAAGGAAGAAAAGAACATGACAAGAACCCTTATTGGGATAGGAGTCGGACCGGGGGATCCCGATCTCGTGACCCTGGGAGCTATAAAGGCGATAGAAAAGGCGGACCTGGCCCTCCTTCCTCTATCGAAAGAGGGAGGAAACAGCGTAGCCGGCGGAATAGTGAAGGAACACGTGGACCGCGACTGGGTTTCTTTGGTCTTCCCCATGAAGGGACGAGAGGACGAAAGAGACGAGACCATACTGACTCAACTTGAGGAGATAAGGCCACTGTGGGAAAAAGCCGAGACCGTGATCCTTCCGGTTATAGGTGATTCGACCCTCTACGCGACCGTGGCTTGGCTGTACGAACAGTGGAAAAAGCTGGATCCCGACATGGAACTTAAGCTTATACCGGGAATATCCGCCCACGGTCTGGCGGCATCGAGGACAGGTCGTTTTCTCGCCATGGGAGAGGAAAGACTGTCGATACTTCCCGGAACGGCCTCATTCTCCGATCTCCAGGAAAGCCTCAGACATACCGACTGCGCAGCCATCTACAAACCTTCGGCGCTGGGAGAGGAACTACAACGACTGGTGGAATCCACCGGACCATGGGACGAGATGGTCCGAATAGTCAAGGCAGGGCTTCCTGAAGAGGAGATATCGATAGGACAGGACGCCCTGTCTCCATGCGAAAACTACCTGTCGATCCTTCTGCTGAGACGAAAGGGATCCGAGGCGACCTCTCTATGAGGCTTATCTGTATTTCCGTCAACTACGAAAACAGCAAATTGGCCGACAGAGCGGGACTCTGGGAGGACGAAAAGGAACTGCGCTTGATGTTGGACGGAGGCCCGCTCTCGGAGATAGTCCCTATCCACACCTGCAACAGGACCGAACTCTACGGGATTATACCGGAAGGCAGAGAGTTTCCTTCGGACTCCATTCCCTCCTGCGCCGATATATTGACGGGTAAGGACGTGGTGGAACATCTCCTGAGGGTCCTTCTCGGATTGGAGAGCATGGCATGCGGGGAGTCCTTCGTGGTATCCCAGGTCAAGAAGGAATACGATAGATATTCTCCCCTTTGCGGGAGGATACTGAACAGGCTATTTCAGAGATCCTTCAACTTGGCCGGGATACTCCGAACCGAGTATCATCCCGGAAGGGCTCCGTCCATACCCTGGCTTATGGCCCAAGCCATTAAGGACCATCCAGCCTGGCCCTCCCTCAGGATAGCCCTGATAGGAGCCGGCGACATGGGAACAGAGACGGCGAAGGTGCTAAAGGCGATGGGACTTTCCTTCTCCATATCGAACAGGACAGAAAAAACCGGAAAATCCCTGGCTGAGGAGACCGGAGCCGACTGGCTACCCTGGGAGAGATGGAAGGATCTGACAGAGACCTCGGACGTGTTGATATTCGCCACGTCCTCCCCCGAACCGCTGCTATCCGAGATAGATGGGGAAAACCGTCCCTGGATAATCGACATGGGAGCGATCCCTCAGGTAGAGGTTCCGGGACTCAAAAGGATCTCGGTGGACGAACTTAGAGACCGGACCCTGGAGATTCTGGACGACTACCGTCGAGATCTCGGCAAACTGGAGGAGGAGACGGAGGAGGCCGCTCAGGCTCTGTGGGCGGATCTGATAACCGTCAGAACCGATACCTACCGTCGGCTTGCCATGATGAGGGTGGGCCATATAGTCGATGAAAGGGCCGCTCGGACCGCTCAAAAAATCGGCGTCTCCGAGGAAATCCTAAGACAGATGGCCTGGAGCGTCGCTAAGGGCATCTTGTCCCCGGTCCTGGAGATGAACGGCCCTCATTCCTCCAGGATATGGAGAGCCCTCTCGGAGGAGGAAATATCGTGAACCGCAGATTTTCACTGATGGTATCGTTGGACTCCGGAGTGGGACCGATCCTGGTCGTAGGAGGCGGCTGCATCGGGGAGAGAAAGGTAAGAACCATACTGAGCGCCGACTTTCCTGTCACATTGATATCCCCGACCGCGACGTCCGGGCTTCAGATCCTGGCCTCCAAGGGACTGATAAAGTGGCACGCCCGGGAGGTAACGGCGAATGATTTTCTATCCCATCGGCTGGTGGTGATCGCCCTTGCCAGGGAGGACACGGAAAAGATCCTTCCCATGGCATCGAAGGCGCAATGTCTGGTCGACTGCTGCGGTGCTGGCGAACTGGGAGACTGGTCTCTGGCGTCTCAGTTCCGTACCGAGACCAATCTCGTAGGAGTAGGCAGTTTCGGCAAGTCGCCGTCGGCATCGGCGGATCTGCGGATGAACATACAGAGTTGGATGGAGTCCGACAGAGAGAGGCCTATACTTTTCAGCCGCAAGAGCGCCCTCGCCAGAGCTCAAACCATGGAGGCCGCCAGGGCCCTGGCTAAAAAGGGACTGCCGGTGGAGATAAAGACCATGTCGACCTGTGGCGACGAAAAACAGGACTGTCATCTATCCGCCTTCGGAGGAAACGGGGCGTTCGTCAAATGCCTGGAGGAAGCGATCATGGAGGGCAAGGGAGACGGAGCAATTCACAGCCTCAAGGACGTTCCCTCCGTTCTGCCCGACGGACTGGAACTGGTGGCGGTCCTTCCCAGAGCATCGACCTCGGACGTAATCGTCTCCAACCATAAAGGGGGTCTGGAGGGACTCCCGGCAGGGGCCGTGGTAGGGACCTCCAGTCTAAGGAGGAAAGCGCAGCTTGCGATCACCAGACCGGACCTCGACTACACCCTCATAAGGGGCAACGTCAACACCAGGCTGGCTAAACTCCAGGCGGGAGACGCTGACGCAATAGTCCTGGCCAAGGCAGGGCTCGACAGACTCGGGATATCGCCGGAGGGGGCGACGACCCTCCCGTTTCTCCCTGCCCCGTGTCAAGGTATAATCGCCGTCGAGGCGCGAAGCGGTTCGAGACTGGCCGAGGAGTTCCGGGCGATAAACCATCGTCCGACCTGGCTGATGGCTCTTGCAGAGAGAGAGCTGCTGGAATCCCTGCAGGTAGGCTGTCACGTTCCTTTCGCCGCTCTCTCCGAATGGGTCGACGGCGAATTGAGATTGAGAGCTCAGACCCTCTCTTACGACGGAAGACACATCGATTTCGAAGCCTCGCTGGCCGTGCGCTCCGACGACGACGCCCGAGACCTGGGCAGAGACGTTGCCCTATCCATAAAGGCATCCACCGAAGCCATTTCCATGTTGGAGGAAAAACCATGACCGTCTACCTGACCGGAGCGGGATGCGGTGGTCCTAGATGGATCACGGAAGAGGCCAAAGAGAGAATCTCCCTGGCGGAACACCTGGTCTACGACAGGCTGATACATCCCGACCTGCTCCAGCTTGCACCGAAGACATGTCGCTTCCACTACGTAGGGAAGAGAAAGGACAGTCACTCGACGTCTCAGGACGATATCTGTCGACTGCTGGTAGAGCTGGGACGAATCTCGGACAGAGTCGTAAGGCTCAAGGGAGGAGACCCCTTCGTATTCGGGAGAGGCGGAGAGGAGGCATTGGCCCTCCAGAAAGAGGGCATCCCCTGGAGCTACGTGCCGGGGGTCACAGCCGCAGTATCCGGCCTGGGGGCTGCGGGCGTTCCCTTGACCCACAGGGGGGTGGCGGAGACCGCGACCTTGGTCACCGGACACAGAGGGAAGGACCTTGCAGAAGAGGGCGACCGTCTCTGGCAAAGGATGGCCGAGGTGGGAGGAACCAGAGTCATATACATGGGAGCCTCCAGAGCGGACAGTATAGCCGAAAAGCTTATGGAAGAAGGAGAACCCGGCGAGAGAAGCTGTTCCGCCGTCCGCTGGGGAGGATGGGGACGCCAGGAGAGGTCCGATTTCCGATTGGACGACATGAGGAACATGGGGCTACGAAGTCCAACGGTCATAGCGGTAGGAGAATCTTCCGCTCTTGGACTGACCCCGGTTTCAGGACCGCTTAAGGGACTCCAGATAGGCATAGTACGCCCCGCACCGGAATCCTGGAAAACGGCCAGGATCCTGGAAAACCTCGGGGCGGACTGTTACAGTCTCCCTCTGGTGAATCTTAGAAAATTAGAAAAAAACTGGAATGAAGAAGCTATCGGGAACTCCGACTGGTTGGTCCTCACAAGCCCTCGAGGAGTTTCACTGCTTTCTGAGGTCACGGACCTCAGAAAAATAGGCGGCAGAATAATATCCATCGGGCCGGGGACCTCCAAGGCCCTTTACGACATCGGGATTCATCCGGACCTGGAGGCGGAGAGCCCTACCTCCGAGGGCTTGGCCGACACGGTAGAAAAACACGTCTCATACGGTCAGTCGATACTCTTCTTCCGAAACGAGAGGGCCTCCGATCTGCCGGTCCAGGCGGCTCGCAGGGTTGGGGCGACGGTGCTCATATCCTCGGCCTACAGGATGGAGAGGGCCGAGCTCCCGGGAGAGGATATCTATCCTCTTTGCTGGGACGAATCGGGGTTGGACTGCGTCGTATTCGGAAGCGCCGCCATGGTGGAGGCCTGGGCAGCCAGGTTCGGAAGATCTAGTGAGGGGATAATCCCTGTGGCCTGGGGGACGCACTGCGCCGAAGCAATCCGGGAGACCCTATCCATGGAACCGGAGGTCATGGGCGATCCCTCCATAGAGGGACTGATAGAATGCCTGACCTCCCTGCAAAGACGAAAGGAATGACTTGTGATGACCAACGAAGAGATGTTCAAAACCGCCTGCAAACACCTGGTCGGTGGGGTCAACAGCCCGGTCAGGGCCTGGAAAGCCGTCGGCGGGGAGCCTCTGTTTCTGGTCAGAGGCGAGGGATCGTCGGTCTATGACCTGGAGGGAAATCGCTACACCGATTACGTATGCAGCTGGGGACCTCTCATACTCGGCCACTCCCACCCCTCTGTGGTAGAGGCGGTAAAGAGCGCCGCAGAAAAATCCACCTCTTTCGGAGCCCCCTGCGTACAGGAGGTAATGCTGGCGATGGCGGTGAAATCGGTGTTCCCCTCCATGGAGAAAGTCCGTTTCGTAAGCTCCGGGACAGAGGCTACCATGTCGGCCCTTAGACTGGCCCGAGGATTCACCGGCAGGGACAGGATCGTTAAATTCGACGGGTGCTACCACGGCCACAGCGATTCTCTCCTGGTGGCGGCAGGCAGCGGGGCCTTGACCTTCGGCGTTCCGACCAGTCCGGGGATAACCGAGGGAACCGCAAAAGACACGTTGGTGCTTCCCTTCAACGACCTGGACAAGGCGAAGGCACTGTTCGAGTCGGAGGGATCCACCATAGCCGCCGTAATAGTGGAACCATGGGCGGGCAACATGGGGCTGGTCCCCCCTGCTCCCGGTTTCCTCGACGGCTTAAGGAAGCTCACAGAGACACACGGATCCCTTCTGATATTCGACGAGGTCATAACCGGATTCCGCAACTCCATGGGAGGGGCCCAACAGGTCGAAAAAATCGTCCCTGACCTCACATGTCTCGGAAAGGTGATAGGAGGAGGACTTCCGGTGGGAGCCTTCGGAGGCAGGTCCGATATAATGGATCGCCTCTCCCCTGTAGGAGATATCTACCAGGCGGGAACCCTGTCCGGCAACCCGCTGGCCATGGCGGCAGGCTTGGCGACGCTGGAGGAATTGTCCAGGGAGGGGACCTACGAGGCGCTTGAAAAAGCGGCGGAATCTCTCGAGATGGGACTTAGGGACGGAGGAAGAAAATGGGACTTCCCAATGAGCACCACCAGATTGGGAGGGCTGGTGGGCATGTTCTTCTCCGAGAACGTGCCTAAAAACCTGGATGAAGTCAAGTCCGGAAGGGTGGACCTTTACCCGGCGTTCTTCTCGGGAATGCTGAGCAGAGGGAATTCCTTCGCCCCCTCCGCCTACGAGACCATAATGGTATCCTCCTCCCACACGGAAGAGGACGTGACTTCCACGGTAAAAGCGGCGGAAGAGGTCTTCGCCGAGATGAAGAAAAGAGGACTGTAAATTGAAGGAGATCAGATGCGGCTACCCCCACAACAGGCTAAGAAGACTGAGAGGCAACGGGGCGCTTGCCGACTCCGTCCGCGAGACCATCCTGAGGCCTAAACACATGATGCTTCCACTCTTCGTCGTCGAGGGGAAGGGGGTAAAGACCTCCATATCGTCTCTCCACGGCGTCGACCATATCAGCGTCGACAGGCTCTGCGAGGTGGTGGAACCAGCGATGGAGGCGGGCATAAAGAGGTTCCTTCTCTTCGGGGTACCGGAAGAAAAGGACCCCAGGGGGACCTCAGCCAACGACGGGAAGGCTCCGGCCCAGAGGGCCGTCTCAGACATGAAGAAACGATACGGAGACTCCATCCTCGTCGCAACGGACGTATGTCTCTGCCAGTACACCGACCACGGCCACTGCGGCATATTGAGGGAAGATGGATCGGTGGACAACGACGCCACCCTCCGCAGGCTGGCCGAGACCGCCGTCAGTCACGCCAGAAGCGGAGCTCATATGGTAGCCCCGTCGGCCATGATGGACGGGCAGGTAGGAGCCATCAGAAACGCCCTGGACGAAACTGGTTTCACAGAAACATCCATAATGGGATACTCGGCCAAGTTCCACTCCGCCTTTTACGGCCCCTTCAGGGAGGCTGCACACAGCGCTCCCGGCAAAGGCGACCGCTCCAGCTATCAGATGGATCCCGCAAACGGCAGAGAGGCCATCAGAGAGGCCCTTCAGGACGAGGAGGAAGGGGCGGATATACTGATGGTAAAGCCCTCTCTGCTCTACATGGACGTGATATCCGAGATAAGAAAAAACTCTCTGCTCCCCATGGCTGCCTATATGGTCAGTGGAGAATACATGATGCTGCGACATGCCGCCGAGGCAGGGGCGCTGGACTGGAGGAAATCCATGCTGGAGGCCCACATGGCGCTTAGGCGGTCCGGAGCGGACATTGTAATAACCTACGGAGCGGTGGAGGTGGCACGATGGCTGAATCGATCCTGAGCTTTCTGAATCTAGGCGGACCGGTGGTCTGGTGCATAGCCGGACTTTCGGTGATAGGCTTAGCCGTGGTATTGGAAAGAACCTTCTTTTTCATAAAGTCCTGGGAGAATCCGGAAAAGGTCGAACAGGCCCTCTGCGAGCGACTTTACGAGGGAGATGCGGAGGGAGCCACATCGCTTCTCCGGGAAAAGGACACCTCTCTGAGACGGCTTTTCCTGGCCGGTGTCAACCATTGGAAGACCGACGGAGACTCGCTCAAGATGCTGCTGGACGGCCAGATAAGGAGAGAGGTCTTCAGATGGAGCAAGGGGCTGTCCATCCTCTCCGCCGTCGCCAGGATTGCTCCCCTACTCGGGCTCCTGGGGACGGTCCTAGGCATGGTGGATATCTTTCAATCCCTCCCCGAGACAGATCAGGCCCCTATGGTGGCCCTGGCCGGTGGAATATGGAAGGCCCTGCTGACCACGGTGGCCGGGCTGGCTGTGGCCGTTCCGGCGGTTCTATGCCACTCGCTCCTTAGCTCCAAGGTTGACGATATCGAGGAAACCCTCTCCAGAGGGGCGGACTTTATCCTCAGGGAAAAGATGATGAGACCGTGAGACGCCGTCCTCAGGCGGACGTGGAGCTAACCCCTCTTATAGACGTCCTCTTCATTCTCATCATATTTTTCGTTTTGACAGCGTCCTTCGTGCAGGGACAGATACCGGTGGACCTCCCGGACGGGAGGGGGAACCCGCCGGAGGAAAAAGGGATAACCGTCACCATCTCTCACGACGGAACCATCTACTGGGACGACAGTCCCGTCGAAAAAGACGAGCTGATCGTAATGGCCAAAGAAGCGATCGCCGCCGGGAAATCCCTGATACTCACCGCCGACCGTTCGATACCCTACGGAGACGTGGCGACCCTCCTCGACAGGATGAGGGAAAACGGCATAACCACCATAGGGCTCGGTCTCAAGGGAACCGAGCCGTGAAAAGATGGATCGTCACTATCGCGGCTAGTCTGATCCTCCATGCAGGGCTGCTATGTCTTCTGCCGTGGGCCCCTAAGAAAAGCGACTCCGTAGGAACCATATCGGTAAAATTGGTCAGGACACGGGCGAAAAACGAATCGGCCGTGGGACAAGACAGCGGGAGCGCTATGGCCGAGACTCCTCCGGAAAGACCCAAGGCGGAAAAAGCTGCCCCGTTAAAACCGACTACATCCAAGGAAGCGGAAAAACCCTCCACAAAAGAAGACTCAAAGATAAAGACTCCAGAAAAGCCTCAAAAAACCGTCGAGAAGACGAAACCGGTCGTACAAAAGACACCTGTAGCCAAACCACGAAGGAAAAAGACAGAAAAGCCGAAGGTAGAGGAAAAAAAAGACGGCCCCGAGAAGAAAGTCTCCCCCCCCTCCAAGAAAGAGGGCGCAAAAACTGAAAAAAACGAGGTGCGAGCTCCTCTTGGCAAGGGGCTGAAAGAAGGGACGTCTACGAAAGAAGGACCCCATAAAGGAGGGGGAGAAGCTAAAAAACCGACCGCTTCATCCAGAGGGGAGATACTGTCGGAACATGACGTGACCGTAGAACACAGGGAAATACCGGAATACCCCCTCATATCCAGAAAGAGAAAGGAACAGGGAACCGTCACGGTATTGCTTTCGGTAAAAAAAGGCAGGGTGATCGAGACCAGAATAGAGAAAAGCTCCGGATCTCCAAGGCTGGACAAGGCCGCTCTTAAAGCCCTGAGGGGATGGCGTTTTTCCTCCGACCTCTCCGCCGAGGTCAGGATTCCCGTTCTGTTCAAGCTCACGAAATGAGTAAAAGCGATCGGCCCGTGACAAAATCGTCCCGGGCCGATCGCTTTTACTACAGAATACCTCTAAAAACTCACGTCCGAGTTTCCTCGGAGAGGTCATTTCGGCTCCGCCCTGTCTCGCCCAAACGTATTCCCGACCTGCCTGTTTCGTACGGACCGCCTCGGAGGGCACGTCCTGTGCCCCCTCGACTTGGGGCGACGTCCTGTCGCCCCATCCGTACTACACGACGGCAGGTCGGAAATACGGGCTCGAATGGGCTCCGCCGAAACGACCTCTCCGAGGGACAGCGTTTTTAGAGATGCCCTAAAGGAGCTTCTCCGCCCCCGAGTAGACTTCCTCCACCTTCAAGGCCGCCGCGGCATGTCCCGGATGTTTTTCGGGGTTCCATGCCTTCATGTCGTCGAAGATAGGGCCGTTATCGTGATATTCGATCTTGCCCTTGACCTGAAAGGACTTGCCCGCCTTGGTTATAAAAAGCAAAGATCCTCTTCCGCCTTTGGAGATGTTCTTTCTGGTCTTGTCGAAATAGTTATCCGCGACGACCAGGGTCTCATCGTCGAAGCGGCTCACGCAGGTGGCGTAGATAGAGTTCGGAACTCCCTCTCCGTCTACGGTAGACAGGACGATTGCGCCGTCTCTGTCGTCCCAGGCCTCGCAAACGTTCTTCGGAAGTTTAGCCATAAAATCCTCTCCCTTTCTTAGAATGGACGAACTTTCACCGTGTCATTATCCACCCAGAGGAGTTTTAGTTCAAGACTTTCTGGCCTTTCCGGCCATACGATCTCCCAAGCCCTGACATATCTGGACCATGGCTATCAGTATGACCACCGTGGCGAACATTATATCCATCCGAAACCTCTGATATCCGTAGCGTATCGCCAGATCTCCCAGACCTCCGCCTCCTACCGCCCCAGCCATGGCCGAATAGCCGATCAGGTTTATAACCGCCAGGGTAAGTCCAGATATAATGGCCGGCAGAGCCTCTGGTAGAAGCACTTTGCCTATTATCTGACGGGGAGTGGCCCCCATCGACTGGGCAGCCTCCACCACTCCTCTGTCGACCTCCTTCAACGCCCCCTCCACTATCCGCCCCACGAAGGGGATAGCCGCCACCGCCAGGGGGACTACGGCGGCATTTATGCCTATGGATGTACCAACTATCATCCTGGTAACCGGTATGAGAAGTACCATCAATATGATGAACGGAGTGGACCTGGCTGCGTTCACCACAGCCGAAAGAACCCCATTGACCTTTGGTCGCTCCAGTATCTCACCCTTGGCGGTGACGTGGAGGAACACCCCCAACGGAATGCCGCAGATAAAGGAAATGGTCGAGGACATTCCCACCATATAGAGGGTCTCAAGAAAAGAGCTAAACAGCACTCGCGATAGCTGAGCCCACATGGCCGATCACCTCCACTTTGAGATCCATAGCATCAAGATAGCCCAGAGCGGCGTCTCTCTCCCGCTCCTCCCCCGATAGATGAAGCACCAGGGTTCCGTAAGGAACCGACTGTATATGGTCTATCCTGGCGACCAAGATATTCACGTCCACGTCGAAACGACGGAGCATCCCGGAGATGACCGGTTCCGCCGCGGATGAACCGAAGAATTGAAGCTGTACGACCGGTTCTCCCCCGACGGCATCGTCCTCCAGGAAGTCCAATCCGGCGAAACTCTCCGGAAGCTCCACCCCCACGACCTCTCGTAACATCTCCTTGGTGGCACCCTTCTTCGGAGAGGTAAATACATCGAGAACCGTTCCCCTCTCCACGATTCGTCCTCCCTCTATGACCGCAACGTGGGAGCAGACCTCCTTCACCACGTTCATCTCGTGGGTGATGAGGACTATGGTAAGACCGAGCTTTTCGTTGATCTCCCTGAGCAAGGCGAGCACCGACTTGGTCATCATGGGATCCAGGGCAGAAGTAGCCTCGTCGGACAGGAGCACATTGGGGCGGTTGGCCAGGGCCCTGGCTATACCGACCCTCTGTTTCTGCCCTCCTGACAGCTGAGAGGGATATTGATCTCTCTTGTCCACCAGTCCGACCAGATCAAGCAGCTCCTCCACTCTGACCTCTATATCGCCCTTACTCCATCCGTCTAACTCCAAAGGCAGAGCCACATTGCCGAATATGGTGCGGTTCGACAGGAGGTTGAAGGACTGAAAGATCATGCCTATCTTCTTTCTCGCCTCCCGAAGATCGCCTTCACCCAAGGAGGTCAATTCCACTCCTCCCACCGTCACCCTGCCTGACGTAGGGCGCTCCAGCAGATTTATGCAGCGAACCAGGGTACTCTTTCCTGCTCCGCTCTGGCCTATTATTCCGAAGATGGAGCCCCTGGGAACGTGAAGATCCACCCCGTCCAGAGCCTTCAGAGACGATCCGTCAGCTTCGAAGACCTTGCCGACCTTTTCCAGAAGTATGGTCATATCTCACGCCTCTACCAGGCCGGCACGAAGGAACCCTTGAATCGATCGAGAATGAACTTTCTGGTCTCATCGCTGTGATAGACCTCTGTCAAAAGTTCGATCCTCCGATCGTCCCTGTTATCCTCCCTGGCAGCGATGATGTTGGCGAAAGGAGAGGTCTCAGGATCCTCGAGAAGAATGGCATCCTCCAGGGGCGATAATCCCGCCTCCACTGCGTAATTGACGTTGACAGCTCCCATATCCACGTCGTCAAGAACCCTGGGAAGCTGAGGGGCCTCTATCTCTACGAATTTAATCCCCTTAGGATTTTCCACCACGTCCAGCACGGAAGCCCTGTAGCCCACTCCGTCGGCGAGCTTTATAAAACCCTTTTCCTCCAGCAAAGCCAAAGCTCTCCCTACGTTGGCCGGATCGTTGGGAACCGAGACCTTGGCCCCTTCCCTCAGATCATCCACGTCGTCTATCTTTTTGGAGTAGAATCCCATAGGACAGACTACCGTCTTTGCCACGGATACCAGACGGTACCCTCTGTCTTGGTTCTGGGTATTCATGAAAAGCCCGTGCTGATAGGAGTTGGCATCCAGGTCTCCCTGGTCCAGAGCAGCGTTGGGAGTTATATAATCGTTAAAGCTATAGACCTGGAGATCGATACCACGATCCTTCAAACGATCCTTCAGAAACTCCAGTATCTCGGCGTGAGGTCCGGCGGTGGCACCGACCTTCAGGACCGAGAGATCTTCGGCGTTGGAACCGGTCGCCACGGACAGAGAGAACAGAAAAACGAACAGATAAGCGATATATTTTTTCATCTCAGAACCTCCTGTGGATTTGTCTTGGTCTTTCCGAACCAAAAAACGATGAAACTCTCTACCCCCCCTTCAAGAATAAAAAAAACCGGGATCCCCCGTACGGAGATCCCGGTAAGAAAAAACGGCTACGATAGATTAGCCGCCGTATTCTCCATCAGGAGCCCCGCAGAGACAGCACATCATATCGCACATCATCATGTTGGAATCGCTGAGTCTCATAGGCGGGTTCTCCTCTCTAAAAAAATAGATGCCTCTTCCGGCTTAGAGGAAGAGGCATCCATAAAAAGCGATAAAAGCCTCGACCATCTGCCAGGAATTCCTGCTGGATTTGGCACCGTCTCGCTATTGCGAAGGTTGCCGCGGCTTCGTAGGGCCAGTCCCTCCGCCGCTCTGGATGGTTCGATCTATTTTTAGGTTAATGACGTGCATTATATACGCCGCCGGAGCACACGTCAACGGTGAAAAATCATTCCCTTCTTAGAGGACAACTTTCATGAAATGGGCAACCTCGGCATAGAAAGGTGACCCTATCGGTCCCCTCTCCGATGGGGACTACCCCAATCCAGGAATAGGACGGACTCAGCTGTCCGTCTGGAAGGACCGATATTCCCAGTTTATCCAGGGGCAATCCCTTGCCCAGATCCAGGTTCACCGAGAGGTCCATCCCCCCGGCGGATCCTGGAGTGTGAAAGGCTCCGACTGGGAGCCCTCTCCTCTGGCCCTCGGATCGGACTATCTCGAAAAAACGCTCCTGCCCCTTTCCCAACAAGGCTATCGTCATGGCCACGGAAAAAACACCCTCCTCTTCCGCTATCCTGGAAAGCCCCTCTCCGACCGTTCCACCTCCTACCATAAGCGACGATACACCGGGCCCCCATCCGCCCCGTTTTTCCACCGATTCCGGTAACATATAGGCCCAGGCCAGAACGGATTTGGCCAATCGGTAAAGTCTGTGAAGTCGGCCATCTATGTAATCCGGCTCCTCCAGGTTCCACCGATAAAGAGCATCCTCCACTTCGCTACGGGAAAGGACGGCATCTAATACCTCTATCGAGGACATCGCGGACTTTCCCTATCGCCGGACAAAGCGTCTATCACCGAGTCCAGCCCTCCATGCTCGGAGATCGTCCCTTCGTTATCGACACGAAACAGGATATCTCCGTCATCGACCGACACGTTAAGACGACGGCAGGAAGATCCCAAGGCGAAACCACCTCGTCTGAGTCCTCGGAGGACCCAACATGAGAGATGGTCCGGACAACTAAGCTCTACCGTTATGGAGGTATCGGGATAGTCGGGCTCCGGCCTTTCCAGAGGATCCCAGTCCCTAGGCTGACCGTATGCATCTCCGAAGGCTCCTCGCAAGACCAGATCCTCCGGAGATCCCACCGATATTACTCCGTCGACTATCAAGAGACATCTGTCCGACTGGGAAAGAGCCAGATCCAGGTCATGAAGCGAGAGCAACACGGAGATATCCCTCTCCGTGGCCAATCGTCTCAATCTCCTAAGTACCTCTACCCTTCTGGGCTGGTCCAAAAAAGACGTCGGCTCGTCCAATATCAGGAGTGACGGATCCTGAGCCAAAGCCCTGGCTACGTGGACCCTCTGAAGCTCCCCATCACTGAGCTCCGTCAGCTGTCTGCCCGCCAACTCCATGGCCCCCATATCCTCCATCGCCCTGACGCATCTGTCTTCGTCACGATCCCTGGAGAAACGCCCCTGTTCCACCAGCTCCAACGCGGTCATTCCCCAGGGCCTAGGCCTGTCGGAAAGGGCGGCCCCCACAATTCTGGCTCTCTTCAAAGGAGAATAGGACTCCAACGGAGCGCCGTCCAACAGGACGACACCGTCGAGAGATGGCTGAAGCCCCAGGAGAGTTCTCAGGGCCGTGGATTTGCCCGATCCGTTGGGTCCCAGCAGAGAGACGACCTCTCCTCGAAAGAGGGAAAAATCCATCCCAGATACTACTATTCTGTTCTTATATCCCACGGCCAACCCAATAGATTGAAGTATAGGGTCTTTCATCGGTCTCCACCCCGAAAGACCACCCAGGCCACTACAGGCGCACCTATCAGAGAGGTCACCGAGTTCAGAGGAAGAGACGACGCTCCGCCTGGAAGTCTTGACAGCAAATCGGCGGCGACCGCCAAGGAGGCACCACACAGGACGGTGACAGGAAGAAGCCGACCATGTCTGGCGCTACCGGAGATACCCCTGGCCATATGGGGAACGGCCACCCCCAGAAAGGCCACGGGGCCGCAAAACGCCGTGACCGTTCCGGCCAACAATGCCGATATCAGTATCATCCTTCTCCTTATCCTGGGGACGTCTGCCCCTACGGTGGCGGCACACGTCTCTCCCAGCAAGAAAGCATCCCAAAACCTGCGTCCCACGAAAGCCAAGGCCAGCCCCAGAAACACGGAGGAGGCCATCCAGGGAATACGATCCCAGCCTATGCCGGAGAATGTCCCGAAACTCCAGGAGACGAATCCGTGAACCCGCTCCGAAGGCGCCCACTGTATCAACACCGAAACCACCGCGTTAACAGTGTAGCCTATCATCAGCCCCAGTATGAGCAGGGTACCACCTCTTTTCACCCTCTCGCCTATCAAGGCGACAAGCATCATCGTGATGAAGGCTCCGGCAAATGAACAGCCGAGAAGACCCAAACGAGAGATCAGCCCGTCTCCGGGAGCGAGAAGCAAAGCCAGAGCGGCTCCCAGGCTGGCGCCGGAACTAACTCCGAGGACCGAGGGACCGGCGAGACCGTTTCCGAAAAGGGTCTGCATGATCAACCCGGAGGAAGACAGAGCTGCTCCTGCCAGGATGGCCGAGACAACCCTGGGCAACCTCAGATCCAAGACTATCGTCTTCCAGCTGCTGGAGACATCTCCGCCGGAGAAAATCGCCCAGATAGAGGAGACCGGAATTGATGCGGATCCCAGACAGAGACCAGCCAAAGCCACGATGACAAGTGCCATGGGAAGCAGTATCCACGGCAGCAAGGAACGGAGGGATCTACTTGAGCTTTCGGTAGTAGAACAGCTCATGATCCCTCATTTTTTCCGGATGGATTATGGAGATGAGATCCGCAAGTATCATATCCGGTCTTATTATTCCGGACTGATAGTAATCGTTACCTCCCTCAGAGGTAACCCTGCGATCGTTGTTGAAGATCTCCCCTTTTTCGAAGGGGGGGAAAGCCTCTATGGGAAGTCCCGATCTCTCTGCGTCCTCAAGGCTCCGCCAGGAACCGCAGTTCAACCAGATCTCGCTGGATTCCGCCCTCACCAGGACCGCCTCCAGATCCATCGGAGCGGTGCCGGTTCCCTCTAAATCGTTCCAGAGAGATTTCGCCCCGGCCGCCCGGAACATAATGGACGGCCAGCTACCCCTCCTGGGAACGTACCAAACCCCTCCAAAAGGAGCTCCCGAGAGGACCAACGGCCGGACTTGGGATTTCTCGACCATACTCGCCAGCTCTTCATATCTCCGGACCACTTTATCGAATATCTCTGTGGCCTGCTCTTCCCTGCCGACCAAAAGCCCGATAAACTTTATCCACTCCGCTCTGGCCAGAGGGGAGTCCTCCAGATACTCCGCCATGAACAGTACCGGCACGCCGCAATTCCTTAAGAAATCGACGTCCCGGCGTTCCTCGTCACCATACAGATAGGTGATGAACCCGTCGGGAGCCAACTCCAGCAGTCTTTCCCTGTCCAGGGATCTGGACATACCGCCATCGGAGGCAACCTCTGGAAGCCCCATCTTTCTGACCGAATCGGTGTAGACGTACTTGCCTCCCGCCAGACCTACAAGCAAATCCAAGGAATCCAGTGCATCAAGACACGCCACCGCCGGGGTAGTTCCCACGACGATACGATTAAGGGGAATATCTATCCTAGATATTCCGTCCATAGATACGGAAGGCTCCATGTCCTCCGGCACCAATAAAACGACCTCCGGTTCGGTCGCACCGTAATAAGGACGATCTACGGTCACCAGATAACATCCATCTACCTCGTCCACCTTAAGGTTGGTGGCGTAATCCACCGTCATTCCATAGGAGGAAGAAACACTCAGAAAAGACAAGAAACAAAAGACCAACATCGTACGGACAGATCGATTAAAAATAAAGATCAAAAACACCACCTTACTGAGTAAGTAATTCGACATAGGACGAGGAGGCGGCCTAAGGCCGCCTCCTGTCCTACACTAACCGCCTTGAAGACGGAGTATGGGGGCAAATAAAAAAAACGGCCTAAGGGCCGTCTAAATAGGGAGACAAAAATCTCCGCCCTCGAGGAGATCTAGTCATGGAACATTCCGTTCAGTATCCGGACTTGGATTCAACCTAGGAGACGCCTTCCCGACCGAAGTCAGTGGCGGTGTGTCTCCGTCGTCATCCTAACCGTAGCGGGGCTGTGCCGGATTCTCACCGGCTTCCTGAACGGACTTCCCTGCTATATTTCACGTTGCAATATACCCTAGGGGAACGTAAAATGCAAGCCGTATATCGAAAATAGGGGGGGTGATACTATGGCAGACGGAACCGAGAACTGGCGAAGCGAGGATTATTTCGACGGAGGAGACGATCCATTCCGTTTTCTGAGGGACGATGAGATCAACAAAAGATCGGGAATATCCAGAGACGAAAAAAGAGAGAAGGGAGCTCCCTCCTCTCGCAGAGATTAACAGCTGACTATGAAATCCGTAGGCGAGGCATATACCTCGAAATCGGAGAGATCCTTCTCCCTTACCAGGTTCTCCACTTCCTCCTCGGACTGAACGCTGTATATTTCAAGATCCTCACCGGACGCATCGACTACCAGGCACATGTACCCCTCAGACAATCCTTCGCGATACATATCGTAGAAGATCTGCATATCTATGAGATCGAGGAAAAACACGTCCCTATGGGGAATCTCTCCCTCCTCCAAGGCCATGGCTCTGACGTAGTCGTTGATCCTGGACTTAAGGACCTCTTCGTATCTCGGAAACACATCCAAAGATATAGGGCCTCCCTCAGGGTCTTCCTCTATTGTTCCAATTTCCCTTCCGTCCAGGTAAAGGCTCCCACTGTAAAGGACCTCCTCTCCTGGAAGGTCTTTCATGTCCCTGATCTCCACTCCGTTTATCTGTGCGTATCGAATATTATCCATCCGATTGACACTTCCTCTCTTAATCCCTATGTTCAGCGCAAAAAACGCACTCGAGTAATTTTACTCTAAACCTCTGCCGTGCGCTACAGGATAGGCTAAAAGCGACGAGGACCTTTTCCGCTTCGCCTGCCCTTGACGACGTCTAAAAATCTGGGATCCCTGACACAGCCCATCAACAACCAAACGGCGCCCCCTAACAGTAGCAGAGGCAAAAGCATACCCAGTACGGACAGAAGACAACTGACCAGGAAAAACAACGCCAGCCCCAAAAGAAGCCAATAAAGGGGAGTCGGCAGAGAATTTATGAAACGATTCATACGGTATCTACCCCACAGAGGCATCGTTATCATCTCCTACTCGGTCTTTTATTCTCTGGCCGTAGGATTTAAAACGCTTCCTGGTCTCTAAAATATCCGCTCTCGACAACAAAACGGGGTCTCCCGCTCCCTTGGCCAAGATAAACAGCCTCGCCACGTACTCGACATTGAGAGCTACGGCGAAAGCGGCTTTCATAGTCTTTCCCAGAGCGATCTGACCGTGGTTGGCCATCAAGGCCGCGTCGGAATCTCCGATAGAATTTACCACGTTCAGGGCCAAATCTGAGGTTCCGTAAACGGCAAAAGGAGTCAGAGGAACTTTATCCCCTGCTACCGCTATCATATAGTTTACGGGAGGCAGATCGATACCGAGGCAGGAGACCGCCGTAGCGTAATCGGAATGACAGTGCACGATGGCTCTAACGTCGGGCCGATGCCGATAAAGGGCTGAATGCAACTGCCATTCAGAGGAGGGTTCTCTGTGATCCTCCTCCGGAAAAACTCCGTCCAGGGACATTATCACGACGTCTTTTGGGACGATCTCCTCGTAGTCCACCCCAGAGGGACTTATCGCCATCAACCCCGACGAGGGATTCAAGACGCTGAGGTTTCCCCCTGTACCGGTCGTGAGTTTTTGCTCTTGAATCATCCTGCCGTATCGAACCACTAATTCTCTTTTTTCCTCTAACAACAAAAGGAGTACCTCCTAATAAAAATCTGGCTGGTTCCCAAAGCGTCAACCAGATACGCATTCCTCTCTTCCGGAAGAGATACCGACGGCTCTGAAAGGTCCATCTAGGATAAAAAACGACGACGCCGTCAAGAGTACAATACCGATAGGGACAAACGGAGATGAAAGTATCCCGGCGTCCCTTATGTATCCGGCCAAAATAGGCCCGCTCATCATACCCAGCCCGAAGGCTATATTGAAAACCCCCATGGCCCTCCCCGTCCCGAAATCACGGCCTCTTATAGCGGCCAGAGAGGTTATGGAAGGAGCTCCTGTGGCGGTCCCGATCCCGAAAGCCAAAGCGCCTAAAAGCAACGCAGGAAAGGTACGGAGCAACGGCATGGAAAACAACGTAACGGAGGACAGAACCCCCGCCACTAGAACAAGACGGTTTTTGGGAAAACGATCGGCCAAACCTCCTGTGTATTTCTGAAAGAGGGACGTGGCGATCGAGACCGTCGAGAGAATAATCCCTATCCTAACAAAGGACAGGTCCAATTCGGTGGCTATCAAAGGCAGAAACATCAACATTGAACCGCGACCGAGAGCGGTCGAAAACCTGTAGGCATAGACCCTTCTCAGGACAGGGTCCTTCAGGAGAGCCGAATAGACGGAGAGATCCCCCCCCGTTCCGGATGAACTGACAGGCAATCCCTTGGGAAGCCAAAGAGCTATGCCCGTAAGGGCCACCAATGTCATGGCGGTCATGACAAGGAAGGGCGCCTGCAATCCCAACCAATCTGTCAACAAACCGCTGATAAGGGGACCTGCGCCTATCCCAGCGAATAGGGCCATCTGAAGAGATCCAAAAAAGGCCCCTTCCTCCCCTTCCTCGCTCACGTCGGAACCGATAGACATGGCGACGGGAACCACGAACGCCGATCCAAGACCGTTGAAGAATCTTATAGCCACCAGATGCCAGGCGGATTCCACGAAAAGATAGGCTAAGGAGGAGATGGTGTAGATAGAGAGCCCGAAGAGAATCAGGGTCTTTCTCTCCAGCCTGTCGGCCATTGACCCGGAGACGAGGGAACAGAAAAGCCTCGACATGGAAAAGGCTCCGAACACCAGCCCCAACAGTGTACCGCTAGCTCCCA
Source organism: Dethiosulfovibrio russensis (assembly GCF_021568855.1). Classification (NCBI taxonomy): domain Bacteria; kingdom Thermotogati; phylum Synergistota; class Synergistia; order Synergistales; family Dethiosulfovibrionaceae; genus Dethiosulfovibrio; species Dethiosulfovibrio russensis. The sequence continues at coordinate 28,610 of NZ_JAKGUG010000001.1, read as the reverse complement.
TCTTGACGGCGTAAAGAGGCAGAATGGGACTTATAACCCCTACTCCCATCATGCAACAAAACAGTGAAAAGGAAAGCACCAGCAATACATGATTTTTGTTTTCCCCAGAATCCAAAGAAATACACCCCCTCGGTAAAACATACCCATTTTATTTTATCACGAGGGGGCTACCCCGTCCTCCGATAAAGTAACTAAAGGCAACCTTTAAACACCCAACAGGGAAATCCATAAGGTCAAGGACAATATAGAAAAGACCGTCGTGGTTATAATAACCTCACCGGCATAGGATCCGTCCATCCCCATCCCCTGGGCCAGGACGAAATTATTTACAGCTGCGGGCATGGCCGCCACCAGTACGGCGGTCTTAGTCAGCATCGGATCAACCTCCATAAAAGTCAAAGCCCCCCAGGTCATAAGAGGGGACAGAAACAGGCGGATCAGGATATCGTTCCAGACCCTCCTGACCGAGGATAAAATATGTTCTATCTGAAGAGAGGCCCCTAAGGCCATCAGAGCCACTCCGCTGCCTACGTTGCCCAGTATGCCGAGAGTCTGGTCCAACCATCCTGGCAGATTTCCCATCCCCAGGAAAGCGCCCGTCACACCTAGGACACAGGCTCCAAGCATGGGGTTTCCGGCCAGTTTACGGACCGTCTTAAAAAGAGATCTGATGGACAACTCGCCGGATAGAGCTAGTTGCCCCATGGCGATAGAGATCATCTGGTAGACCACCAGGGATAGGGCCAGATAAATCCCGTAGCTCACGAGCCCCGGTTCGCCAAGAGCAATGGTAACGGCAGGAAGCCCCATAAAAACGTTGTTGCCCCTTATCGAGACGAGAACCGATACGGCAAGTTTCTCTCTGGGAAGTCCTCTGATCCTGGCCAGAGCCCAAGATATAAAAGGCAAAACTACGAAAACCCCGTAGACGCCGCACATGAAGGGAAAGTTTGAGAAATGGGCGGGATCCACCTTTATGGTCGACCTGAACAGGATTGCTGGCATGGACACCCAATACAACATGCCGTTCATCTCAGCCACCCCTGTATCCGTCACGAGACCGATCCGTTTAACGATCCATCCGATAGCCATTATAAGTCCTAGAGGAAGAACTATAAGCAGAGCATGCAACATTAATACCCCTCCCAAGTGAAGCGAACTCCACCCGTGAAATAGAAAAATCAAAAGTCGACGCAAGACGTGAACCTAGATTATACTGTAACGGAAACGGAAACAACCGACAATCATATTTAAGGAGTGATCGGCAATGAACGTCCCCTCCAATATATTCAGAGAATACGATATAAGGGGAGAGGCTGAAACGGACCTATCTTCCCAGAACGTACTGGCCATAGCGAGATCGTACGGGACCTACCTAAGCCGTAAGGGCATAACCAAGGCATCCGTAGGAGGAGATGTCCGGATCTCCACCGAGAGGATCAGAAACGACGTTATACAGGGACTAATCGACACAGGCATAGACGTTATAGACGTAGGTACCGTGACGAGTCCTCTGCTGTACTGGAGCCTGTTCCACCACGATATCGATGGAGCGATAATGATAACCGGGAGCCATAATCCCAAGGATATGAACGGTCTCAAGATGGCCTTGGGAAAATCCACCATATACGGGGAAGAGATACAGAAAATCCGCGAGATGGTGGAAAAGGACGACTTCGAAATAGCCGACAAACCAGGAGATGTTTCGGAGGAAGACCTGTGGCCTGACTATCTGGAGATGTTGAAAAGCAAGATCCAACTGGGACCGAGAAAGCTCAAGGTCGTGGCGGACGCAGCCAATGGAACGGCCTCCCTTAGGATAGTGGAATTTCTGGAAAGCCTGGGCTGCGAGGTGATCCCTCTCTACTGTGAGCCGGACGGAACGTTCCCCAATCACCATCCGGACCCTCAGAAGAGGGCTAACATGCAGGATCTTATCGCCTCGGTAAGGGAAAACAAGGCGGACGTCGGTTTCGGCTTCGACGGAGATGCCGATAGGATAGGGGTCGTCGACGACTCGGGCGAAATCGTCTGGGGAGACGTCCTAATGGCGCTCTACTGGAGAGAGATCCTCCCGAAAAACCCAGGAGCGACCGCCATAATAGAGGTCAAATGCTCTCAGGCCCTGGAGGACGAGGTCAGACGACTCGGAGGAGTCCCCCATTATTACAAGGCAGGCCACTCGCTCATAAAGGCGGAGATGAAGAGAATCGGGGCTCTGTTCGCCGGAGAATATTCGGGACACATTTTTTTCGCCGACGAATACTACGGCTTCGACGACTCCTTCTACGCTGCGGGAAGGCTGCTGAGGATGCTTTCGGAAAGCGACCAGTCTCTATCGGAGATGCTCTCCGATATCCCCGTCTACTATCACACCGAAGAGGTAAGGGTCGAGTGTCCCGACGACAAGAAGTTCGAGGTTATGGGACGGATAACGTCCAAAGCCCTAGAAGAACACGAGGCCATAACGGTGGACGGACTGAGGATCGTATACCCCGACGGAAAAGGCTGGGGACTTATAAGGGCGTCCAACACCCAACCGGTGTTGGCTACCAGATGCGAGGGCAAAACCCCGGAAGATCTGGAATATATCGCTAAAGACGTGAAGAAAAGGATGCTCGACGCAGGACTGCCCGACTTCGAGTGGACCTACTGATCTACCCGTTGGAAGGGGATCCTATGCGGGATCCCCTTCCAACGGCAATTCATGAAAGAGCCGATCTGTACACCCTGGCGAAATTTCCACCCATAACCGACAAGACCTCTTCGTCCGAGTAGCCTCTGCTCAATAGCTCGGCGGAAAGCTCCATCACCTGGCCGTAACCGGATATGCAATCATAACTTTCACTCCCTGTGGACTGACGAAACATATCGCAGAAATCGAATCCGAACCCCACATGCTCTATACCTACGAGTTTTTTTACATAATCCACGTGGTCGGCCAGATGGGAAACCCCTACCGGTCCTACCTTCGATTCCTCGGCCACAAAGGTACTGCAACTGTTCATCCCCATAACCCCGCCTCTATCGGCAAGGGCTATTATCTGATCGTCCTCCAGATTTCTCATGGTCCCCATAAGAGAACGGCAGTTGGAATGAGAGGCGATGAACGGCCCTTCATAGAACTCCAGTACGTCCTGAAAGCCTTCGTCGTTCAGATGGCTAACGTCCAAAAACATACCGAGACGGGAAATCTCGTCCAAAAGTCTTACCCCGAAATCGGTAAGACCTCCTTTCCGTCCCTCCCGTCGTCGGGAGAAAAAGCAACCATCTCCGGCGTAATTCCTTCTGCTCCATACGAGCCCCACGCCACGTACGCCGAGCTCATAAAATATTCTAAGAAGCCCCATATCGTTCGAGATAGGCTCGACTCCCTCGAAAGATAGCAATATCGCCAACCGTCCCTTAGCCCTAGCGACCTCGACATCTTCCCAATTCAAACAGAGAGAAAAAGAATCCGAACACTCGTCCAACTCGCCGTGGAGAGCCCCTATCTGATCCAAAGCCCTTTTCAGAGCCATATCTGGGACATAGCGATCCTCTACAAAGATAGATGAAACCACCAAGTCGAGACCGGCTCTCCTCATAGCAGGAAGATGATCTTCCTCTATGACGTTTTTTCTTCCCTTATCCCTCTTGTCCAAGACATCCTTGAGAAGATCGAAGTGAGCGTCCACCACTAGACCGGTGCCATGCAGCTCTCTGGCTCTACCGATGCAACTCTCTCGTTTCATTCTATCCCTCCTTGTGGCCTGATCGAGGACCCTCTCGATCACACCCTCGAATTATAACACCACAAAAAAGGGAGGAGGGTCCGATTACGGACCCTCCTTGTAGGTATTATACAGGGAACCCTTCCCTAACGCTCTCACCGCCAGGCGACAGCGGTCTCGAGATTCTATGAGGTTGTAGGGTGTTCAATTCTTCGATGGACCTCACCCCCGATAGATGGACAATAACGGCCGGAGCATCGTCGTGAGTTTCTTCTGTCAATCGCATCAACCCTTACTGTACTCGATACTCATTCTGCTCGTTTTAAACGCCATAGGAGGCGTTCCTTACCGGACTTATGGAACCTTGTTTTTCTCGATTCTTATCCTTCAGCACATCGCAACCGACGATGCTCCGACCTGAAGGAGGAGTCTGAGATGCTGAAGGAACTAGCTCGCCCTCTCCTTCTGCTTTGATTTTACACCGACTCATCCTAATATAAAACTCCGAAAGATCGGGCTCTCGGGACTTCCAGGCTAAAGAGCCCTGATTTTAGTCATATTACTCTAAAAATCGAAGATAATCTATCTTGGGAAATATCTATACATGCATACGATAAAGACTCCCATCCCCTCTTGCCACGAACCGGGATATCCTATATGATTCCAGCCTAGTGTTCTAAAGTTGAAGAGATAGGTAAATATAAACAGGAGGTACTTTCATGAATCCTGCCATTCAGGTAAAGGGGCTCCACAAGTCTTTTGGGAGCCTTCAGGTACTTCGAGGCATCGATATCGACGTATCGGAAGGAGAGGTAGTATCGGTAATAGGCCCCAGCGGATCGGGCAAGAGCACATTGGCCCGTTGCATCTGTCGCCTAGAGGATATAAACAAAGGGGAGATCCGTCTCTACGGACGGAGAATCGATCATAAAGGTATATCCATAGAGGACCAATCAGAGCTTGTAGGCATGATCTTTCAGCAGTTCAATCTCTTTCCTCATCTATCCGTGCTCGATAACGTAATATTGTCTCCTACCAAGGTAAAAAAACTACCGACAGAAGAGGCGAGGGCAAAGGGCTTGGAGTTGCTCGACAGGGTCGGTTTGGCGGACAAACGGGACTCCAGACCGGGAGAGCTTTCCGGCGGCCAGCAGCAGAGGGTGGCCATAGCTAGAGCTTTGGCGATGGAGCCCAGGATCATGCTGTTCGACGAACCAACCAGCGCTCTCGATCCCGAGCTGGTAGGAGAGGTCTTGGACGTCATAGCTGGACTGGCAAAAAGCGGAATGACCATGATGATCATCACCCACGAGATGCTCTTTGCCAAAGAGGTCTCCGACAGGGTTATATTCATGGCTGACGGTGTAATCGTCGAAGAGGGTTCACCAGAGCTGGTCCTGGAAACTCCCGAGATGGATCGGACTAAGACCTTCCTTCACAGAATGCTGGCTCACCACGTAGCGGATTCGGATTGAGGAGGTAGTTTGCACATGAACCTGGATTTTTCCATACTGTCGCCCTATATCCCTATGCTTCTGGCTGGTGCCTGGTTTACGGTAAAAGCCTCTCTCTGCAGCGTCGTTCTGGGATCGGCCTTCGGTCTGATAGTCGGCGCCCTTAGGGTCGTCCCCTTCGCTCCGGTAAGAGGACTTGCCGCAACCTACATATACGTCATAAGAGGCACTCCTCTTCTGGTACAGCTTTTTCTCATATATTTCGGATTGCCGTCCCTCGGTATAAACCTGCCGGCTTTCGTAGCCGGGGTAATAGGCTTGGGGATAAATTCATCGGGATATGTAGGCGAAATAGTCCGTGGCGGAATAGAGGCCGTCCCTAAGGGACAATGGGAAGCATCCAAGATGCTCGGCCTTTCTTATTTGAGATCTATGAGATACATAATACTGCCGCAGGCGATAAGAAACATGCTCCCAGCAATAGGGAACGAGTTCGTCACTTTGATAAAGGAATCGTCGCTTCTCTCCACCTTAGCCATAACAGAGCTAACCATGGCGGGACAACAGGTCAGGAGCGTGACCTATGCGTCTTTCGAGACGTTTATCGCCGTAGGAATAGTATATCTGTGTCTGACCAGTTCTACCAGCTTTGCCCTTCAGCTTCTGGAAAAACGTTGGCATACCAGATAAAAAAAGGGAGAACGGGGGATTTTTCAACCCTTTCTCCCTTCAAACAACCTTAACCGTCTACCTTTATAGGTTCCTCCAGAGAGACAGGAAGCATGTAGCGTTCCATGTCCTCCGTGGCCTCCAGTGCATCCAGATATCCCCAGGAGAGAATCACTATTTCCTGGGGCCTCAGCCCCCTGCGATCCTTCATTTCCTCCCACATGTAGAAGGGGAAATACATCCAGACTGAGACAGGAATTTCCCCAAAGGGACGCTGCCCTTCGAAACGAACCAGATATCCTGAATCTCCTCGAAAGACTACGGAACCGCTTTTTTCTGCGTTCATCCTTTTAAGTTGATCGGGCTTGAAAAGGAGAGCCTCCAACTCGGCTATGCCCTTGTTTCCAGGCAAATCCCCGACGGAAACCCACATTTTCGGCAAAACAGGTTCTTCCCTGAAAACGTCGATTCCTCTCCTAGCCCATATCTTTATCCGGCCCACCATGGAATGGTCCCCAAGAGACAGGGCCTTACGGACTCCCCAGTAGAGCAACCGAAACTCTCCCATGCCGGACAGAGAGGAAAGCAAGAGATCCTCGTCGTCCCAGCTATCCTCTTCGTCGAAAAGGGAGGTTGCGCTGAGAAATCCCTTGAGAATCGACATCGTGTTTCCATGGTTGCCCGGAGGAGGAAGCTGCCTCAGCAATTCGGACCGTAATTTCGTGGAAACCTCTCCTCCTATGGTTATTATCGTATCTCCCGTGTCGAAACGACAGGGAACGTCGTCGTATAGGAAGCTCTCCCTCCAAGACGTATTATCTTCCCCCGGTTTACCCCAGAGCCACTTTTCGTAGGCTCCGCCCTGTCTGAAACCCACCAACGCTCTGTTGTAGGGCATCAGCAATATCACCAAGGGATCTCCTTCTTTCGGGATATCTCCAATGGATATCAGATCGGGCAGTCTGACGATATGCCCGTCGGTCATGAGCTCATAGACGATCATTCTGCCCACCTCCTCTTTCTGAGCATACCATCTAGGATAGCCCAGTTCAAATAGAGTTCTTTCCGGTTATATCGGTCTTCCACCTTCGGTGCATCCACAGCCATTCGCCTGGCACAGCACGAACCATATCCTCCAAGACCCCATTGACCTCGGCAGCCAGGGCAACGACTTTATCCTCTTTCCCCTTTACGGTTTCGGACGTAGAGAGAGGCCTATAAACCCTCACCTTGTGTCTAAAGGGGGCTACTCTCTCTATGGCAACCGGAATTATAGGGACCTTGGACATCACAGAGATGGCGGCAGGCCCTTTGGGCATGGTACATGGACGTCCTAAAAATTTTACCGGTATACCTGTAGGTCCTCCGTCCTGATCGGCGACCAAACCCACGAAATTCCCGATCATAGGTAGACGGACCATCTCTCGGAAGCCCTTTCGTTCCTTTCTCAGGGTCTTCAACCCCACTTTTTGTCTGTAGGACTCCATAAGATCGGCGAGATCCTCGGAATCGGGATCTCTGACGGCAGCGTAGAGAGGATAACCGCTCTGGCACAACCAGGCTGAAAGTAGTTCCCAGTTGCCTCCGTGGCTGGCCAATATGACGCAACCTTCCTTGGACGAGAGAAGATCGTCGAGGATGTCCTTGCCCTCGACCTTCTCTACCCACGTCAATGCCTTGGATGGATCATTCACGAGAGCCAGATACTCCACCACCATCCAGCTAAAGTGGTCGTAAACAACCTTCAGGTTCTCACGATACCACCTTTCGTCTCTATCGGGGAAAGCTTTCGCCATATTATCCAATGCTACCGTCTTTCTAGGTGAAATTAGTCCTAAAACACAGCGAAGAAAAAGATAGAGAGTCCAAGCCCGCCATCCCGGGCGAACCCAACTGGCCAACATATCTATACACCTGACTCTAATACTCAAAGGGCTCCCTCCGATAGAGCCTTGTACATATTCGTTATGGAGAGAGCCGAGGCCTCCGGAGTAAATTTAAGGATGATTCTATGCCTTGCTGCCACGGCAGCTGTCTTGCCCCTTTCGCCTATGAGTTCTTCGCCGGACGGTATAGGTACATCCTTTCTCAAGGCTATATACCCATCGATACCCAAAAGATCGTCCAATATAGGAGACCAAGGAGCAACGGTGGGGACCCCGTAAAGGGCGGCAAAACCGGCCAATATGGCCGACGATAGGTCTACTCCCGGCAGTATAAGCAGCCGTCCTCTTCCCGATAAAAACCTAACGGCATCTCCGTCATCTATAGCACCAGAAGCACCGGTAAAGGCACCTCCCTGATCCGTAAGTTTAGCTATAGGCAACCCTACACCACGTTGAAGAACCTCTATCGCCCTTCTGTCCGGCCTGGACATGGAGGAGGGAAAAACGACGAGAGCCATGGGGTCGCCGTGGCTATCCCCCGGCTGCCCCCACGATAGATCTCTCTCGAAAGCAGGCCTCCAAGAGTTCGGGTCGGCCTCAGCGGCTATACCGGAAAAGACGGAAGGATGACCACACCATCTCTGTTCGGGATCCTTGAAGGAATGGACCGTAAGAGCTCTGGTCGAGATAATCGGCCACCATCGGGGGGCACTCCCCCAAAGATGCCATGCATTGCCTCTAAAAAGCAACGTCAATCCCCTCGCTAAGGCGTCCTGACCATTCCAGGAGACCACCTCGACCAACGACCCCGGGAAAAAACCGGACTCGGATATAACGGTCAGCCTGGTACCCTCCAACCCCAGCTGTCTAGCTGTAAAGCCCAGCGACATAAGATCCCAAGGGCGTAATTTTCCGGATAAAAACCAAACCCAACCTTTTGATCTCATCAGGAAATGCCTCCCCCCTTAGCTCGCCGTCTTCAGAACGAAGAACTTCTTTTTACCGACCTTGAGAAAAAGATATCCATCTTGCAAGAGCCATGAACTATCGAGTTCCATCCGTTCATCCGATATCCTGTTTCCGTTGACGGATACTCCGCCTCCCTTTATGAGGCGTCTGGCCTCTCCCTTGCTGGACGAGACCTTCGCGTCCACCATGATATCGATCAAGGACCTCGAAATATCCTCTACCTCGGAATAGGGTACCTCGGTAGCCAGGACTTTCATCATATCCGACGACAATTCGACTGGATCGAACGCTCCACCGAACAGGATCTCGCTTGCCCTGCGAGCGGTCTCGGATCTATCCTTTCCATGGACCAAAGACGTCAACTCCATCGCCAAAGTTTTCTGAGCCTCTCTTCTCTCCGGCGAAGCGGAATGTTCCTTCATTATCTCCGATATTTCCTCGAGGGATAAGAAGGTGAAAAGCTTCAGAAGTTTTTCCACCTCCTCGTCCTCGCTGTTAACCCAGAACTGGTAGAAACGGTAAGGGGAGGTCTTCTCACGATCGAGCCACACCGCCCCTCCCTCGGTTTTCCCGAACTTGGTTCCCGACGAAGTGAGGAGGAGCGGATTGGTTCCACCGTATACCTGGGCACCGTCGGTCTTTCTTATCAGGTCGATGCCGGATACTATGTTACCCTGCTGGTCGTTACCTCCCATCTGGAGCTTGCAACCGTAGGTCCTGTATAGGTGTAAAAAGTCGTAGGCCTGGAGCAAAGTATAGGAGAACTCGGTGAAAGAGATGCTCTTTTCCTGATCTCCGAGCCTGGACTTGACGTGTTCCTTCGCTATCATGTAGTTGACTGTAAAATGCTTTCCCACGTCTCGAAGAAACTCAAGAAAGGTCATAGAGTTCAACCAATCGTAGTTATTGACCAAAAGAGCCGAGTTATCTCCGGAATCAAAACTGACGAAATGAGAGAGCTGTTTCTTTACCGCCTCTACGTTCTTCCTTATCTGCTCTATGGACAGAAGGTTCCGCTCTTTGCTTTTGCCGGAAGGATCTCCGATCATGCCGGTACCGCCTCCGGCAAGCACGACCGGACGATGGCCTAATTTCTGAAGCCAGGCCAACCCCATCAGAGGTATCAGATGTCCTACGTGAAGGCTGTCGGCGGTAGGATCGAAACCCACATATGCAGTAACTCTGCCCTCTCTGAAGAGCTCTTCAAGCTCTTCCGGGTGACTGCACCAATCTATATAACCTCTGTCCCTGAGAACCTTAAGCGCATCCAAAGCCATTTTCGCTTCCTCCAAGCATAACCTGATTTTTTTAAAAACACGTCCATCTCAGAACACCCTCGTCTATCTCAGTTACCACGAAGGATATATCGCAGAGAGGACGAAGATACCTAGTCAAATTAACGAGAGAATCCATACCGATGGAGCTCTCTGCCTCCTCGGTGAAAAGGATCCTTCCGGACTTTATCATACCCTCCATAAAGAGTGCGAAAGATGGGCCGTTCATATACCCCCATGCCACGCTGTTCCTCCATGGATCGACCAATCTGTCATCCATGTCAGAGGACTCGAAGGATCGAAGAGAATCCGGATCCAAAAGCCCAAGAGTTCCTCCTTTTCCTTCGTTAATTGCCACCACGGGAAAGGGAGACAGGGCGATGCCCCCACTTTCGACGGAGACATCCACAGACAAAAAGTCGGAAAGGACATCCGTCCACAGGGATCGAACGATCCCATTGACGGTGTCGTTTCCCAAAAAATGTACCACAAACCCCGGGAACGGAGCGGAAAGAAGGGTCGTCTCTCCTCCGGAAGACGCTATTACCGGCTCGGGCAAAATCGATCCGACCGCCATTCCCAACGGAAAAGGAAGATCCGGCAGATTCTCCCATTCGAATGGCTCCAAATCCGGAAGAATATCCTCGGCTCCTGCGATCCTCCATCTCAAGATCCCTCCGTCATCGTCGGATCTCCAGGAAAACATGACGGAGAGAGCTCTGCCTGACCAGAAAACCTGCTCCCCTCCGGATATTTCCAGATGACCGGGCCAGAAAGGCTCTACGTCCCAAGTCGAGTAAAAAGACTCCATCCTTCCGTCTATGGCCTCCAGCATGGATCTAAAACCTTTCCTCGAGGAGGATAAGATGAACAAGCCTTCGTAAAAGGAACAGAACAAGGGGTTATCAAGCTCCCCTCCTTCTAGAATCAAACCTCTATGATTCTCCTCCAAAAAAGGAGCTATCGACACGCCAACGAAAGATCGATCGACGATATCCGTCAATTTCCCTTCGTCAAAGTCCTTGCCGTAAAGCGGATCCAATCTGAAGGCAAAACAGCCGAAGGGCTCATCGCCGATCGGGGAGAGAACACAACAGGCCATTCTATCTGAGAATCGAAAAAGCTCGGAAAGATGGCCTATAGCCTCGGTCTCGTCTATCTTCAAAATAAAGTCAAGACCGAGTTTTCCTATCGAGCTGTCGTAAAAGAAATCGCCCTCTCCGGCAAAAACCATGTGGGGAATTCGATCCGAAACCCTGGGTATCGCCTCTATAGGGTGTATTGCACGAGAGGGGACGGCCCAAATAGCTCCAAACACCAAAAAGACAGTAAGCCCCGACAATGAAAGTCCGAAGAGAAACCAACGTCGTGTCCGATAGAAACGGTAAATACTGGACCTGAAACTCAGCACTTCGACTTATTCGAGACCGTTTCCAGCAGGATCTTGACGGACTTAAGCATTGGAAGGGTCTGGTCTATATCGTTGATCTTGGAGGCTGTCTCGGTCAGTCGACCGGTTATGGCAGCTATATCGTCCAAAGCTCTGGCCAACTCCACGTAGGAAGAGACGTCTCTCTGAGGGGTGGATAAAACTATCCTCTCCTCCCTTTCACGCTTGTTGGGGCTAAGTTCGAACTCTTGGTCAACCGATGGAACTATAGCCTGAAACCCCTTTTCCGTCAGTCCATCGGCGAGAGCGTTGGCCGATTTAGGTTCTCCATGGGTGACCAAAAAAGTGGGAGAGTTATCGGAGAAGTTATCCGCCCACTTAAGGAGATCCCTGCGATCTGCGTGAGCGGAGAAACCGTTTATGGTATGCAGCTGAGCCCTAACGGTAACGTCCTCTCCTGCGATACGGAGCTTTTTCTGCCCCTCCACCAGACGGCGTCCCAGGGTCCCCACCGCCTGATAGCCTACGAAAACCACGTGATTTTCAGGATTCCATATACCGTGTTTCAGATGATGAACTATTCTGCCACCGTTGCACATACCGCTTCCAGCAAGGACTATGGCGTGATCCACGTCGTTTATGGCCTGAGAGTCCTCGACGGAGGAGACGTAGGTCAACCTTTCCGGTGAAAAAGGATGGTTCCCCTTATGACGATATTCCTGTATCTCGCTGGAACAGAGATCGAGATGATCCTCGTATATCTTCGTGGCCTTTACTCCCATAGGTGAATCGAAGTATATGGGAATGTCCTTACCGAGCCCCTGATCCTGAATGAGCATCAGTTCGTAGGCCACCCTCTGCGCCCTGTCCACGACGAAGGTGGGAATAAAGACCTTCGCCTTCTTGGCGAGTATCTGTCTCATGAGAGTCTGGAACTCATCGCGGCTTTCCTCGTTAGTCTTATGCTCCCTGTCGCCGTAAGTGGACTCTATTACGACATAGTCGGCCCCGGTTATCACAGCTGGGGTCCTCTCCATCACGGTCTTCTGAGGGCCGAGATCACCGCTGAAGACTATTTTCACCGTCTCCTCTTTCTCGGTCACCCATATCTCGAGTATGGCACTTCCCATTATATGTCCTGCGTCTCTGAACCTGACGAACACCTCGGGGAACAGCTCTATTTTGTCGTCATATGTAACCGGCGCCAAAAGGCTCAACGCCTCGGAGACGTCCTCGTCCTCGAAAAGAGGCTCCACCGCGGGAAGTCCCTTGCGAGCGTTCTTCTTGGTCTTCCACTCGGCCTCTTCTTTCATGAGGCGGGCAGAATCCCGCCACAGGACCTCGGTAAGCTCCACTGTGGGCAAGGTTGACATGACCTTGCCGGAGAATCCCTGTTTGACCAAAAGAGGGACCCTTCCTGTATGGTCTATGTGAGCGTGGGTCAAAAGAACGACATCCAAGGACAGGGGGTCGAAGTGAAAGGGCTCTCTGTTTCTCTCTTCCTCGTTTCTGCCCTGATGAAGTCCACAGTCGATGAGAATCCTACGTTCGGCGACCTCCAGCATATAGCTGGACCCTGTAACCTCTTCGGCAGCTCCCAAGACTTTCAACCTCATAAGAACACCTCCTCAAAAGGATATATCGATTCAATATAAGTATAAACGACAAGATCCTATCACGTTCGACCGATTACAGGAACGGTGAAAAAAAGAGAACACCCTTCACCCGGCGAGGTCTCCGCTCTCATCGAACCACCTATCAACTCTATCCTTTCCCTCATATTCAACAAGCCTCGATGCCCAGTCGAACGAAGCAACTCAAAATCCTCCGGCCACTGAAACCCCGAACCATCGTCCTTTATTGAGAGATAGGTGTTTTCTTCGTCCCCTGATATCTCTATATCGACGTTCTTAGCCCCTCCATGTCTGGAAGAATTATGGATGGCCTCCTGTATGATCCTGAAAAAAGCCAGGATCACGTCGGGGTCTTCCTCGACGTCGTCGGATATGTCGAGCTGGACGAACAACCCCAGATGTCTCGAAAGCCTGTCGGACAATTCGTCTAACGCATGTTTCATACCGAGATCAAGCCATGGAGGGGATAGTTGATTGCACATCTCCCTAAGCTGTCTTATGGTTTCCTTACCGATGTCCTCGGCAAGACGAAGATGATCCTCTCTTTTCTCGACAGGATCGAGAGAGGCGAGCCTTATCCTCTGTATAAGGGCCGTGACCTCCTGAACTGGCCCATCGTGTATATCCCTGGCTATCCGAGATTTTTCGCTTTCCTGAACCCTCACGACATCCTGAAGATAACGATTCCAAAGCTCGACCCTTTCCCGGGCGGCTCTGGAAAGACGACAGAGTACCGTTCTGAGATGGCGAACCTCCCAGATTGTGCTTCGGCTGTCATCGGCGACAGGGACCTCGCATCCCCATTTGAGATCGGTAAGCTCGTCAGAAAGTCCCTTTATAGGGCCTATGGCCCACCGCCATAACATAACTCCGGATATCACCGACGCAACTATCACCGCCCCTATCAGGATGGACCAGAGCCTGGATGCCTGTACCATAGGCCCCATCAGCTGATTCCAGGCGACCGCCGCTACGACGAAGGTAGACGCGGCGGGATACACCGCCACTGTGTAGCGATCACCCCTATCGTCCATGAGCTCGACTGCTCTGCCTATTGGAACGTCCTTCCGCCAAAGCCGTTTGAAGGTGACCTCCGCTCCTGGAGAGGCCAACAGGATCTTGCCATCTCCGTCTACCACGACCACCCATCCCGGCAATGAAGGCCCCCAGGAAAAGACCTGAAGCTGCCGTAAAAGCTCTACCATCGGAGTGGGCAAAACCCACTTGGAATCTTCTAGATCAACTCTGGAAGCCACGTTATCGGCTAAATTCTCCACGTAAGAAGCCATAACCCTCTTCATCGCCCTATCGTGATGGACTATACCTATTCCGGCTGTGACCAATACAGCAGCTGTCGGAAGGAGCACTGCTATCAGAAATATAGCGGAAAGACTCCATCTTATAGGCATGCCCCTTCGGATCATTCTATCAACTCCTCCAAGGTCAAAAGGCCGTACTTCAAAGCTAATAACATGGCCTCCGTCTTATTGTGTGCCCCTAATTTATCGTAGATGGAGGCCAGATGAGTCTGTACGGTCCTCTCGCTTATGAAAAGCTGAGACGCTACCTCTTTGCTGGAAAGTCCTCTGGCAGCAAAGAGCAAAACCTCCCTCTCTCTCGGCGAAAGGTCCTCCATCTGAGGGACCTCTCCCATGGCGGAAGCGACCTCACTATCGAGATAAAGGCCACCGGATACCACCGTCTGAAGCGCCTTGGCCAATGCTTCCGGCGATGTTGTCTTCAGGAGAAAGCCCTTGGCTCCAGCCCTCAGGGATGCCAGAACATACTGCTGAGAATCGTAAGACGTCAGCATCACGGGAGCGACAGGAAGACCGGCATCCTTTATCTTTCTAGCCAAGGAGATTCCGTCCTCCACCGGCATACGGATATCCAACAAAGCCACTCTAGGACGAAGTTCCTCTATCATTTCCCAGGCCTCTTTGCCATCTGAAGCCTCTCCGACCAGCTCCACACCGCTCTCTCTGGCCAAATAGGCCTTCAATCCCTGCCTGGTCAAAGGATGATCGTCCGCCAGTACAACTGTGATCTTTTCCACGATATCAGCCTCCTCGCTAAGAAAGGAGGCCGAGCAAAGCCCAGCCTCTAGGGTATCTAGTATACCTCTCGATGAGAGAGAATCTCATCGGCATATATACATAAAACTCCTATAGATCACATTAAGAGGCGCCAAGCCCCAGATCTTTTTCTATAGGCCTCATGGCCTGTATAACCCCATCTATCAGGTCGGTCAGCTCGATTCCCATCATGGCGGCTCCTCTCTCTATGAGCTCTCTGTCCACCCCTGCGGCGAATCTCTTATCCTTCCATTTCTTCTTCACAGACTTCACTGAAAGATCCGAAAGAGATCGACTCGGTCTCACCAAAGCCGTGGTCATGACCAAACCGGTCAACTCGTCCACGGAGTAGAGAGTTTTTTCCATCTCGGACAGAGGCTCCACGTCGGAACAGATTCCCCAACCGTGAGCTTGAACAGCCCTGATCACCTCCTCAGAGTACCCCTTCTCCTCCAGAACAGCGGCGGCTAACTTGGTATGGTTTTCCGGCTCCTTTTCTGAAACCCTTTCCCAATCAAGGTCGTGAACGAGCCCGGCAAGCCCCCAGATATCCTCATCCTCTCCCGACTTAGAGGCAAAATATCTCATACAGGCCTCCACAGCCAGGGCATGTCTGAGATGTCCCTCGTCCTCGTTATACTCCTTCAAGAGCTCCCACGCATTTTCTCTGGTTACGGTCATACGAATCCCTCCTATTCGACGTCTTTTTTGAAGGACGGCTCCTTCATATCCTCTACAGCGACGGAAGAGATAGTACCGTCCGTATTCTGGAATACCACCCTCTCAATTCTGGCGTTTTTTATCATCCTGCGACACAACATACATGGTTCTCCATTGGCCAGCGTCCCATCGGAGGCGTTAACCCCCGCTATGTATATGGTTCCACCGACCATCTTCTCTGGATCTCCGTTTATTATAGCGTTTTGCTCCGCGTGAACTGCAACACAGAGCTCGTACCTCTCTCCTTTAGGGATTTTCAAAGCCTCTCTGCGACATATTCCAACATCGACGCAGTTAGGTTCTCCTCGACAGGCCCCGTTATAACCGGTGCTTATTATAACGTGATCCTTTACCAAGACGGCGCCGTAACGACGCCTGAGACAGGTAGATCTATCCGACACCACCTGAGCTATTTTGATAAAATAAGTGTCCCAGTCGGGACGTATGTGTTTCATCATGAAGACCCCTTCCTCGACATCTACGTGGTAGAACTCGGCACGGACGTACCATTCACGAAATAAAAATATCGTCTCACGGAGGACAGAATGAAAGAAAAAAAACGTTCCATCCTAGCATGGTGCCTTTACGACGTAGGCAATTCCGCATTCGCCACGACTATAATGGCAGTTATATACCCGATATACTTCCAACAGGTAGCGGCATCCACGCTATCTCCGTCGTCTGCCACAGCTTATTGGGGATATGCGTCCTCTCTAGGCCTCCTTATAGGGGCTTTTCTAGCCCCTTTTCTGGGAACCTTCGCCGATATCAGGTCCATAAGGAAGAAGATCGTCGCCATATTCACAGTGTTAGGAGCTCTCTCGGCATTAGCGATGGGGTCGGTAGGATCCGGAGATTGGAAGATAGCTCTTTTCCTCTTGGTCTTAGGCTCCGTAGGGTTTTCGGGTTCCGCCATATGTTACGATTCTCTTTTGCCCCACATAGCCCCCCTCGACAAAATGGACGAGATATCCACCAGAGGGTACGCTATGGGATACCTGGGAGGAGGAACCGTCCTAGCCCTCAATTTGGGCCTAATGGCTATCTTTCCCGGGGCACTGGGAGCAAGGCTTTCCTTCGTCTCCGTAGGTCTCTGGTGGACTGCCTTCACCATCCCTCTGATGGTGGCAGTTCCGGAACCTCGAAGGGCGTTCCCCGGTGGTTCGGAGAAAATGGGAACCTTCGCTTCCCTGGCTAAGACATTTCGGGAGATCAGAGAGTACAGGGACGCATTCGTTTTTCTGCTTGCCTTCTGGTTATACAACGACGGTATAGGGACGGTAATAAGGATGTCCGCCATATTCGGAGCCCAGGTAGGCATTGACCGAAAATCACTGGTCATGGCGCTGTTGACCACCCAGTTCATAGGCATTCCCTTCTCACTGCTCTTCGGAAGAATAGCAAAAAAGGTAGGCAGCAAGAAAAGCCTGTATGGAGCGTTATCGTGGTATCTGCTGATAGCAGTAGGAGCCTACTGGATGAAGACTTCCCTGCATTTCTGGATACTAGCCATATCGGTGGGAATGGTACAGGGTGGAGCCCAGGCCATCAGCAGAAGCATATATGCATCGATGCTACCTCCGGAAAGAAGCGCCGAGTTCTTCGGCTTTTACGACATATCGAGCAAATTCGCCGGCATCGCCGGTCCGGCAGCTTTCGGAATAATAACCCAGCTGACCGGATCCCCGAGGCTGGCGGTTTTAGCCATCGGAAGCACCTTCATAATCGGACTTTTCCTTCTATCCTTCGTCGACGTGGACAGGGGCAGACAAAAGGGTATAATGAGACGGCCTTATCAGTATTAATCCTGAACTCTGCGTTCTACTATCATCTTCACCAACAAAGATTCAGTCCAGCTTCGACCGGGATGGCTTAGGACGTCCACGACGAAAACCATCGTTAAAGCCAGGAATATAACGAAAAACAACATGGCAATTTGGTGTCCCCAATGAGTGCTCTTCCATACTCTTATCAGGTGTTTTTTCATAAAGACATCTCCTTGGCAAAGTACAAAACTATATCCCGAAAAAGCGGAGAGGAGGACTTCTACATGACGTCGGACAAAAAAAGCATATTCAAAAAGGTTTTGATAGTGGACGATGCCGCCTTCATAAGAGCTATGCTGAAAAGACTGATAGAGGATAACGGTTTTCTCGTGGCCGGGGAAGCGGAAAACGGCGAAGAGGCCATGAGGCTCTACAAAAGCATACATCCGGAACTCGTCATAATGGACATAACCATGCCTCTCATGGATGGCTTGGAAGCCACCAAGAGGATACGTCAAATCGATCCGGACGCAAAGATAGTGATCATCAGCGCCAGAGGCGAAAAGCCCATGGTGGTGAAAGCCATAGAGGCTGGCGCTCAGGACTTTATCGTAAAGCCCTTCGAGGTCCCAAGAGTGCTGAAAACCCTCAACAAGTTCCGTTAACGCTTAAAGCTGTAGTCCGATATCAGATTTTTCAGACTCATACAACGGAGGCCGTCTATAGCTTCCAATATACGATTAAAAAGTGACGCGCTATACCTGCAATCCTCTAAAGCTCTATGATGCCCTCCTCCGGAAAGTCCAAAGTGACGGGCCAGGGCAACTAAACTGTATCCTCTTATGCCGGGGAAAGCCTTCCGGGCCAACCCACAGGTGTCAAAAACCGGTGTGGTATTCCACGATCCCTTTATATCTATCATATTGGCGTCCAAAAAACTCAGGTCAAAGGACGGATTATGGAACACCATCGGCTCTTCTTCCTTCAGGAAGCTCGCCAAAGCTACTGAAGCCTCCGAAAGACTCGGAGCCCCCTCGACCATCTCGTCTGTTATCCCGTGTATCGCCACCGCCTCGAAAGGTATAGGTCTACCTGGAGACACGAAGGTCTGAAAGGACTCTGTCTCCGAGCCAGGGGTAAACCTGATCGCACCTATCTCCACTATTCTGTCCCATCTACTGGAAAGCCCTGTGGTCTCCACGTCTATCGCGACGAAACCGGAATCCCAAAGACTTTTATCCAACGATACCACCTACCTTTGGTCTTACCTCCTCAAAAAGAGCCTTCAACTCCATATCGTCCCTTATACCGAACCTGGTCAAAGCAAAATCGTACTTCACAGGATCTCCCGGGTCAATGAGTCCGAAGGCCTCGGTGACCTCGACGGCAGTCCTGAAATCACCGTTCTTTCTAGATGTAAAACCTAAAACGCGAGCTATCTTATGCATATGGGTATCGAGGGGAACTACCAGGTCCGATGGAGAAAGAGAGGACCAGCCTCCGGGGTCCACCTCATCTCTACGGACCATCCAACGAAAATACAGCATCAGCCTCTTACAGGCGCTCCCTCTCCCCGGTAAGGGAAGCAGAGAGTTCTTTTTCTCCTTCCCCACGAGCCATTCCGCAAATCTACCGTAACCCTGAAAGACCGAATCCGTCTCTATCAACGCCCGCTCCATCGTTCGATCCAGAGAACCGTAAAGGTCGATCGCTCTCCTTACTCCACAGAGAAGGCCTACCATATCGTCGCTTCCAGAAAAACGATGACGAAAATCGGAAAAACACCTCATCCATAAGGAGCGATCGCCGGAGACCACGAAATCGAAGGGAGAGCTACCCATGGCAGCAAGGACGCTAGAAACGCTCTTCAGTATCTGGGCGACCCGCCCGTAAGCCAGGGACGAGGCTATCAAGCCGACTATCTCGCGATCCTCTACCCTGGAATAATCATAGAGAAACTCCAGAGGATCGGGATGGATCAGGTCCTTTCGGTTGTACTTATCGTATATATCCTCCAGAAAGGGAGCCAGTCTCTCGACATTTACATCAGCGAGGGACTTCGTTGAACGCATGGGTCGGGGCATGAGCCGGCGACTTTCCTTTCTTGACCGTATGATACTGAGCGTAGGTAAGGGGGTCTCCGTCGCCTACCACGGTGGCTCCAACGATCTCTCCAACAAAAATCTTGTGGGTGTAGACCTCCGTAACGGAGATAACCCTCGCCTCCATGGTGGCCACTGCATAATCCAGCACCAGAGGAGCGCCGGTCGAACCGATCTTATAGCGACAATCTACGAATTTATCCACAGATCTGCCACACTTGAAACCGAAAGGACCTATGAAGATCATGGGAACGGTCTGATCGAGCACGGAAAGTGAAAAAACGCCACTGCGTTCAATATATTCTCCGGTCAGATTTTCTCTATGTATGGACACAGCGATGGTCGGAGGCTCCGCTGAAACCTGTATGGCCGAGTTAGCAATCTGACCGTTGAAACGACCGTCCTCGTTGACACTGCTAACTAAGTATACGCCGTAGGAAAGAGAGAACAGAGCTCTAGGATCTACTACGTTCATGATTCGAGACCTCCTCTATGTTTTTTACAACTATACCATCTAGACCTCGATATAAAGAGAAAAAGACGGAGACATAGCTCCGTCTTTCAATACAGATCAGAAATCAAGCATTGTAGCGGTGATGCTAACCTCTAGAACCGAACTCCTTGTCCAACATGTACATGCCTCTCTTGGAACCCTCGAGATGACGGATCTTGGCCAGGTTCGTAGAGGCGTTATCCTCTTCCTCCACCTGCTCCTCTACGAACCAGTTGAGCATTATCCTGCTGGCGTGATCCTTCTCCGATATGGCCATATCCATGAGATCGTCTATGCGCTTGGATATGTACTTTTCATGGTCCAAGGCATCGCTGAAAACGCTGACGGGAGAATCCCACTCGGACTGAGGGGCCTCTATGGCCTGTAACGTAACATTTCCGCCTCTCTCCATTACATAGCGGTAGAACTTGAAGGCGTGTTCCATCTCTTCCTTAGCCTGAACCTCCATCCAATGAGCCATACCGGGCATATCTGTCGACTCCAGCCAAGCGGCCATAGACTGATAGAGATATGCGGAAAACATCTCCGCGTTTATCTGATCGTTCATAGCTTTTTGCATCTTCTCTGTGAATGCCACCTAAATCCCTCCAATGATGTCCTATCCATACAAAACAGGAATAATTCCTACTTACTTGCTGGGGATAGCATATCATCGACGAGACGTTTCGTCAATGGGACTCTTTTTTCCTTATTCCTCTCTCCTCGTCGGTTCCGGGAATGACGTTATCCAAAACGCCTGCACATATCCCCGCGACCGCCATAGCGGTCTTACCTATAGCCCACAGCACCTGTCCGAAGATTCCCATGGAGAAGAACATCTCCTGCTGTCCCTCTACCCATCCTGGCAAACCAAGCGCCATAAGAAAAGAAAATCCCACTATCATAACGTTCCTCTGAGAGTTCATGTC
Source organism: Dethiosulfovibrio russensis (assembly GCF_021568855.1). NCBI lineage: Bacteria > Thermotogati > Synergistota > Synergistia > Synergistales > Dethiosulfovibrionaceae > Dethiosulfovibrio > Dethiosulfovibrio russensis. The sequence goes on along the minus strand of NZ_JAKGUG010000001.1, from coordinate 7,536 downwards.
AGCCCTGGACAATGCCTGTATACCCAAGGCTCCTATGATGCCGAACAGAGCGATATAACACCCTCCTATTATAGGTGTAGGTATGGTCGCGACCAGAGCGCCAAGCTTCCCGATGCAGCTCATGACGATCAGAAGCACAGCTCCGGTTCTAACGACCCACCTGGATCCGACTCCGGTCAGTCCTATAAGGCCGATGTTCTCCGTATAAGAGGTACAAGCTACGCCGCCGCAGAGGCCTCCGATAGCACATCCCAGCCCTTCGGCTCCGATTCCTTTATTTATGGTCTCCTCGCTGGGATCGTTCAGACCGCATGCGTGGCTTACGTTGTAATAGTCGCCGATGCTCTCTATAAAGACGGCGAAGAACCCGGCAACGATGGCTCCGAAGGCCACCAGACTGAACTTAGGGACGCCCCAAGGTGCAATGCCGGTAAACTGGAACCACTTGGCAGCGATAACGCTAGAAAGATCTATGTAGGCAGGATGATCGGGAGTAAAAATTCCGGAAGAACTCAGGACCAGACAAAGAAGGTAAACTATGACGACGCTGGATAGAATCGAAAATATATTGATGTAACGATTTTTCATGCCTAGACTGAAAAGGAAGATCAGGATGACGACAGAAAGAGAAACCGGCCAATAATTCGCCGCATTACCCCCTATGGCGACAGGAGCGAGGGAAAAACCTATGGCCATTATGGTAGGTCCCACCGTGACAGGGGTGATGAACCTTCTAACCTTTCCCACCAAACCTGTGTATCCGATCAACGCCATGAGAACACCGCCGAGTATCAAAGCTCCTCCAATATACTGAAGACACACGTTCGCCCCCTGAGCTCCATAAACCCCTATAATGGTCATTATAGGGGGGATGAAGCTAAAACTGGACCCCTGTACTATGGGCAGGCGGGACCCCATGGTACTGGTCTGAATCAGGGTAGCCACCCCCATAGACATATACACGCAGCTTATGAAAAAACCTATCTGGGTCGGAGTCATGTTCATGGCGGGACCGAAGATAAGAGGAACCAGGGTCGTCGCACCAAAAAGAGTCAGAACATGCTGAGCCCCGGCCAGAACCATTATGGGAAAACGCGGTTTGTCGTCCACTCCGTAAATCAGCTTCGACATAGTAAAACCTCCTCAGTGATTTCGTCACAGGGATTGTATCATCTAGCGTAACCGGTTGCATTAACAAAAAGGAGGAATTCCAATGAAAAACAACCACGAAACAATATTAAAATGCACATCGATGGTGAGGGAAGCCAAATCCATCGCCGTATTGAGCGGCGCGGGAGTCTCGACCAGTTCAGGCATCCCCGACTTCAGAGGGCCTAACGGCATATATAAAAGAAAATACGATGTCGATCCGGAAAGGATATTCGACATTGATTTCTTCTCCAGAGACCCAGCTTTTTTCTTCAAGTTTCACAGAGAATTTCTGAAGGCCCTGGAGGATGTATCCCCCAGCTATACCCATCGTTTTCTCACCGCTCTCGAAAGAGAAGGAAGCTTAAAAGGCATAGTGACCCAAAATATCGATGCACTCCATCATAAGGCCGGATCTAAAAACGTCTTGGAGATACACGGCGGAATCTGGAAAAGCACCTGTCTCTCCTGCGGAAAAAGCTACGACTACGAGACATCCTGGAAAAAGACCATGGAGGAGGATATCCCTCACTGCGAAAAATGCGGCGGAGTGATAAAACCGGACATAGTCTTCTTCGGAGAAAACGTAAAACATCTGGAGGAAAGTCGCTCCATAATCTCTCAGGCAGACCTGCTCTTCGTGTTGGGATCGTCCTTGACCGTGGTTCCCGCTGCTCTGCTACCCTCCTGTTGCACAGGCAGAATCGTCGTGGTAAACAAAGGAGAGGTTTCGGAAGCGTACCTCCCTCCCGAAAGGATCGATCTCAGAATAGAGGGAGATCTGGACGAATTCTTCGGAGATTTAAACGAAGAGCTGAATCTGACGATACAATAAGAAGACGTCCGTACCCAGGAAGAGAGGAAGTAAACCATGATCCTACATCGTTCCATAAAGCTGATTCTCTGCATCATCCTGTCTTATTCGACGCTCGCCCTAGCTCCTTCCGATGCCAGGGGGAACGTGCTGGATACTCCGGGAATCGAGATCGCCGTGCTTCCAGTGATAAACGATACCCCTATAGAGGTATGGGAAAGCAAATACTACCCGCTCGACGTCTTCGATCAAAAAATCACGGAGGAATTCGTCGCCCTATTGATGGAATATCCATATGCCAGGATCATAACTCTTACAAAAGAGGAAGAACCTTATTGGCTTAGAGGTGGTGCCCCTTATGCCGACATCGGCATAAGGCTCCATTTCTACAGGCTAAAGATGACCGACAGAAAACATCTGGGATCCGATAGGATGGCCTACGTCGCTCTCAGGATGGAGATATTCGACGGAGTTACCAGACAACTCTCCTACGCATCCTCCATCGCAGGCGAGGACAGACGTTTTACCTTCTCTCCTGGGGATGGTAGGATCTTCTATCTGACCCATCAACCGGAGAGCGGGAAACTGTTGTTCCTCCGCCCTCTGGATCTCCTACCGGTGAACAAGATGTTCCCAAGAGGACTGGACTTCTGGCAACTCTTTCCAGATCCTAAAGATGACGAACAACCGATGAGAAAACCTCTCTGGAAGTCCTTTAGGGGAACACCCTACTGGAACGCATTCAAAAAAGCCCTCCGAAAAAGCAGAGATGTCTTATTCGACGGTATATCCGGTTATAAGATGATAGGACGGATAATATCGCCTACGAAAGATGAACTAAAAAAACGTCCTCCCAAAAGGAGAAGATATATCATCAGCTTAGGGATGGTAGAGGGAGTCCGAGAGGGAGATCTCCTGAAGGTGATGAGAAGCGATAGATACGATACGGTAGACCCGGAAAGGCCGGTCGTAATCCTACCGACGGAAGGCGGAACCGTAAAGGTTCTCAAGGTACAGAGCCACGAAGCGATCGTAGAGGTAGTGAAAGAGGACAAGGACGAACCGATAAAGTTAAAGGATCTGGTAGTCATGCCTCTATACATAAAACACAAGTAGACAGGAGGATCTGACGTTGAACGGAATAACTCGAGTTTTTTATATCTTAATCTTGCTCTCGGCAACTACTACATCCTTACACGGAGCAGATAAAACGGACATAGTAATGGAGCAGGCCTGGCGGGGAGGACAACAGATGATAGAGGCTGGACTCTACCACAGAGGAGTCGATTACCTCCAGGCCTACCTGGAACAGCGTCCAGATTCGAGCGACGGCTGGTACTGGCTCGCCAAAGGCCTTCAAGGCATGGGTAAACTTCAGGAATCCCAAAGAGCCTTCACTAAAGTCCTGGAGATAGATCCCGAGTTCCCTCAGCTATCCAGGGTTCTCCAAAACAGGGAAAAAGGCGAAGCCATACCTCTATGGGATAGATCGAGGAAAGCATATAGACAGGCGCTTCCGGTTATAGCCCCCGGCAGGGATATATACAGAGACCACGTCGAAGCGAGACCAACCCCAATACCTCACCCTACCTCATCTGATCCTGGCCCCAACGACAATCTAATAAATACACAGAAAGAAACGATACAGACCGTTCCAGGATTCTCGGCAATGGGAGCGAGAAAAATCGTACTGCCTCCGCAGGGGACCTCTGACAGGACCCCGGTCAAGGTAGTTCCCATCCCTCCCGTAAAAGAACTGACAGGAGAACCGGAAGGGCCGGGCATCCCTACAGTGAAGATAGTGGAAATACCTCTTCAGGATAGCTCGAAAGACAAAGAACCCGTGTATGTACCGCCCAAGCCTCACCTCGACACATCGGAAGCCCCGTAAAAACCGCCTGATGGAGGAAACTTGGACGTGATTTTTATAGGTGACTATAAAGGGGTAGGCCCTATCCTAGGATAGGGCCTACCCCTTTATAGTTCTCCGTCAGAAAGCCTTCTTGAGGGATCCGAATCGATCCTCGCAGAAACGGCGCACATCCTTAGCCGTAGTCAATCCCCATATTTCCGACAGAGTATCCTCCATGTTTTTTTTGCCAAGCTGAGAAATTATCCATCGGGCCTTTAGAATGGAATCCACGTTCATGCTGAATCTCTCAAGCCCCATGCCCATAAGAACGGGGATCAAAAGAGAATCGCTTGCCATCTCTCCGCACAGACTCACCTTTACCCCGGCTTTTCTGCAGTTATCTATAGTCATCTTGACCAAACGAAGAACTGCAGGATGAAATGGGCTGAAGAGATGGGATAGGTTACGGTTGGTACGATCCACCGCTAAGGTATATTGGATGAGATCGTTGGTACCAATACTCATGAAATCCACTTCTTCGGCGATAAGGTCCGATACCACCGCTGCGGCAGGCACCTCTATCATAACGCCAACCTCTATTTCCGGATTGAAGGGAACTCCGTCCTTTCTCAGATCGTTTTTGACATCCTCAAGAACTCCCTTGGCCAATCTGAGCTCCTCAATACCGGAGATCATGGGAAACATTATCTTGGCCTTTCCAAAAGCGCTGGATCGGAGAAGCGCTTTAAGCTGGATTCTAAAGATATCTGCCCTGGCCAGGGATAATCTTATCGCTCTGTAACCTAACGCAGGATTATCCTCATCCGGAACGTTCAAATATCCAGGAATCTTATCACAGCCGATATCCAGGGTCCTGAATATAACAGTCTTGCCTCCCATTTCCTGGACGGCCTTTTTATAAAGACCGAACTGCTCCCCCTCGGTCGGCAATCTATCCCTGTCCATGTAGAGCCTCTCTGTCCTGAAAAGGCCTATTCCACTAACACCGTTTTTGAGAGCACCCTGCACATCCCTGCCCGTATCCGCGTTAGCGTACAACTTAATGGGGTAACCGTCCTCGCTTTCAGTGGACTTCCCGGCCATCTGGGAAAGCTTTTTCGAAAAATCGACAAACTCCCGCTGTTTTTCGCTGTAAATGTGAAGGGTATCCTCGTCGGGATTGAGTATTACCACTCCCTCGCTACCGTCGACCACTATCATGTCCCCGGTCTCCACTACGTCCAAGACATTGGAAACGTCTATAACAGCCGGTACCCCCCAACTTCGAGCCATGATGACCGCATGAGAGGTCAAAGTTCCCTCCTGAGAGACAACTCCCAGGACCTTATCCCTGTTCATCTGAACTATCTCGGACGCGGTGAAAGCCTTAGCTACCACGATGGACTTCTCCCTCAAATTGCTCAGATCGCTACCCTCTATGTGAAGTAAAAGACGACACATCCTTGTAGCTACATCCTTTACATCGTCGGCTTTGGCCTTGAGATAGTCGTCATCCATATCCTCAAAGACCTGAATGAACTTATCGGCTACAGAACGTACGGCCCATTCGGCGTTTACGTTTTCCGTTATTATCCGACCCTTTATCTGTCCGATAAACTCGGAATCCTCTATCATCATACCGTGAGTGGCGAACATCTCCACCTCGTCTCTACCCAAGCGGGAGGAGACATCGTCATAGAGATCCTTGATCTCCTGACCTGCAACCTCTATGGCCGCGTTAAGACGATCCAGCTCCACCTCGACATCGTCCACGTACTCTTTTTCGATCTCTACCTGTTCCTTCCAATCGACGAACACTCTGCCGATAGCTATACCGGAAGATACTCCTATACCTTTAATATAAATCCCCCCTGTAAGCCCCCATATACTATAAAAACTCATATCATCATACCACTAAGAGTCTCCGCCGTCTCAAGGGGAAACCTCATGCATCGAGAACAGATGTCTTTCAATAGACAAAACATCGACATTTGACAAACTTCCACACCTATACTAGTTTATGATTAAGTAGGCGGAAGTAAACTACATAAGGGGAAGAGTTGTTAATATCTATCGTGGAGGTGCTATTATGAGTAGTATAGGAAGTAAAAAATCTTCGTTACCGGAGATCGCGAGGTTTGTAATTCCGTCATTTTTGGGAATATTTTTATTAATGACCCCGTTGATAATTGACGAACGACAGACCGTATTAGTATCCATACTATCTAAAAAAGTAAATTCCATGATCAATGGAATGATACCGGTATCTTTGCTCGTGTTGATTTTTATAACCATCAGCACTATTACTACTGTGTTATTCAAACTATCGAGACCAAAGGCTATCGATAAAAACGACTACTGGAAAAAAATCTTCGACGTTTCATGGTTCTGGACATCCGCCAGAATATTGGGGATGATCATCGCCTACATGGTCTACTTCAACCTGGGCCCGGAGATAGTCTGGTCGGACTACACCGGAGGGCTTATCCTATTCGACCTCATCTGCGGCCTTTTTACCATATTCCTGATAGCCGGATTTATACTGCCGTTACTGACCGATTTCGGACTTCTCGAATATATAGGGGTATATCTGACCGCTTTTATGAGACCCTTATTCGGACTTCCCGGTCGTTCCGCCATAGATTGCATAGCCTCATGGGTAGGGGACGGCACCATCGGAGTAGCCCTTACGAACAAACAGTACACTGAAGGGTATTACACCGCAAAAGAAGCCGCGGTGATCGGGACGACCTTTTCCGCCGTCTCCATAACGTTCTGTCTAGTAGTGTTGGAGAACATCGGTATGTTGGATTACTTCGGACAATATTATCTGGCAGTGACCGTATCAGGAATAGCGGCAGCCCTGATAGTTCCCAGAATTCCTCCCCTTTCATTGAAAAAGGACGAATACCTCCACGGAGTAAAGAAAGAGACGGGGGATGTCATTCCCGAGGGGATGTCCAGAAATCAGTGGGGGCTCACTCTGGCGATGGAGAAAGCATCCAACAGCGGAAATGTGGGGAACCTCCTGAAAAACGGGGCAAAAACGGTCTTAGACCTATGGCTGGGAGTTCTACCCATAATAATGGCTTTCGGTACCCTCGCTTTGGTGATCTCTGAGTCCACCCCGTTATTCCAATGGCTGGGAATGCCCTTCATGCCGCTCCTTAACGCGCTCAATATTCCGGAGGCCGCAGCAGCCAGTCATACCCTTGTGGTAGGTTTTGCCGACATGGTGGTCCCCTCCTTGATGGCCCAAACAATAACATCTCCCATGACCAAGTTCATCATCGGAGCGGTATCGGTTACTCAGCTTATATATATGTCCGAGACGGGAGCTGTTATATTGGGATCCGACATACCGGTGGATCTGAAGGACCTGTTTATCATATTCATAGAGAGAACGATCATAACTCTCCCTATAGTGTGTATTTTCGCCCATATATTCTTCTAAAAAAATAGGAGCATAGAAAAAAATCTCCACCTTCTTAAGAAGGTGGAGATTTTATATCACATGGTGGGCCGAAGTGGACTCGAACCACTGACCTCTCGGTTATCAGCCGAGTGCTCTAGCCGCCTGAGCTACCGGCCCATGCATAAAAAGAGAAAAGACTCTTGGCAGCGACCTACTCTCCCACGAAGCGAATCGCAGTACCATCGGCGCTGGAGGGCTTAACTGCCGGGTTCGGCATGGGACCGGGTGTACCCCCTCCGCAAAAGC